>JAFUZN010000044.1 GCA_017476565.1 Clostridia bacterium
CTCCCCTTCCAGAATGCATTTGTTGATGGGAGCCGCCCCCCGGTATTTCGGTAAAAGGGACGCATGGACATTGATGCAACCGTATTTCGGGAAGTGCAGAACGTCCGACTTCAGGAGCATTCCGAAGGCGGCGACCACAATGAGGTCCGGCTGCAGTTCCGAGAGGATGGGCATAGCTTCGCCGTTCTTCAGAGATTCCGGCTGGTAGACCGGAATTCCGTGCTTCAAAGCACACTCTTTGACCGGTGGCGGGGTCAGGAGGTGTTTCCGCCCCCGCGGCTTGTCCGGCTGAGTAAAGACGCCGACGACTTCATGGCCTTCCGCAATGAGCCGTTCCAGTGAGGAGACCGCGAAGTCTGGGGTCCCCATAAAAACGATCTTCAAGAAGTTTTTCTTCCTTTCTCACTTGACCGTGGGTTGTTTTTCGGCACGGCGTTTCCGGGCCCGCTCTTCCAGTTCTTCCCGGTCATGGGGTTCCGGGTTCAGCCGGTCGAGGAACAGGATGCCGTTGGTGTGGTCGATCTCGTGGCAGTAGCAGACGGCGCGGAACCCTTCCGCGTCCTCCACATGGTGCTCGCCGTAGCGGTCATCGTATTCCACTGTGATCTTCTCCGGGCGGATCGTCTCGTAGTATTCCCCGGGAATAGAAAGGCAGCCTTCGATCTCATACTGGGTGCCTTCCCGGTGGGTGATCTCCGCATTGATGAGTTCGGTGATGCCACGTCCGTCCTGGATAGCGACGACGATGGCCCGTTTGAGGCTCGCCACCTGAACGGCGGCAAGGCCGACGCCTTCATCCGCATACATGGTCTCTGCCATATCGTCCAGGAGTTCCCAGAGCCGTTCATCGAATTTCGTGACGGTCCGGCTCTGTTTCCGGAGGATCGGGTCTTCTTTCAAAACAACTTTTCTGGTGGCCATAATGGTACTTCTTTCTATCCGTTGTCCACTTCGACAACGGTGGTGATATTGGCTGCCGCGGAAGTCCTCATGAACTCCCGAAGCGTTTCTGACAAAAATGCCCGGAAGGGTGCGTTGAACCGACATTTCAAAAGAACGCGGTACCGGTAAGTCCCGCCCATTCGCAGGACCCGTTCCGGCATGGGACCGAGGGCGATGAGCCGTATATCGGCGCCCTCTTCCAGACGGCTTTTCAGCCCTTCGAGGAAGACCCCTGCCGCCTGTTCCACCCGTTCCTGGTTCACCCCTCGGAACCCGACGGAGACCAGAGTGCAAAAGGGTGGGTAGACCATGATTTTCCGTACGCCGATCTCATAGGAATAGAACGACTCGTAGTCCTGCTCTCGGGCGAACCGGATGACTTCGTTGCCGGGGTTCATGGTCTGGATGACCGCCTTGCCGGAATACCGGCCTCTGCCGGCCCGCCCCACCACCTGGGTGATCAGGTCGAAGGTGCGCTCCATGCTCTGGTAGTCATCGTTGTAGAGCTCCTTGTCCGCATTCAGGACCCCGACCAGTGTGACGTTCTCAAAGTCGAGGCCTTTCGCGACCATTTGGGTCCCTACCATTATATCATATTCCCCCTGCCGGAACGCATTGAGGTTCCGGTCATAGGCGTATTTTTGCATCGTTGTGTCGGCATCCATGCGAAGGACCCGGACCCCGGGCAGGAGTTCTGCCAGTTCCTCTTCCACTTTCTGGGTCCCGCTGCCGGAATACCGGACCTCCTCTTCTCCGCATTCGGGACAGACCCGGGAGAAGGGCACGGAGTACCCGCAGTAGTGGCACATGAGCCGGCGATTCGCGTTGTGATAGGTCAGAGAGATGCTGCAGTTGGGGCAGGTCACCACGTGGCCGCAGGCTTCACAGGCCACATAGGTGTTGTACCCCCGTCGGTTCATGAGGAGGATCGACTGTCTCCCCTCTTCCAGGTTCCGCTTCAGTTCCGCCAAAAGCACCCGGCTGATGGAAGACTTGTTTCCGCTCTGCCGCTCTTTGCAAAGGTCTACGGTAACGACGTCCGGCAGCCGTGCCTCTCCGTACCGGGTCCGCAGGGCATAAAAGCGGTAGTGTCCCGCCTCCGCATTGGCAAAGGAATGGAAACTGGGGGTCGCAGAGGCCAGTACCAGAAGTCCGCCGTGCTTTGCGCACCGGAACTTTGCAATGTCCCGGGCATGATATCGGGGGCTGCGGTCGGACTGGTAAGTGTGTTCCTGCTCTTCATCCATGATGATGAGCCCCAGGTCTTTCACCGGTGCAAACACGGCAGACCGGGTGCCCACAACGATGCGTGCAAGGCCTTCCCGGACCCGCTTCCATTCGTCCAGACGCTCCCCTGCCGACAGCCCGCTGTGGAACACGGCGACCGTGTCTCCATACCGTTCGTAGAAAAGGTCCAGAGTCTGGGGGGTCAGGGAGATCTCCGGCACCATGACGATGATGCCCTTGCCCTCTGCAAAAACTTCATCGATCAGCCTCAGGTAAACGGAAGTCTTTCCGCTGCCGGTGACTCCGTAGAGGAGTCCGACTCCGCCGCCTTCCTGCCACTGGGTCACGAGCCCGTCAAAGGCCTGCTGCTGGTCTTCCTGCAGTTGGATCTCTTTCGGGGACCGGGGTTTCCCCACTTCATAGGGCCGCCGGTAAACTTCCTGCTCGTAATACTCGATGACGTCTTTGTTCACGAGGCCTTTGAGGACCGCTTCCGTGACGCCGGTGAAATAGCAAAGTTCCTTTGCGGAGCAGGTCCCAATGCGAAACAGTTCTTCCGCTGCGGCGAGTTGTTTTTTCGTCAGCTTTTCCGGCCAGTGGGCAAGGTCTCCTTCACTGCCCACCTGCTCGGTGAGACGGACCATGCGCACCGTGGCATCTCCCACGGTGCGGACCGCATCGTAATCCCGAAGGAGGACTCCCTTATGGGTCATGTCTTCCAAAATCTCGGAATCGAGGTCCAATAGCAGGTCGGAGAGAATGATCTTCTTGCGGACATACCCGGTCCGGTGGGACAGGTAGTCGACCACCAGTTGTTCCTCGCCGGAAAACTCCTGAGAGCCCCGGTAGGCATCGGCCACAGAAAAGGCCGCCATGGTGGTCAGGTTGACTCCCGCCGGGAACATGATCCTGAGGGCATCAAAAAGAGTACAAAAGGTCCTCTCCCTCATGTACTCTGCAAGCTCGATCATATTTTGATCGATCAGCGGCGTTTTATCGAGCACCGCTGCGATCGACTTGTACTTGTCCAGAGGGAGACCGGATTCCCGGACCGCTTCTTCGGTGGGGCGCAGACGGATGACCACCGCCTGGCGGAGCACGGTCCCTTTTCCAAAGGGTACCATGACCCGGCAGCCCACCTGAAGTTCCTTTGCAAAGGCTTCGGGGACGAGGTACCCGAACAGACGGTCAAAATGTTATGCTGTATTTTGTACCGCGACTTCGGCAACGAGTCCCATGGTCTCCATAGGTCCCTCCCTGGGTGTTAGTTGATTAAAGGTCTCTGATCTCCAGCGGCTCTTCGATGGTGTATTCCCCGTCGAGCAGCTTTTCCAGAGCCAGAGAGACCGGTTTTTCTGTCAGGATCTCCCCGTCGGCGTTGGCTTCGTCCGAGATCTCCCGGGCAAGTTTCGCCGTGGCGGAAACCAGAGAATAGCGGCTGACGTTCTTGTCGCCGTCTTCTCCGAAAAGGAGTTCTTTGAGGTCGGGATTAAAGTTGTGATCTGCCATGATGTTTCATCCTTCTTGTTTGTGATTTCAGTCTTCGGACACTTCTGCCGCCGCTTCCCGCAGGTGTCTGCGGTGGCGGAAGATGAGTTCCAGAATATTTTCGACGGCGTTTTCAAGCCGATCGTTGACGATGATGTAATCGTATTCGGTGGCCATATTGATCTCTTTGCGGGCGGTGGCCAATCGCGCTGCGATCTCGTCCCGGGACTCCGTCTGACGGCCTTCCAGCCGGTGACGCAGCGTGTGGAACGACGGGGGCATCAGGAACATGGTGCAGACGTCCGGCTGCTGCTCTCTGATCTTTCCGGCGCCCTGGACTTCGATCTCCAGAATGACGGTCTTCCCTTCGTCGACCCACTGCCGGACCGGCGCTTTGGGCGTCCCGTAATAGTTGCTGCCGTACTGGGCGTACTCCAGCATTTCCCCCTGTTCGATCTTCTGTTCAAACTCTTCTTTGGTGACGAAATAGTAGTTGACACCGTCCACTTCGCCGGGGCGGGGCTTCCGGGTCGTCATCGAG
>JAFUZN010000045.1 GCA_017476565.1 Clostridia bacterium
ATGAAGGGTGGCCAGGGTGGAGAGGACAGGCATGAACAGGACCCGGGCTTCCTTCCAGGAGAGGTACCCTTCTTTGGCGGCCACCAGGTAGTCCCGGAGGGATTGGGCCCCGTCGACGTATTCACTGACTGCGTAAGCGGTATTGTTTTCTTCAAAGATCTCCCGTACGGAGATGAGGGCGGACAGACCGTTCATCTTTTGCAGTTTGCTCCAAAGTTCGAGGAAACTGCTGAGGAGGCTGTAGTAGGTTTCCTGAGAGCCTTCCCGAATGAGAAGGGCAGAGGTTTCGGAACTTCTGCGGACCATGGTGTCCGGCAGGAACTCCCGGATGGTGACCGGGATCTTGGTTTCAGTGTCATACCCCATATAAGTGGTCCCGTCTCCGTTGGACTCGGTGACGGCGCCGATGAGGTAATGGCCGCCGACGATGGTCCTCATGGGGAGGAAGGGCGGCAGCTGCAGAGAGTCATTGTGGAAATGGCAGTGGGGGCATTGCTCCGACGAGCCTTTTTCCTTCATGCAGTTCATGCACAGGTTTTCGTAGGACATGCGTGCTCTCCTTTCGTACCACAGATTATACCAGTATTATTCTAATATAAATACAACCGGAAAGCCAATTACAATTGAATGTCAGATGAGTTACAGGGGCGATGGACCTGCTTTTGAAAGCGATGTGTCCGTAAAAAAGGACACATCGAAAAAACTTAAAACATTTGTGTTGACTTTGTTCGAAGGGCGTGTATAATTGATTTGTAACCAAAAACAAATGTTCGAGCGTTTGTTCGACTTCATTGGAGGTATATCACATGTTTACAATTGCACTGAAAGCTACACTGGAGGCATCCCTCATCATCCTTCTCATCATCGGCTACATCCATGAAGACAAAGTCATCGCCTTTGAACGGGCTCTCTGGTCCCGCCTGACCGGCGGCTCTTCCAAAAAGGCTTCGAAAAAGCATTCCGCCACTTACTATGCCTCCCGGGAAGCCAAAGTCCGGGAGCAGAACGAGCGGGAGCGCATCGCCCTGGGCGCCGAGTACGCCAGAGCCCATGCAGTCCTCCTCTCCCGAGAGGAAGAACCCCGGCGTGTAGCCTGAGTTCCGCCCATTTCTCAGGTTTACATACAATATAGGTAGAGTCTGCCTTGACAGCAAAACGGTGTGCCCCTCCGGACACACCGTCTTTGTTTTGTGTTGAGTTTTTACAGGAGGTCTTCGGCGTCTTCCGGGTTCTCCCAGTTGTGCCAGACGTTCTGAACATCGTCATTGTCTTCGAACATTTCGATCATTTTAGCCATGTTCTTCAGAGCATCTTCTTCGGTCAGCTTGACGTAGGTCGAGGGGACATACTGGACTTCTGCAGTGGAGAACTTGTAACCGGCGGCTTCCAGCTGGTCACGGACGGCGCCCAGGTCGGAAATGCCGGTGCGGACTTCATAGACCAGGTCGTCCTCGGTGAGGAAGTCTTCGGCTCCGGCTTCCAGTGCCGCTTCCATCAGGGTGTCTTCATCGATGGGGTTCTCATCTTCATCCTCTTTGTCGATGAGGATGACGCCGCAACGCTCGAACAGGAAGGACACGCAGCCGGACTGCCCCAGGTTCCCGCCGTACTTGTCGAAATAATGGCGGATATCGCCGGCGGTACGGTTTTTATTGTCCGTCAGCGTCTCGACGATGACGGCAATGCCGTTCGGGCCGTAACCTTCATAGACATTTTCAATGTACTCTTTGTTGGCGTCTTCTCCGGCGGCTTTCTTGATGGCCCGCTCAATGTTGTCATTGGGGATGTTGGCAGCCTTCGCCTTGGCGATGACGTCTTTCAGTTTGGAATTGTTGTCGGGGTCCGGGCCGCCCTCTTTGATGGCGACGGCCAGCTCACGGCCGATCTTTGTGAAGACCTTCGCTCTCGCGTTATCGGTCTTTTCTTTTTTGCGCTTGATGGTGCTCCATTTGGAATGTCCAGACATGGGTGCACGCCTCCTTCGTGAGTGTTCGTAAAATGTTCGAAACTATTATATAGAGGAAGTTCTCTCTTGTCCATTGTAAATTAGGCCGAAAAACTCCCGCAGACGGTCCAGCTCCCCTTTGAGGTAGAGGTACCCGAACAGGGCCTCAAAGCCGGTGGCGGCATGGTAACTGGCAGAACTCATGTTCTTCGGCGTATGGTGTGTATGGGCGTTGCGCCCTCTTCGAAAAACGGCCTGTTCTTCTTCCGTCAAAAGGGGGAGAAGGGCCTTGATCGCAGCTTCCTGGGCCTCCGCATTGACCAGCTTCACCTTGGCCGCGTGCAGGTCCCGGTTCGGCCGGTTGGCTTCAGAGACGAGCTGCTCCCGGACAAAGAGTTCATAGACGCAGTCCCCGAGGAAGGCAAGGTCCAAAGGGCTCAGCTGTTTTGGGTCGGTTTCCAGGGGTAAAAAACGGTCCATAAAACTCCTTTAGGTCACGTAATCGAATTCCATATCGTAAAGGCTCACGGTGTCGCCGTCCCGGATCCCGTTGTCCAGCAGGGCCTGGTCAATGCCGCTGGTCTGAAGGATCCGCTGCAGGTACTGAAGGGACTCGTAGTCATCGTAGTCGATCTTCGAAAGGATGGGGACGAGCCATTCGGCTTCCACAATGTAAATGCCGTCTTCTACTCGGACTCTGAAGCCGGAATCCTGCTTCTTTTCGAGGGCTTCCAGAGGAATCTCTGAAGTCTCATAACGCTTGATGGGGGGCAGGGTCGCAAGCTTTGCTGCCACCGCATTGATGAGTTCCTGAGTGCCTTCCCGAATGGGGGCGCATAGGTCGAAGTACTCGTAGCCTTTTTCCTCCACATAGCTGCGGAAACGGTCGATCTGTTCGTCGGAGGCCATGTCGATCTTGTTGCCGGCGACTATTTGAGGCAGTTTGGTCATTTCAGGGTTGAACTTTAGCAGTTCCGCGTTGATCGCTTCGAAATCTTCGATGGGGTCTCTG
>JAFUZN010000002.1 GCA_017476565.1 Clostridia bacterium
ATCGACCTCCTCGATGTAGAGCTTTTCCTCGGCGATGAGCTCTTTGCACAACTTGTGGGTCACGCCCAAGAAAAAGGCGTCAAAGTCGTCGGCTCCAACCACGATTTCCAGAAGACCCCTCCCAAAGAGGAACTCCTCGAGCGTCTTCAGAAAATGGAGGCCCTGGGAGCCGACATCCTGAAAGTGGCCGTCATGCCAAAGGACACCCGCGATGTATTGACGCTGCTCTCCGCTACGGAAGAAGCCTCCGCTACTTTGGAGCAGCCGGTGGTCACTATGTCCATGGGTGGCAAGGGCGTCCTCAGCCGGGTCGCCGGCGAGGCCTTCGGTTCCGCCATGACTTTCGGCTCTGCCGGAAAAGCCTCCGCACCCGGTCAGCTGGACGTCACGACCCTGCGAGCCATCCTCGACGCATTGCACGAAGAATGACAATAATTTGGCAAGAGAAACAGTCGAACATTCGTTGACAAATCGCGGCGGACGCCTATATAATGAACGTGACAAGTAAATTTGCTCCGAGCCATTGTTCCTAAAGCGGACGCCATGGAACATTGGACAGGGTGGCACGGGAAACGGTGTCGCCTTCCACCTTTGAAAAGGAGAACTTACCGGGAAAAAGGTTTTATACCTTTACTGTTTGTTTTGTGGTTCTATTCCATGTGAAGCAATTCCTGAGAGAGCTCCTTTGTGGTGAGGGAGCTCTTTCGCTTTGTCAGACAAGTTTTGATGACTGCAGCTTATCATCTCCCTTAGGCTGTTTTCATATGGAATTTGAATACCACCACATTTGTTCAATTCCACAAACATCACCCGGTAAGAACCGTACAGGGCATGTGCTCTGCACGGTCCTTACTTTTTCTGCAGAAAATGACCCCGCCGGATTTTCCGACGGGGTCTTTGTGTTTGGCAGTTTAAGTTTAGTCGTAACGCTCGTCGATGACGCGTTTCGATTTCTTCTCGGAGCGGGGCAGCATGCCGAGCTCCACCACTTTGACGATGGGGGTAAAGCCCACCTTCGCCTTGACCTTGTGGGTGAGTTCTTCGCCCAGGGCTTCGAAGTCCACCATGCCCGAGGTGGCTTCCACGTAGATGCGCATGGTGTCTCTGCCGTCCAGGTGGGAGATGCGGATCTGGTACTCGGAAGAAGCGCCTTCGGTATCGGCAATGCATTCCTCGATCTGAGCCGGGAAGACGTTGACCCCTTTGATCTTCATCATGTCATCGGTGCGGCCGGTGATGATGTCGAGACGGGGATAGCTTCTGCCGCAGGGACACTCCCCGGGAATGATGCGGGAGAGGTCGTGGGTACGGTACCGGATGAGGGGAGCGCCCTCCTTGACGAGGGTCGTGATGACGATCTCGCCGACTTCGCCGTCGGGGACGGGCTTCAAAGTCTCGGGGTCAATGATCTCAATGTAGAGGAAGTCATCCCAGTAGTGCATGCCGGTCTCGTACTTGCAGTTGATGCCGATGCCGGGCCCATAGACTTCGGTCAGACCGTAGATGTCGTAGAGCTCAATGCCCAGCTCGCCGGAAATGCGTTTGCGCATGGCTTCGCCCCAGCGCTCGGAACCAATGACCCCCTTCTTTAAGTGGATCTTGTCCTTGATGCCACGTTTTTCGATCTCTTCCGCCAAAAGCAGAGCATAGGAAGAGGTGGCGCAGAGGACGGTGGACTCCATGTCGACCATCATCTGAAGTTGCTTGTCGGTGTTGCCGGGACCCATGGGAATGGCCATGGCGCCCAGCTTCTCGGCGCCGGCCTGGAAGCCGATGCCGGCGGTCCAGAGTCCGTAACCGGGGGTGATATGGATGCGGTCTTTCTTCGTGATGCCGGCCGTCTCATAGCACCGGGCGAACATGGTGGCCCAGTCATCTACGTCTTTAGCGGTGTAAGGAATGATGACGGGAAGCCCGGTGGTGCCGGAGGAAGAGTGGATCCGGACAATGTCCTCTTCCGGAGCCGTCATGAGTCCTAAGGGGTAGGCGTCTCGGAGGTCTGCTTTCTCGGAGAAGGGCAGGGCCTCGAACTCTTCCTGAGAAGAGACCCCGGTAATGCCGGCCTCTTCCAGTTTCTTGCCGTAAAAGCTGCCGGCCTCCACCAGGGCGTTGATCTGGTGGTTGACCTGCTGAAGCTGTAGTTCGGAAATCTTCATGTTGCTTTCTCCCTTTCGCGATTTATGCTCTTTTGGCGTAGTCGAGGGCCTTGAAATTGACCTCCCAGAGTTTTTCCGGGAGCCGGTCTTTCAAAGCCTCTTTCAGGTCTTTTGCGGTGAGGCCCAGAGCGCCGCTTTCTGCGGCGTAGCCGAGCAGAAGAACGTTCGTGACCTTCGGGTTCCCCAGCTCGGCGAGGGCGGTCTCCGTGTCCACGACGGACAGGTTCTGAACGTTGTCTTCTAAATACTGAATGAAGTCGGCGCCGTCATAGGAGCCCCCGGTGAGGGCCGCCGTGACGGGCATGACCGAACGGCTGGCCGTAATGACCTGTCCGTCGGGTTTTAAATAAGGGAGGAGGCGGACGGTCTCTCCCGGCTCAAAGCCGATGAGGATGTCTGCGGTCCCAAGGGCGATCATAGGGGAGTCGACGGTCTCGTCCGCCCCTCCCAGGCGCAGGTGGGAGAACACGGAACCGCCCCTCTGGGCCATTCCAATGGTCTCGGCACTCTGAACGGTATAGCCCTTTTGCATGCCGGCTGCTGCCAGCAGCTTAGAGGCCAGAACGGTGCCCTGACCACCAATGCCGCACAGTACGATATTCGTCATCTCGCCACACCTCCAATGCACTTTTTCGGACAGACCTGGTTACAAAGGCCGCAGGCGGTGCAGGTGCCCGGGTCGATTTTCACCCGACCGTCTTCAATGAAGAGGGCGGGACAGCCCAGTTCCTTGATGCAGCGACGGCAGTTGATGCACGCCTCCTGGTCGACGACACAGTATTCGGTCGGCTTGAAGAGGGCAATGCAGGGGTATTGGAAAATGATGGCCTTCACCCCCGGAAGGGCACTGACCCGTTTGACTTCCGGCACGGCGGTGCCGAGGTCCATGGGGTCGAGACACACGACTTCCGTGACCCCGATGCCCTCCAGGACTTTCACGGGGTCGATCTTCTCGACGACCTCCCCCATCATGGTGCGGCCCGTTCCCGGGTGGGGCTGGTGGCCGGTCATGGCAGTGGTGGAGTTGTCGAGGAGGACCAGGGTCATATTGGCCTGGTTGTAAACGGCGTTGATGACGCCGGTAATGGCAGAAGCAAAGAAGGTGGAGTCTCCGACGAAGGCGAAGACCGTGGTGTCAGGTTCCACCCGCCGAATGCCCTGAGCAATGTTGACGCCGGCGCCCATACAAAGGCAGGTATCGCACATGTCGAGGGGCTGGGCGTTGCCAAGGGTGTAGCAGCCGATGTCGCCGGCGAAGAAGGCTTTCTGTCCCTTCATGGCCTGCTTGACGGCGTAGAAGGAGGCCCGGTGGGGACAACCGGCACAGAGGACCGGGGGCCGGACGGGAAGGGCCGGGGGTTCGGGCAGTGAGGACTTCGGCTCGGTCGGTTCCAAATGCAGGAACTGCTGAAGCCCCTCCAAAACGTTGTCCCGGGTATTTTCTCCGGAGGCGGGACGATGGTGGCTCAGTTTGCCGTAAATGGTGGTGTTCAGGCCATACTTCCCGACAATGTAAGTCAGTTCCCGCTCAATGACCGGGTCCAGTTCTTCCAGCACCAGCACTTCGTCGAGGCCGACTAAGAATTCGAGGGCGAGCTTCTCCGGGAAGGGGAAGGGGGTCGCTACTTTCAGGAGGGCGACGTCGCCCGCTTTGTCCAGGGAGGCCAGCGCTTCCTTGGCGTAGGCGTAGGAAATGCCGCCGGCTGCCACCCCGCGATGTGCCCGGTCAGGTGGCAGGTTCTCTACATATTTTTTATGGAAGACCTGATTGCGAGGGTACTCCGACAAGGTGGTCCGAAGCTCCTCGTTGCGGGCTTCGATCTTCCCGTGGTTTTGGAACGACAGCCTTGGGAAAATGACCCAGCGAGAAGAGTCTTTCACGAACCCTTCCGGGGTGTTGACGTAATATTCGTCCTCGTCTTTGACCAAAATGGAGGCATAGCCGTGGTCCACCCGTGTGGTGGGCCGCAGAAAGACGGGAGTGCCGTACTTTTCGGAAAAGTCGAAGGCTTCCTGGATCATTTCGTAAGCTTCCTCCGGGGAGGAGGGGTCAAAGCAGGGGACTTTGGAAAAGGACGCAAAGGTCCGGGTATCTTGCTCCGTTTGGGAAGAGATGGGGCCGGGGTCGTCGGCCACCAGTACGACCATGCCGCCCTTGACGCCCACGTACTCGAGGCTCATGAGGGGGTCGGAGGCCACGTTGAGGCCCACCTGTTTCATGGTCACCAGTGCTCTCGCGCCGGAATAGGCGGCGCCTGCCGCCAACTCCATGGCGGCTTTTTCGTTGACGGACCACTCGACATAGGTGGCGTCGGTCTTTCGTTTTGCCACCGTCTCCAGCACTTCGGAGGAAGGGGTGCCCGGGTAACCGCAGACTACGTTGACACCGGCCGCAAGGGCCCCCAGTGCGATGGCTTCATTTCCCATCAGAAATTCATTATGCATAAAATCACCTGCCCAATACTATAGCACAAACCCCTCTGTGAGGACAGAGGGGTTTTGTTCCTGAAAATGCGGGAAACGCTTAGACTTCTGCTTTCCAGAGACCGTGCAGGTTGCAGTATTCGTAAGCTGCAATGACTTCATCGCCTTCGGTCAGTGCAAAGGTGGCCTGGGGCTTGCCGTCAACGGGCAGGGTCTTTCTCTGGTTGCCTTCCTTCGTCTCCAAGGCGATCCAACCAATGTGGTGTTCTTCCAGCATGGGGTGCTCGACTTCGCCGACGGTGACGGTGACCAGGTTACCGTTCACTTCGATGACCGGGACGTGTTTCTCGGTAGCGGCATCGGTGGAGCCGGGGACGAGCTCGGTCATCTTCTCGCCGCAGCAGACGACGGGAACGCCTTTATCTTCGGCAAAAGCAATGATGTTTCCACAGTGTTTGCAGACATAGAATTTCATAAATGATACCTCCTGAAATCATGGAATATGCCTTTGCCTTATTATATCGTATGAAGTATAATGGGGCAAGTTCTAACGACAAGACCATTCGGAAAGAAGAAAACACATGCTGAGTTCCTTTTTGATCGCCATCAATGCGGTCCTGCCCTTCATTGTCTACTTGGGTTTTGGCTATCTGATGAAGCACATCGGTCTGGTAGAAGAGCCCTTCCTGAACAAACTGAACGGGGTGGTCTTCAAGGCCTTCTTCCCCTTTCTCATGTTCTGGAACCTCTACAATGTGGACACAGACTTTTCCGTTCGGGGGAGGTTTCTGACAGTGGCGGTGGGGAGCCTTCTCCTGCTGCTCGCCCTTCTGTGCCTCACGGTGCCCCGCATCGTAAAAGAGCGCTCGAAGCAGAGCGTCATCATCCAGGCCGTCTACCGGAGCAATTTCGTCCTCTTCGGCATCCCCATGGCGGAGAGCGTATTCGGTGCAAAAGGTGCTGCGACGGCAACGGTGCTGGTGGCCATTGTGGTCCCCATCTACAATGCCTTCGCCGTCATCCTCTTTGAGTACTACCGGGGCGGCGATATCAAGCCCCTGCAGCTGTTGAAGAACATTGTGACGAACCCCCTCATCTTGGGCGCTCTGGTGGGCCTCATATTCCTGCTGCTGAAGATCCAACTTCCGGCTTCCCTGGAAAAACCCATCAGTGAGTTCTCCGGCCTTACGACCTCCATGGCCCTCTTTGTCCTGGGTGGCACCCTTCGGTTCAGCTCGATGCGGCAGAACCGCCGTTACCTGTGGCCGGTCATCGGCATCAAACTTTTGCTCCTGCCCCTTCTGGTCACCCTCCTGGCAGGGCCCCTGGGCCTGACCAATGTGGAGCGGTTCGTGTTCCTCATCATGTCCGGCGCTCCGGTGGCGGTCTCTTCCTTTACGATGGCGGCCAATATGGGCGGCGATGGAGACCTGGCGGGGGAGTACGTGTTCCTGAGTACCCTCGTCTCTCTCGGGACCCTGTTCGCCTTCATCTTTGTTTATCACTCTGTGGGGTATATTGCATGAGTATTTTGACGAAAGAAGTCTACCGGGAACTCTATAAAAAACTGGACGGGGTCTTTCCGGTGCCCTATGACTGCGGGACCCTCTGCGGCAAGGCCTGCTGCGGCGTCTCCGACTACGACCGCCCGGTGAGGGACGACGAAATGGGCCTTTACCTCTACCCCGGGGAAGAGGAACTGCAGAAAGAGGCCCCCGACTGGCTCTACTGGTCCGAAGAGACCGTGGAGGAGACAGACATTACAGAGACGGAAGAGTTCGCCGCCTTGTTCCCGCCGTCCTTCCTTGGACGGAGCCTCAGTTTCGTCAAGTGCCGGGCGCCCCTGCACTGCCACCGGGAGCACCGGCCTTTACAGTGCCGTTTGTTCCCGACCCAGGCCCACCTGCTCCATGCGGGGAAACGGCGGGAAAGACTCATCCTCATCCTTAACGATATGGACCTGCCTTACCATTGTCCTCTCATCGAGGAAGAAGTGAAACTGAATGAAGAATGGCTTCGTACCGTCTATGAAGTCTGGGAGACCCTTCTCGAAGACCCTCTGGTCCACGACATGGTGGCCCTCGACTCCCTGGAGCGGGAAGAAGAGGTGGGGAAGCCCACGGCCATTTGGCCCCGTCCCACCTTTCGACAGGCATAAAACGACTCCGGCAGAATGTTCTGCCGGAGTTTTCTCTTTAGTATTGTCGCTGGTAGGGAATGGGCTCCCCGTCGTTGCCTTCGCCCTCTCCTTTGGGAGTGGCTTTGAGTTTTGCCCGGTAAGAAATGGCCCGGGGCGTCGGCATGTCGTCGAACCGAATGAGGTAGGCGGACTTCTCCGCGTTTCGCTCGAGAATGGTGCCGAGGCCCATGACGGGGTGCTCCACCCGGTCCCCAATGTCGAACAGAGAGTCTTCCACGTCCCCGGTACCGAGGTACCGGGTCTTCATTTCAATGTACTCTTTCGCCTCTTTGATGAGTCCTTCCCGGGGCGGCTCGTCAAAGACCAGCTGGTCGACCCCAATGTCGAAGAGGAACCGGGAGGGGTAGCGGGGCGTGCCGTCGAGGTTTCGCCCTTCGGCAGCGGTCAGGACCAGCTGCTGTTCCGCCCGGGTGACGGCGACAAAGCTGAGGCGCCGCTCCTCTTCCATGGCTTCGAGGGTCCGGACTTTCCGGGAGGGGAAGGTCCCTTCGTTCATGCCTGCAAGGAAGACGATGGGAAACTCGAGGCCTTTGGCGGCGTGGACCGTCATGAACCGGACCTTGTCACCCTTCTCCGCGGTGTCGGCGTTGGTGAAAAGGGCCGCATGCTTAAGGTAACTGTCGAGGGTGGTCTCTTCTCCACAGGAGACCTCGTACTCGTAAATGGACTGCTTGAGTTCCGCCAGGTTGTCGAGGCGCTCCTGGGACCCGTTGGTCCGCATCATCTCTTCATAACCGCTCTGGTTCAGAAGGTCGGAGAGCAGTTCGGAGACGGGGCGGCTTTCGTAACTCCCGGCAAAGTCCTCGATGAGGTGGACGAACTGCCGGGCCCGGGGGCCCCGAAACACTTCGTGGTCCAGGTTTTCCCGGAGGGCGGTATAGAGGGAGACATCGTTTTGCCGGGCGAAGTCTTCGAGGAAGGCCATGCGCCGCTGTCCAATGTTTCGTTTCGGCACGTTGACCACCCGGCGGAAGGAGAGGTCATCCTTGAAAGCGACCATCCGCAGGTAACTCATGGCATCTTTGATCTCCATCCGGTCGAAAAACTGGGTGCCGCTATAAATGGTATAAGGCAGTTTGTTTTTGAGGAATGCCTGCTCCAGGGGCAAAGTCAGGTAGTGGGCCCGGTAGAGGATGGTCATGTCCCGGTACTTCCAACCGTCCTCATGTAAGGCTTTGACCCGTTTGGCGATCCACTCCCCTTCTTTCTCGGAATTTCCCGCCATGTGGCAGAGCACCGGCGTGCCCTCCGGCAGCTCCGGGAGGAGGTCCTTCGGCAGCCGGTCTTTGTTGGCCCGAATGAGGTCGTTGGCTGCCCGGAGGATGTTCGGGGTGGAGCGGTAGTTGTGCATCATGTAGATGGTTTTGACCTTCGGGAACTTCTCGGAGAACTCCGTGAGGAAGTGGGCGTCAGCCCCACGCCAGGAGTAAATGGTCTGGTCCGGGTCTCCCACCACGAAAAGGTTTTTGTGGTAGTCACAGAGGACGCGCATGAGCTTGTACTGCGGTGCGTCGATGTCCTGGAACTCATCGATCATGATGTATTCGAGGCGTTCCTGCCACTTTTGCCGGATGTCGTCGTTGTTTTGGAAAATGTGGAGAGTGAAAATGAGTAAATCGTTGTAGTCGAGACCAAAGCATTTCTTCTGCTGGTAGAGGTAGCCATAGAAAATGATGAGGTCTTTGCGCTCGGCTTTTTGATATTTGTCGTAGAGCTCATCGAGACTCATGCGAATGAGGTCTTCGTAATAGTCCGGGATCTCTTTGAGCTTCTTCATCTCGATCATGTCCCGGGCATTGCCGAAGGTCATGTCCCGAAGGGTGAGGCCCCGCTCTTCATAAATGAGCTCGAGCATGGCGTCAATGTCGGAGTTGTCCAGCACCAGAAAACTTTTCGGATAGCTGACGGCATGGCTGTCCTCCTGCAGGACCGAGACGCAGAAGCCGTGGAAGGTATTGATGTACCCCGTGTCGTTATCGCCGGTGAGCTGGTGGATCCGTTGGCGCATTTCGTTGGCCGCCTTATTGGTGAAAGTGACACAGAGGATGTTCCCGGGCAGAATGCCGATCTCGTTGACCAGGTAGGCGAACCGGTGGGTGAGGGCGCGGGTCTTTCCGGAGCCGGCGCCGGCCAGGACGCGGATGAACCCTTCGGTCGTGGTGACCGCTTCCCGCTGCTGTTCGTTGAGCCCTTCTAACAGGTCGACCATGCCCTGCCTCCTCTCTTCGTGATTCTCCACAAAAAACTACATCTCATTGTACCAGTCCTCGGGGCGATTTACAATAAAAATTCGAACATTTGTTTTGAGAAAGATTTCCTGAAAAAAGTCCTTCAGAAAACCTTTGACATTCCTGAAATCGCATGTATACTATATTGTGTAAAGTTCCCTGAAAGTATACCCTTGAGCGGTATGCTTCGAACAAACAAATCTGTAAGGAGATAGAGAGTTATGAGAAAATCACTTGCTGCAATCCTCACTGCTCTGGTTATGGTCGTCGCAATGGTCATCCCCATGACCGCGTTTGCTGACGAAGGCGCTCCCGCGAACAAACCTGCCAAGTCCTATGATGAAAAGTTCCAGGCCACCAAAGATGAGCCGGATTACGATGTTGTCGTAGAAGACTATGACGAGGAAGAAGTCGCGGAAGAAGTCGATGAAGATGCTACCCTCGTGGTCGATATCGACGACGATGACGTCAGCCTCATCGATTCCGCTAAGGCCAAAGCCAACGAGCTGTCCGCCAAAATCAAAGCCATCGACATCGACCTCCCCGACGGTGAGTTCGACATCGACTATGACCTGACCGGCGGCGCCTGGAAGCTTGCAGCTCCCGCCAAACTGTTCGTCAAAGACGGCAAGTCCTATGCCCGTTTCACCTTCAACAACCCCGACCTTGAGAAGATCATCTTCAATGGCAAAGAGATCCTCCCGACCAAGTGGGTCAATGTGGACGGCATCAAGGGCAAACTCCCCGTGTTCGATCTTCCGATCCTCGGCTGGGGTGCCCTCAAGGGCTTCGACCTCTACAACAAGAACGGTGACGTCGAGAAGTACAACTTCTCCCTGAAGAAGTACGACCCGAACTTCGTCGCTCCCGAATTCAACGCCGACCTCACTGCGGAAGGCGAGAAAGTCCTGAACTATGTGGACTCCAACAACGGTGCCCACCATGTTCTGACTCCCTCTGAGACCAGAGTCGCAAAAGAGTCCAAAGCCAAACTTGGCGGTCCTCTTGCCATTCTCATCGGGGAAGCCGTTGCCGGCGCTGCTCTGCTCTTCGCAGGCCTTCGCCGCAGAAATCAGGACTAAGTTTTAAACAGCCGGTCAAAAGTGCATCGCTTCTCGCGATGCACTTTTTTCTTATTCCGGAAAGGAGCTCATAATGTCATCCCTGAAACTCGATCGAAACCTCGAAGAAAAGTCCAAAGAAGAACTGGAAGTCGCCCTCGGGGAGGAGCAGAAGCTGTTCCAACTCTTCCGCATCCTAACCATCGTTACGGCGGTACTCCTCATCGCCGGTATTTTGGTCATGGTTTTTACCCCTCTCCAAAACCCGCTCATCGCCATTGCGTGCTTTGCTCTCTTTATCACAAGCTTCATGCTGTTCGCTTACAGCCGTCAAAACATTGCGGCTCTCAAAGAACTGTTGAAAGATTGACTTGATTTTGCGCACCTCTTATGCGATGATGAACTTACTGAAATAGTACGCAGACATTCGGTCTGCGCGGTTTTATGGGAGGACTTCTATTATGACTGTTTCTGCAAGAGAGATGATGCTGGACGCCAGAAAGAACGGCTACGGCATCGGTGCTTTCAACATCAATAACCTCGAATGGACCCAGGCGGTCCTGAAGGGCGCTCAGGAGGCTAAGGCCCCCATCATCGTCCAGACTTCCATGGGCGCTGCCAAGTACATGGGCGGCTACAAGCTGGTGGTCGACATGGTCAATGACCTCATCGACGCCCTCGGCATCACGGTGCCCATCGCTCTGCACCTGGACCACGGCAGCTATGAGGCTGCAAAAGAGTGCATCGCGGCCGGTTTCTCGTCCATCATGTTTGACGGCTCTGCTCTTCCCTTCGAAGAGAACCTTGCCAAGACCAAAGAACTGGCCGGCATCTGCAAAGAGAAAGGCATTTCTTTAGAGGCCGAAGTCGGCGCCATCGGCGGCGAAGAGGACGGCGTGGTCGGCATGGGTGAGTGTGCAGACCCCGACGAGTGCAAGGCCATTGCAGACTGTGGTGTCGATATGCTCGCATGTGGTATCGGCAATATCCACGGTGTGTACCCCGAAGGCTGGCCGGGACTTCGCTTCGATGTCCTCGACGCCATCATCGATAAAGTCGGGAACGAACTTCCCCTGGTCCTTCACGGCGGCTCCGGTATTCCGGACGCCATGGTCCAGGAAGCGGTCCGCAAAGGCGTTTCCAAAATCAACGTCAACACGGAACTCCAGCTGGTATTTGCGGCTAAGACCCGTGAGTACATCGAGGCCGGCAAAGACCGGGAAGGCAAGGGCTTCGACCCCCGCAAACTTCTCGCCCCCGGCACCCAGGCCTGCATCGATATGGTCAAGTACAAAATCGACGTCTTCGGTTCCACCAACAAGGCATAAAACATCGAAAAGAAAGGGCTCCCACGCGGAAGCGTGGGAGCTTTTTGGGAAGTGAGTGTTTATGGAAAGAAGTGACTACAGCTCGGAGATCCTCAAGATCCCGGAGCGGTATTACCAACCGGACTGTCCCGAACTGGGAGACGTGGAAGAGTTCCTCTACGGCTCCACCTATTATGCGGGAGACGGGCGTCCCCTTTTGAAGCCCTGCTACGTCTATACGCCCTACGGCTATGACCCGGAGGACAAAGAGACCAGGTACGATATCTTCTATTTCATGCACGGGTTTCTCATGAATGCCAATGCCGTCTTTGAAGGGGACGGCGGCGCTATCGGGAACATTTTCGACTGGCTCATCTATGAAAAGAAGACGAGACCCTTTATTGCGGTGGCGGTCACCTGGGACTATGAGAATGCGGTGAGGGACTTCGAGACGTCTTACCGGCAAATCCTCCGGTTCCATCAGGAATTCCGACAGGACCTGGTCCCCGCTGTGGAAGGGAAATACCACACCTATGCCGAGTCCACCGATGCGAAGGGCCTGAGAGCATCCCGGGCCCACCGGGCCTTCGGTGGCTACTCCATGGGCGCCGTCACCACCTGGCAGGTCTTCCTTCTCTGCGGGGACCTGGTCGAAAAGTACATGCCCCTTGCCTGTGACTGCTGGGCCCTGGAGCACTTTGGGGGTGCCAAGAAACCGAAGGAGACCGCAGAAATGCTGGCCTCTTCCCCGACGGTGTTCCACCTTTCCCCGGAAGACTATTCCTTCTGGTGCGGGGTCGGTGACCGGGACCAGACCGTGACTCAGATGCTGCCGCAGATCTTTGAAATGTGGAACTATGAGTACGGGGAACCGGAGCGGCCGAAGCCCTTTACCAGAGAGAACCTGACGGTTCACTTAGATGTCGGGGAGACCCACGGGGTCCCCGCCTGTGAAGAACTTTTGGGAGCCGGTCTCCCGGAACTGTTCCCCCTTTGAGCAGAATAATACCCCCGAGCTTTTGGCTTGGGGGTGATTTTTTTGCTTGTCAGGTGATGGAAGCGTCGTAAGCGGCCTGGGCGGTGGCGGCCAGGACCTTGTTGAACTCTTCTTCGGACTGCTGGGCGGTGAGGCCGTTCAGCAGAGCGCGGGAGTAAGAGGCGATAACGCCTTTGTTGGCAGCCAGTTTCTCGTTGGCCAGGTCCAGGGGGTAGCCGCCGGAGAGGGCGACGACGCGGACGGTCTGCGGGGCCTCGATGATGGGCTGATAAAGGTTTGCAACTTCCGGAAGGGTGATCTTGAACATGAGTTTCGTGTCTTCCGGAACGTCCTTCAGGCAGCGAAGGAGGTTTTCCAGGAGCAGGTCTTCTGCTTTGGCTTTGTCGGGGATGTCGATGTTGACTTCCGGCTCGATGATGGGGACGAGTCCGGCCTCTGCGATCTGCAGAGCGACTTCGAACTGCTGGTCCACGACAGCCTTGATGCCGGCGGGGTTGGCTTCCATAATGTTGGAACGCATTTTGGTGCCGAAAATGCCTCTGTCGTCACGGGCGTGAGCGAGCAGGTCGGCAAGTCCCGGGTTGGGTTTCATGACCTGAGCGCCGTCTTTGAGGTCTGCAAGACCTTTGTCGATCTTCAGGTAGGGGACGATCCCCTTGACGTTCCACAAATAGTCGGCGGTGTAGCGGTCGCCGATGGTGCGGTCCATGGTGCCTTCGAAAAGGATGGCTCCGACGAAACGGTCCTGGTTGAAGGAGGGGGAAGTGATGACTCTGGTCCGCATTTCGTGGACCTTGTTAAACATTTCCTCTTCGCCGTTATACTCGGACTCATCGATGCCGTAGCCCTTCAGAGCTTTCGGGGTGGAACCGCCGCTCTGGTCGAGGGCAGCGATGAACCCTTTGCCTTCGGTCATGACCTTCAGCATTTTTTCATTCATTGGAAAGACCTCCCTTGGGAAAGAATATGTTTCTATTGTTAGCTGTCGCTAATTGTTTCATTCCCATTGTACCATGCTTTCCGGGAAATTCCTATTCCTAAAAAGGAGTTTTAGGAAGCAAAATGGTGCTCGAGGGTCGTCTCCAGTTTTTGCAGATAGTCCCTCGCCAGGGGGCTCAAAGGCCGGTCGACGGGGCAGACATACCCAATGTCCATATGCTCCTGGCTCTCTAAGGGAACTGCGACGATCTCCGCTCCGTTTAGTTCACTGCTGAGGGCCCCGGAAGAGATGGTGTAGCCGTTCAGACCTGTGACCAGGTTGAACAGGGTGGCCCGGTCGGTCACCACAATGCTTTTGGGACTCTCTTCCGTGCTGTGAAGCTCTTCGGCAAGGTAAAAAGTGTCCTGCCGAGCCTGCTCATAGGAGAGGCGGGGGAAGTCCCGAAGGTCGGCCAGAGAGATTTGTGACCGCTGGGCCAGAGGGTGGTGAGCCGAGAGGAATACGTGGGGCTCCGCCACTTTCAGAGAACAGAACTGAAGGTCGGAGTTTCGAATGAGGCGGAGCACCACTTCCCGGTTGAACTGAGAGAGGTATAAAACCCCCAATTCACTGTGCCCGGTCCGAACATCTTCAATGATCTGAAAGGTCTGAGACTCTCTTAAAGAGAATTCGTAGGGCTCGCCGTCATAATCCCGAACCAGTTCCGCGAATGCTTTGACGACAAAGGCATAATGCTGGGAGGAAATGCCGAAGACTCGGCGCTGAGGTGACTCCGCTTTATACTTCTGCTCCAGAAGGTTGACCGGTTCCATGATCTGCCGGGCGTAAGCGAGAAACTGGGACCCCTCTTCCGAAAGGGTCGCACCCCGGTTCGTCCGATAGAAAATGGTGATATTCATCTCGGTTTCCAGGTCGGAGATCGCTTTCGATAAGCTGGGCTGAGTCACAAACAGGTTTTGAGCGGCTTTACTGATGGAGCCGGTCTGGGAAACTTCCAGACAATAGCGAAGCTGTTGCAGGGTCATGGCCGCTCCTCCTAACATTTGTAAATTATTTCCTAGCAGTTCTATAGGAATTATATTATTAATTAGTTAACCATAAAGGAAAGGGAATGTCAAGGGGAGAAAGACTTTCCCGGCCACCGATATTCTTAAAACCTATAGCAGCTATTCTGTCAGACTATCGCAAACTTTTGCGCATACCCGGTGAAGGGTTATCGAACTTGAGAATACCAGCCGTTTTCTATTGACTCCGGGGGCAATGGGGCGTAAACTGTTTGCAATTCACAGCCTACTAAAACGGTAGGAATTATATGAAAACATTTTCTGAGAAAGGAGGCGGCCAATGGGCGCTCTATCAATCAAAACAGCGAAAGTGCTGGTGACGCTGATCGCGTCTTCATCCTTTTTAGCCAACGGCGGTCCCATTGCTCAGCCGGCAACCTCAAAACCGCTGCCGGAATTCTATGGAACTTCCGTGTCGGCAAAGCCCCTGGAGAGCACGTCTGTGGTCCACAACCCATACCTTGCAAAAGAGGGTGTGAACGGCATGCACGGGAACACCTACAACACGGACACCTATGACTATGCGGGTCCCCTTGGGAAACACCCGGAAGTAAAGTCCCGGTCTTTGAACACCTTCGGCGGTCTGGCAGCGACCACCGTCTTTGACAGTAAAGGCCGCCTCATCTGTATCAGCGGAGGGCTTGCGGGGTTCAAGCTGCTGCTTCTCGACCCGGACAGCCTGGAAGTGCTGGCCTCCACCACACTCCCGGCTCGAAAGTCTACGGAAGAGTTTTTCAAGACCCTCGACTTCGATGTCATCACCTCCGACACCTCCGGCGGAGCCTACTTCCACCTGCTGAAAGGGGACCGCCCCCTCATCGGGAACTCCGAAAACAAAGCTCAGGTCTGGAAAATCAAGGAATCCTCCGACGGTCCCAAATGGGTCTTGGAACAGGAGTATGACCTGAACCCGTACCTCGCAGAAGGGGAGACCCTCACCGATGTCATACCGGACTTTGCCGGGAATTACTGGTTCATCACCCGCCAGGGAACCATTGGGGTCATCGACCCGGAAACGGGGGACGTCAAACGAGTCCGCCTGACCGGAGAAGAGATCCAAAACTCTCTGGCAGTGGCCGAGGACGGAGTCTACATTGTTTCCGACTACGCCATGTACCGTTTCAAGCTTTCGAAGCTCGGAAAACCGAAACA
>JAFUZN010000046.1 GCA_017476565.1 Clostridia bacterium
CATCTTTGAGGTCCGTTTTATTGAGGACGATGACCGGCTCGATCCCTTTCCGGACGGCGATGGCCGTCAGCCGATCGATGACCAGGGGGTTCGGCCGGGGTTCAGTGCTGGCTACAATAATGAACAGCCGGTCGATGTTGGCGACCGGAGGCCGGCGCAGTTCGTTGTCCCGGGGAAAAATCTCGTCGATGGTGTTCTCGTGCTCTCCTTCGTTGATCGTGATCGACACGCGGTCGCCGACCAAAGGAGTCACACCCTCCTTGCGGAAGGCACCCCTTGCCCTGCATTCGTAAATTCCGTCGGCGGCCTCTACATAATAGAAGCCGCCGATGCCTTTGATAATCGTTCCGGTCGTTGTGATCATAAATTCCTCACCAGGGCAGGGTGAACCCGCCGGTAGTAGTGGTGGTCTCGGATGTCTGATAGGGGTACACGTTCACACCGGTCAGGGGAACGGTGCTCCGGGTGAAGTCGGCCTTGGCGTCATACACCTTGGTCTCTCCAATGTAAATGTCGATGGGCACTTCACTGCCGGTGCCGCGGATCTCTGCACTGTAGCCCCTGCCGTTGCAGAGGACATCGGTGCTCTTTTGCAGTTCGTTCGCCACATAGATGCGCAGGGTCTCGGTGCTGCCGGAATTGGGCAGGGTGATGGAGACCCGGCCGGTATTGGTGGCAGTGGCACCGGAACTGACCGTCAGGTTGATGGTGGTGCCCTTATTGGTCCGATTCCCGCCGCGGATGCTCTGCTCGATGACTGTGCCCCTGGCTTCAGAAGAGTCTTTCTCACTGACAGAGCCGATCTTCAGGCCCTGCTTCGTAAAGAACTGTTCGACGGAAGACTTATCGGTATAATAGTTCATTCCGAGGACGTCGGGAACGGTTACTTTTTCCGAGCTCTCATCGGTGGCGACCACCAGAAGGACCGTCTCCGAGGTGTCGGCTTCGGATCCCTGTTCCGGGTCGGAACGAAGGACGATGCCGGGACTGGCAGTGGCGGAGAACTGGGTCTCTGCTTTCAGGTTCGTGAACCCTTCTGTCTGGAGCAGTTCACTGGCCTCGATGAGGGTCTTGCCATAGATCTCCGGGATCTCGGCCATGGTGCCCTTGGACACGACTTCCAGCTTGATAGTTTGTCCCTTGCGGACTTTGGTGCCGGCCACCGGGTCCTGTTTGATGATCTCGTCTTCTTCCGCCGTCGTCGAAGAGACATAGGTGACGTCGAAGTCGAAGTCATCGTACCGCTCGTTGCCGTCGATCTCTTCGGCGTAGGCCTTCCCGACGAAATTCGGGACCGTCAGGTTGTCTCCCCCGAGGATATCGGTGAAGAGACGCAGGAAGACCAGGACCGCCACAATGGCAGCCACCAGGCCGATGCCCACCCCGATACCGACATTGCGGCGAAGGTTGCTCTTCTTTTTGGCGCTCTTTTCCGGCACCACCGGGTTCACGTTAGAGGAGGTCGAACCGCCGCTCACGTGAGGGGCGCCGACGCCGTAAATGCCGCCGGTGACGGACTCCCGGTTGATAAACTTCGTGGGCTCTTTATCGACAAAATAGGTGTAATCGAATTTGATGGAGGGGTTCCGCTTCAGCTCATCGAGGTCCAGGAGCATTTCCGCTGCCGACTGGTACCGGTTCCCGGTATTCTTCTCCATGGCATGGAGCGTGATCTGCTCGAGTCCGACGGGAAGCTCCGGGTTGATCTCCCGGGGCGGTGTGGCCTCGTTCTGCACCTGCATGAGGGCAACAGAGACCGCACTGTCGGATTCAAAGGGCAGCTGCCCTGTGATCATTTCATAGAGGACTACGCCGACAGAGTAAATGTCTGCCTTGTCGTCGGTGGTCTCTCCCCTCGCCTGTTCCGGCGAAATGTAGTGGACGGAGCCGATGGCGGCCTCGGTCATGGTGCGGGTCTCTCCCCGGGAGAACCGGGCAATACCGAAGTCCGTGACCTTGATGGTGCCGTTTTCCAGCAGCATGATGTTCTGGGGTTTGATGTCTCTGTGGACGATGCCCTTGTCATGGGCGTGCTGCAGTGCCCGGAGGATCTGCGTTGTGAAATGGACCGCTTCCTTCCAGGGGATGACGCCCTGCTGTTCAATGTATTCTTTCAGCGTAATGCCTTCCACGTACTCCATGACGATGTACTGGAGTTTGTCCCCAAGGGAGACATCGTAAACCTTGACGATGTTCGGGTGGGACAAAACGGCAATGGCCTTGGATTCGTTTTTGAAGCGCCTGCGGAACTCCTCGTTGGCAAGGAATTCATCTTTCAGGACTTTGATGGAGACCAGCCGGTCGTCGATGTTGTCATAGGCCTTATAGACCACGGCCATGCCGCCGACGCCGACGATTTCACGGATCTCATAACGGCCATCCAGCCGTTTTCCTACATAATTGTCCATACACTCAGCCCTCCACGGCCACGACGGTGATGTTGTCCCCGCCGCCATGCTCATTTGCCAGATCTACCAGAGTCGAGGCGAAATCGGTGTGCCGCCCCTTTTGGACCGTCGCCAGAATCTCCTGGTCGGTCACGAAATTGGTGAGCCCGTCCGTACAGAGAAGAAGCATACTGGTTTCATCGCTGGCTTCTTCCGTAAAATCGACCCGGACGTTTTCATCGACCCCGAGGGCCCTTGTGATGAGGTTCTTGCTGGGGTGCCGGGCCGCTTCAGCCTCGGTGATCTCCCCGTTTTCGATCATTTTCTGAACGAGGGAGTGGTCGGTCGTGATCTGGCGGATCCCGTCTCTGCCAAGAAGGTAAGCGCGGCTGTCTCCCGCGTGGGCCACATAGATGGCGTTCTGGTCCATCACGGCGGCCACAACGGTGGTCCCCATGCCCTGCAGTTCCGGGTTCGCCACTGCCATGTCGAAAATTTCGAAATTGGCATTGGTGATGGACGTCACCAGCAGGTTGCGAATAGAGGAAGGCGTCATGTTTTCCCGGTATGCCGTAGTGATGCGTTCGGAAATGGAACGCACCGCCGTGGAGCTTGCAATGTTGCCACCCACGCTGCCGCCCATGCCGTCACAGACGACCGCCCAGGCCACTCCGTTGCGGAATTCTCCCGCCGCATAGGAGTCCTGGTTGCTGGACCGGACTTTTCCGGGGTCGGTCCTGGCGATGATCCTCATGTTGCCGTCGCCTCCTTTGTATGGCTTCTTCTGAGCTGACCGCAGGACGCCTCGATATCGGGGCCCAGGGTCCGCCGAACGGTGGTAGTGATCCCGTTCTTTTCCAGTATGGCTGAGAACGCCTTCAGGCGTTCATCGGAACTTCTGACATAATCGTTTTCCCGCACTTCGTTGGCGGGGATCAGGTTGACGTGACACAGCATGCCCTTGAGCCGGGAAGCCAGTTCCCGGGCGCACTCGTCACTGTCGTTGATGCCGCTCATCATGGCGTATTCGAAGGAAATGCGCCGGTTCGTCACCGCGATGTAATCTTTACAGGCCTTGAGCAGCACTTCAACGCCCCAGCGTTTGTTCACCGGCATGATCTTCGAGCGGATCTCATCGTTGGGGGCGTGCAGGGAGACCGACAGGGTGAACTGGGGTCGGCTCTCCATCAAGTCATAGATGCGGGGCACGATCCCGCAGGTGGAAAGGGAGATGTGACGGGCGCTGAGGTTCACCCCGTCCTCTCCGGTGATGATGTCTAAAAACCGGGTGACATGGTCATAGTTGAGCAGGGGCTCCCCCATGCCCATGAGAACGATGTGAGAGACCCGGATGCCCATTTCCCGCTGGGCGGTGTAGACCTGGGCGAGGATCTCTGAAGCCCGCAGGTTTCGGGCACAGCCGTCAATGGTAGAGGCGCAGAAAGAGCAGCCCATGTCACAGCCGATCTGAGAAGAAACACAGATGGAATAGCCGTACTTGTACTTCATGAGCACGGTCTCCACAATGTTTCCGTCATTCATTTCATAAAGGTATTTGACGGTGCCGTCCACCTGAGAGACCTTCTTCAGGACCGTCTTGGCATCGAAGATCTCATAGTGTTCGGCCAGAGTCCGGCGCAGGTCTTTGGAGAGATTCGTCATGTCCGAGAAGTCATGGACATACTTCTGATGGAGCCAGGAATAAACCTGTCCTGCCCGGAATTTCGGAAGCCCCATTGCGAGGAGGTCTTCGGTCAGTTCCGGCAGCGTCATGCCTCGGATGTCTTTCCGTTCTGTCACTGGTCGCCCGCCTTTTCCAGGACGGCATTGTAGAAGCCGTCACAGTGGTAGTCCTGCGGAAAATAGGTCTTTTCCAGGAGCAGATGGTAGTCTGCGTGTTCCTTCAGAAACCGGGAAACCACCGCTTCATTCTCCGCCGGGTTCAGTGAACTGGTCGAATAGACGAGCCGTCCTCCCGGGGCAAGATAATGTTCCGCATTATTTAAGATATCATACTGTAGAGCCGGTAAATTGTCAACGAAACCGGGGTCCTTGAAACGGATCTCCGGCTTGCGTCCAATGTCCCCAAAACCGGCGCAGGGGACGTCGCATAGAACCCGGTCTGCAAGGGGCAGTTCCGAAGAGAATTCCGTTGCATCCCCGACGGAAGTGTCCACTATGGAAAGGCCCAAGCGTTCGGCATTTTCCTGAATGAGAGCCACCCGTTTTTCATAGAGGTCGAAGGCCTTTACTTCGCCCTCGTTCCCCATGATCTCCGCCAGAGTACAGCTCTTCCCGCCGGGAGCCGCGCACAGGTCATAGACCCGCATGCCCGGGCCCACCGCGAGGTTCTCACAGCAGAGCTGGGACGCGGCATCCTGAACATGGAAAAGACCTTCCTGAAAACTGGGAAGTGCAGACAGGTCCCCGGCTTCCTCCAGAATGAGGGCGTTGTCGGCGAACTCGTGAGGGACACTGGTGACCCCTTCTGCCTGAAGGCGCTCCCGCAACTCCTCCCGGGTGGTTTTCGTCGTATTGACCCGAACGGTCAAAGGCCGGGGCCCCAGGGCATCTTCCAGGGCTCCCAGAGCCTTTTCCGGCCCATAAGAGGAGACCCAGAGATCCACAAGGCTCTCCGGCACAGAATATTTCACGCTGTAGTAGTGGAGGGAACCGTCCTCTTTCGGAAGACGAAGGCCTCCCCGGGCCACATTGCGAAGGACCGCATTACAAAGGCCGGAGGCAAAGCCCACCCCGTTCTTCCGGGTCAGCTTCACGGTCTCATTGATGGCGGCATGATCCGGGACCTTTTCGAGGAACAGGACCTGGTAAGCCCCCAGGAGCAGCAGCGTGTAAACTTTCGGATTCAGTTTTTTGAGAGGCTGTTTCAAATACTGCGAAAGGTTGTAGTCCAGGGTGATTTTTCGTTCCAGCACACCATAGACCAGCGTCGTAAAAAACGACTTGTCGGCGCCCGACAGGTCATGGGACCCCAGGGCACCGGCAATGGAAAGATTCGAATAGGACTGATGCTTCTGGAGCTTCAGAATGGTCTCCAGAGCCAGCTGTCTCGGGTTCTCCATCAGCTTCTGTTCCGGTTCCCGAGGAAGAGAACAACAAAGCGAAGGAGGTTCGCAAGGGCCGTGGCCACTGCGACGACATAGGTCATGGCAGCCGCCGTAAGGACTTTGCGGGCACCGCTATACTCATTGCCTTCCAGCATTTTGGTCTCGTCGATGACCTTCAGGGCCCGGTGGCTGGCATCCAGTTCCACCGGAAGGGTGACGAACTGGAAAAGGGCCACGAAGGCATAGAGTAGAAGGCCGAAATAGACGAGTCCCGAGATATTCAGGAAAATGCCGAGAATGGCAAGAGGGACCCCGGCTGCGGAGCCGATATTGCACACCGGGATGATGGCGTTACGCACTTTGATGGGGACATACCCCTGGGCGTGCTGGGCCGCATGTCCCGCCTCGTGGCAGGCGACCCCAATGGCCGCAATGGAGGAGTGTCCGTAGGTGCTGTCCGACAGACTGATGATGTTGGTGGAGGGGTTGAAGTTGTCGGAGAGGTCCCCGGGAATGTGCTGGATACTGACATTGGTGATGCCGTAGTAGTCGAGCACCTTCTGGGCCGCCTGTTCCGCGGTCAGGCCCTTCGACGCCTTGTACTGGTCAAACTTCGAGTAGACGGACTTGACCCTCGACTGGGCGATAAGCGCCGCAAAGAAGCATACGAGCACCAGAATGTAGGACCAGGTATAAGCCGAACCGATGCCGTAATTCGAAAGGGCTCCGAGCCCCTGATAACCATACATGACATGCACCTCTTTCTAATAGGTTATGCCCCCACTATAGGGGAATAACTTTAAAAATACCTTTATGAATTTACGAAGCTTCCCGCCCCTGCGGGGTGGCCCAGGAGGTAGGACTTTGCGTCCATTTTCCGGGAGCCCTGAGGCTGGACTTCGAGGAGTTCCACATAGTGCCCATCGCCGCAGCGGACAAAGAGGCGGCCCTTTTCTGCATAAAGAGCTCCCGCCCCGGCCAGACCGGTGAGTTCATCGGTGACTTCCGGCGCCAGCTGAGTGCGATGGATTTTCAAGGACTGCCCTTCCCGTTCCGTGAAGGCAGAGGGCCAGGGAGAAAGCCCCCGGACCTGGTCGTGGACCTTTTGAGCGCTCCGGCTCCAGTCAACGGGAGAGTCTTCCTTGGACAGCATTCCGGCATAGGTGGACTGACTGTCGTCCTGAGGGGTCCGGGTCAGGTTCCCTGCTTCCAAAGCTTCCAGAGTCTTTTGGAGCACATTGCCCCCGAGGACCGCCAGGCGGTCGAAAAGTTCTCCGGCAGTCTCGTTTTCGCCGATGGAGACGGTCTCCGAGAGAAGCATGTCTCCGGTGTCGAGGCCCTCATCCATGAGCATGGTGGTAACACCGGTCTCGGTCTCCCCTTCCAGAATGCATTTGTTGATGGGAGCCGCCCCCCGGTATTTCGGTAAAAGGGACGCATGGACATTGATGCAACCGTATTTCGGGAAGTGCAGCACGTCCGACTTCAGGAGCATCCCGAAGGCGGCGACCACAATGAGGTCCGGTTGCAGCTCCGAGAGGATGGGCATGGCTTCGCCGTTCTTCAGAGACTCCGGCTGGTAGACCGGAATGCCGTGCTTCAAAGCACACTCTTTGACCGGCGGCGGGGTCAGGATATGCTTCCGCCCCCGTGGCTTGTCCGGCTGAGTAAAGACGCCGACGACTTCATGGCCTTC
>JAFUZN010000047.1 GCA_017476565.1 Clostridia bacterium
AAGCGGACATTCCCGAATTTTTGTCGGGAGTTGTCGAGAGCGGAGAACACGAAGTCACCACCTGTGGCTTCCCCCTCTGCGCCGTCATCCATAACAGCGATCAGCACTCCAGCGACTACCACAACCTTCGGACCAACCCCCGTCCCTCCCACGCGGACTACACCGCCTTCCTCAAGTATGGGGAAGCCAGGGACATGAGAGGCGGCGGACACTTCTCCGGAAGGCTCACTGCGCCCATCTGCATTGCCGGCGGCATCTGCAAGCAGGTCCTCGCCCGGCAGGGCATCTATGTGGGTGCCCACCTGCAGAGGGTCGGGAGAGCTCTCGATGAACCCTTCCCCCTCCACCCTTCGAAAGAACTATTCGAGGAAATCGCCGGGAGAAACCCTGCGGTCATTGACCCCGCCAGCGGGCTCAAAATGCTCGATGAAGTCTATGCAGCCAAAATGGATACGGACTCCGTCGGCGGCATCATCGAATGTGCCGTCACCGGCTTCCCCGCCGGCATTGGCGACCCCATGTTCGACGGCATCGAAAACGAGCTTGCCAAAGCCCTCTTCGGCATCCCCGCCATAAAGGGCGTGGAATTCGGCAACGGCTTTGCTGCTGCCGAACTCAGGGGTTCTGAGAACAACGATGCCTTCGTTGCCGAAGACGGTACCGTCCGGACCGAAACGAACCGCTCCGGTGGTATCCAGGGCGGCATTTCCAACGGCATGCCCATTTTGTTCCGGGTAGCCGTCAAGCCGACCCCCTCTATTGCGAAGCCCCAGAAGACCGTAGACCTGGAAACCATGGAAGAGACCGAACTTGTCATCAAAGGCCGGCACGACCCCTGCATTGCCCTGCGGGCCGTTCCCGTCGTCGAAGCCATGGCGGCCATCGTTTTGACAGACCTGCTATTGCAGAATAGAAAGTTGGAAAACCAGTGAGTACAGAAAACAAAAAAGACCTTGACGCTCTGCGGGAAGAGATCAACTCCATCAACGACGAGATCCTCGACCTGTTCCTGCAGCGGATGCGGGTCTCCGGCGACATCGCCCTTTATAAAAAAGAACATGACCTGCCCATTCTGAATAAATCGCGGGAACGGGAGATCCTCGCTATGGTCGAGGAGAAGTCCGGAGACCTGGAGCTTTACGCCCACCGGTTCTTCTCCAACATGATGGAACTGTCCCGGGCCTACCAGAACAGCCTGACGGCCCGTCAGACTCCTCTCATCGACATGATCAAGGAGTCCCGTCTTCCGGCCGACGCCACCTTCCCCCGTACCGGGATCATCGGGGTCTCCGGGGTAGAAGGGGCCTATGCCCAGCAGGCGGCGGATACCATGTTCCCGAGGGGCACCGTCATGTTCGTCAAGAACTTCGAAGCGGTCTTCGACGCGGTGGAGAACGGCCTTTGCCAATACGGCATCGTCCCCGTGGAAAACTCCTCCTACGGTTCCGTCAAGGAAGTTTATAAGCTCCTTCAGGAGAGAGACGTTTACATCACCCGCAGTATCCGGATCAACGTCCGGCATGAACTGCTGGCAAACCCGGGCACGAAGCTCTCGAACATCAAAGAAATCTACTCCCATGAGCAGGCCATCGGCCAGTGTGAGGAGTTCCTGAAGTCCCTGCCGGACGGGGTCAAAGTCATCCCCGTCGCCAACACGGCAGCGGCTGCCAAAATGGTGGCCGACTCCGACCGCAACGACGTCGCCGCCATCGCCTCCCATGAGGCGGGTCAGCTTTACAACCTGAAAACGCTCCGCGACAACATCATGGACAGCGCCAACAACTACACCCGGTTCGTCTCCATTCGGACGACCCCCGCCGTGTACCCCGGCGCCAACCGCATCTCTCTCATTTTCACCACCGAACACCGCCCCGGTGCCCTCTATGACATCATCTCCATGGTGTCCGCCCTGGACCTCAACATGGTCAAGCTGGAGAGTGCTCCCCTGGTGGGTTCGGACTTCGAATTCGCGTTCTACATGGACCTCAACGCCTCCGTTTGGGAAGACGGGGTCCTCGAAATGCTCGCTTACCTGGAGCGCACCTGTGACAGCTTCAAGTACCTGGGCAACTACCCGGAGGTGAGCTGATGTCAGAAAAGATCTACGGCCTGCTCGGAGAACACCTGGGCCACAGTTTCTCCCCGGTCATCCACGGAAAACTCGGCAACGATGCCTACCGGCTCTTCGAACTCTCGGAGTCCGAGCTGGAAGCCTTTGTCCGACAGGAAAACATTGGTGGCCTCAACGTCACCATTCCCTACAAACAGAAAGTGCTCCCCTTCGTCGATGAGCTCTCCCCCGCCGTCGAGGCCATTGGGGCCACCAACACCCTCTTCCTGAAAGACGGGAAACTCTATGCGGAGAACACCGACGTCCTCGGGTTCATTTACCTCGTTCGCTCCGCCGGCATCGAAGTCAGCGGAAAGAAAGTGGTCCTCCTCGGCAACGGAGGTGCTGCCCAGGCGGTCAAAGAGGCTTTGCGCCGCTTACAGGTGGGCGATTTACGGGTCTTCGATTTGAATGCGGCCCCTCCGGAAGTGCTCCCCTATGAAGAGCTGTCGGAGCACTACGATGCCGACGTCCTCGTCAACACGACCCCCGTCGGCATGTACCCGAACAACTTGAAGTCCGTCGTCGAACTGGCGCCCTTCACGAAGCTGAGCGGGGTCCTCGACATTGTTTACAACCCCCTTCGCACCGGCCTTCTGCTGGAGGCGGAGTCCCTGGGCATTCCCCATGCCAGCGGGCTCGGCATGCTGGTGGCTCAGGCCGTCCGTTCCCATGAGTTCTTCTTCGGCACTTCCGTCGATGACGCGGTCATCCGGAGCATTACCGCAGAACTGACGCGCAATGCGACCAACCTTGTCCTCATCGGCATGCCCGGCAGCGGCAAAAGTTCTGTCGCAAAACTCCTGGCCGAAAAGACCGGCCGGGAAGTCGTCGAGCTGGACGGGGCCATTGAAGAGGCGGCCGGAAAACCGATCCCCCAGATTTTTGCTGAAGACGGCGAAGAAGTGTTCCGGGACATCGAAACCCGTTGCATTACGGAAGCCGGCGCCAAAAGCGGAGTCATCCTCTCCCTCGGCGGCGGTGCAGTCACGAAGGAACGCAACTACCTTCCCCTTCACCAAAACGGCCGCATTTACTGCCTGAAGCGGGACCTTTCCCTGCTTGCCACAGACGGTCGTCCCCTGTCGAAAGACCTTGAGACGCTGAAAAAGATGGAAGCGGTCCGCGCCCCCATGTACGCCCGGTTCGCCGACGTCACCATCGAGAACAGCGGCACACTGGAAGATGCTGCAGAAGCGATTCTGAAAGATTTCCTGAGTTGAATCAAACACATATAAAAATAGAGCCGAAGTCATTTGACTTCGGCTCTTCTGTTTTTCAAAAAAGTGCCGCGTGCGCTTATGCGGCGAGGGCTGCCAGTTCTGCAGACAGAGCGGCATATTCCGGTGCGTGCAGGAAGTCCGTCACACCGACCAC
>JAFUZN010000048.1 GCA_017476565.1 Clostridia bacterium
AAAAGCTTATAACGTGGTTTCGTGCAGGACCTGGTAGCAGAGGGTCATCAGGCTGTCGTTGAGGTGGACATTTTCCACAGAGACTCTCGGGAATTCTTCATTGATGTTGTAATGAGAGAAGTTCCAGAAACCGACGACGCCACTGGCCACCAGTTTCGGGGTGAGCTCTTTTGCCGCTTCGTAGGGGATGCAGAGAATGGCGACTTTGACGCCGTTGTCTTTGCAGAAGTCTTCGATGTCGTTGGCGGAGCGGATGGGGATGCCGTTGATCATCTGACCGGAAAGGCTTTCTTTCTTGTCAAAGATGGCGATCAGGTCAAAGCCCCGCTTTTCGTATTCGATCTGAAGGGCGATGGTGTGTCCAAGGTTGCCGGCGCCCACCAAAATCGTTTTGAAACCGCTGTCGACTCCCAGAATCTTGCCGATTTCATGGTAGAGGCTTTCAATGTTATAGCCGTAGCCCTGCTGACCGAAGCCGCCGAAATTGTTCAGGTCCTGACGGATCTGGGAGGCGGAAAGGCCCATGCGCTCAGCCAGCTCTCTCGAGGAGATGCGGACCATGCCGTCCTCCATGAGGTAGCCAAGGAAGCGGTAGTACCGGGGCAGTCGTTTGATGACAGAACTGGATACGTATTTAGATCCCATAACTTTATTCTCCTTTGTTTATCATAGCGCCAATTGAAACAGAGGATCACAGGGAAGAGACGGTGTCCATGACGTAGTTGCCGAACTCTTCGCAGGTGGCCCCGCCGTCTCTGCCGGTGATGACGAGTTTTTTCTCGGTGTCGTTGCAGATCTCGAGGGCTTTGGAAAGCTTGTCTGCTTCGTCGATGTACCCGATGTGGCGGAGCATCATTTCCGAAGCTTTGAACATGCTGCAGGGGTTTGCATACTGGCCGCGGCCCTCCTCGATCATACGGGGGGCGGAGCCGTGGATGGCTTCGAACATGCAGTACTTGTCACCCAGGTTCCCGGAACCGGCAGTGCCGACGCCGCCCTGGATCTGAGCCGCTTCATCGGTGATGATATCGCCGTACAGGTTCGGCATGACAAAGACCTGGAACTGGTTGCGGCGAGCGGGGTTGACGAGGTTCGCCGTCATGATGTCGATGAACCAGTCTTCCGCTTTGATGTCCGGGTAGTCTGCGGCCACTTCGTGGGCGATCTTCGTGAAGTTGCCGTCGGTCTTTTTCATGATGTTGGCCTTAGTGACGATAGCCACATAGTCTTTGCCGTTGTTCTTGGCATACTCGAACGCCGCCCGGCAGATACGCTCGGTACCGGCCTTGGTGGTGACTTTGAAGTCGAAGGCCAGTTTGTCCGGGACTTCCACGCCCTTGGAACCGAGCACATATTCGCCTTCAGTATTCTCACGGAAGAAGATCCAGTCGATATTTTCCGAGGGGACTTTGGTGGGACGGACGTTGGCATAGAGGTCCAGCTCCCGGCGCATGGCCACATTGGCGCTCTCCAGAGTGCCGCCGGTGGGGGTCGTGGTGGGGCCCTTCAGGATGACGTCACAGGACTTCAGTTCTGCGAGGACGTCGTCCGGGATCGCTTTGCCGACGGCCAGGCGGTTCTCAATGGTGAGGCCGTCAATGTCTTTGAGTTCCACCTTGCCGGATGCAATGTCGTCCTTCAGGAGGAATTCGATGAGCCGGCGGGATTCCGCAGTGATGACCGGGCCGATGCCGTCGCCGCCGCAGAAGCCGATGATGATGTGGTCAAGATTAGCGAAGTCTTTCTTTTCGTTGTCCGCTTCCATGCGGTCTTCTCTCTCCAGCTGTTCTTCCAGGAGTGCTTTGAAGTGCGCCGTGCACTCTTCTACGTAATTGTCATACTTTCCCATGTGAGTCGGTTCCTTTCAACTTGTTTATTTTTTTAACAATGCCATTATAATAAGTTGATATTTAACTGTCAATGTATAATCTCCGATTCGATAAAGGCTCCTGTCAAATCGCCTTGAAGAGGAGGGCCTCCTTTGGTATAATGAGCCGATATAAGTTTCAATTTTAAAGGAGTCAATCGCGGTATGATGGATTATCTCAAAGCGGTCATCCTGGGCGTCGTTCAGGGCGCCACAGAATTCCTGCCGGTCTCCAGTTCCGGCCACCTCTCCGTGTTCCAGCATTTCATGGGACTGCAGGGGGAGGGTTCTCTTCAGCTGACCGTATTCCTGCACATCGGTACTCTCGTGGCAGTCATTGCCGTTTATTACAAGACCTTCTGGAAGCTCCTCAAGGAGATCGGCAAGACCGTTCGCGATGTATTTACCAGAAACCTCGACACAAAACACGTCTCCGATGACCGTCATATGCTTTACATGATGGTCCTCTCCTGTGTTCCCCTGTTGTTCCTGTTCCTCCCGGTCGGAGGAGGGAAGAACCTCAAAGACTTAGTGGAAGGCCTCGCCAATGACTCCGACATTCTGGTCGAAGGGTTTTGCTTCCTTGCCACTGCCATTCTCCTCCTGGCCGGCTCTCATGCGGCCCGGACCAGAAAGAATATTCGTCCTCAGGTCGAAGGAAAGGACGCCTGGTGGGTCGGTGTGGCCCAGCTCTTTGCGGCAGCCTTCCCGGGTATTTCCCGTTCCGGTTCCACCATTTCCACCGGGATGCTCCTGGGCGTGAATAAAGACTACATGGTGGAGTATTCCTTCGTGCTCGGGACCCCTGCCATTCTGGCGGCGGCTCTCCTCGAAATCAAAGACGCCCTCGACGGTGGGTCACTGCTGATGGGCATTGGGCCCATCCTCGTGGTGAACATCGTGTGTGCGGTGGTCGGTGTAGCCGCCATCAAGCTCCT
>JAFUZN010000003.1 GCA_017476565.1 Clostridia bacterium
AGCAGCAAGTTCAAAAACCTGCTAGATAAAGCCTTTGAACAATACATGGGCTTCCCCATCGACGTCATCATCGAGTCGGAAAAGAAGGACGACAAAGAAGGGGCAGCGGCAGCAGAACCGAAAAAGGCCGCTCAAAGCCACCCCATGGTGAACGAAGAGCTGACTTTCGATACCTTCGTCGTCGGGTCCTCCAACACCTTCGCCCACGCGGCAGCCCTGGCCGTTGCCAATGCTCCCGGAGACGCTTACAACCCCCTCTTCATCTACGGAAACTCCGGTCTCGGCAAGACCCATCTGCTCTACGCAATCTGCGAAAAGATTTTAAAGGACAACCCCAAAGCCAAGATCCTCTACACCAGCGGCGAAGACTTCACCAATGAACTCATCAAAGCCATTGGAAACCACACCACCGACGCCTTCCACAACAAGTTCCGCACGGTCGACGTCCTCCTCGTGGACGATGTACAGTTCATCGCGGGGAAAACCCAGACCCAGGAAGAGTTCTTCCACACCTTCAACGCCCTCGTCAACGACAAAAAGCAGATCGTCCTCACCAGTGACCGGCCTCCGAAGGAGATCGCCAACCTGGAAGACCGCATTCGGACCCGGTTCGAGTGGGGCCTCCTTGCCGATATCCAGCCTCCGGACTTAGAGACCCGCATCGCCATCATCCGCCGCAAAGCCGATTTCTATAACCTGGAACTCACCGACGACGTCGTGCAGTTCATCGCGGAAAAGATCAAGAACAACGTCCGGCAGCTGGAAGGCACTGTGAAGAAGCTGCATGCTTACTACAACATCAACCATCAGCGGCCCACCGTCCAGAGCACGACGAAGGTCATCACCGACCTCATGAACGATTTCCAGCCGGTGCCCGTCACCATCGACAAGATCCTCAACGAAGTGGCCAGGACCTACGGTACGACCGTCGAGAACATCACTTCCGAAAAGAGGAACTCCAATATTACCCAGGCCCGAAAAGCCGCCATTTACATCGTCAGAGAGATCACGGGACTTTCCTACGAAGAAATCGGCAAAGCCTTCGGCGGCAAGCACCACTCCACTGTCATGTACAACTACGAGCAGGCGGAGAAGGAAATGCAGAAGGACCCCACCGTCCGTTCCACCATCCAGAGCATCATCAACAACATCAACGAAGCTCAGACCAATTATTGACCATTTTGTCCGCAATCCACTCCGCAACTTTCCACATTTTCCGAAATAACACTTTCTCATCCCCCTTTTTCCGCGATTTACTCCTGAAATCGCTCCGGGGGTCTGTGGACCGTGAAAACACCGAGGCTAAGTCGTGAAACGGACTTTTCCAAACTCTCAACGGCCTCTATTACTATGGACTAAGAATTACTATTGTTTCTAGGAGGAGCTAACAACATGAAGATCATCAGCAACACCGCAAGACTCAATGAAGCCTGCCAGAACGTGCAGCGCGCTGTCTCCAACAAAGCCACCATGCCCGCCATTGAAGGCATCTTCCTGAAAGCAGAAGCCGGCAAGGTCACCCTCACCGGCTATGACATGGATATGGGCATTACTACCGTTCAGGAAGCCCGGGTCGAAGAGGAAGGCGCCATTGTCCTCAATGCCCGTCTTCTCTGCGACATCCTTCGCAGACTTCCCGGAGAGACCGTCTCTATTGAAGCCGACCCCCGTCAGCTTTGCACCATTCGCTGCGGCGAAGTGGAATACCAGCTGGTGGGCATTGCCGCAGAAGAGTATCCGGAACTGCCGACGGTCACCGAAGAAGTTCCCGTGCTCATCGACTCTGAGACCCTTGAGAAAATGGTCAAGCAGACCATCTTCGCAGTTTCCACTAACGATACCAAGGTCGTTCACACCGGTATCAAATTCGAAGTTTCCGAAAACACCCTCAAGCTGGTCGCTGTCGACGGGTTCCGTCTGGCAATCCGCACCGAGGCCATCAACTATACCGGCGAGCCCCTGTCCTTCGTCGTCCCGGCCAAGACCCTGTCCGAAGTCATCAAGCTCATCGATGAAGCAGAAGTCGTGGCTCTGAAGGTTGCTGCCCGCCACATCGTCTTCGAAGTGGGTGCTTATGCCCTCATCTCCCGTCTTCTGGACGGCGAGTTCCTCGACTACAACGCCGCCATTCCGAAGGCCCATTCCACAGAAGTGGAAGTCGATACCAAGACCATCATCTCCGCCATTGACCGTATGTCCCTCATGATCAGCGACCGAGTCAAGAGCCCCCTTCGCTGCGTATTCGATGAAAACGTCATCCGCATGAGTACCAGCACCACCATCGGCGCTGCCAACGACAAGGTCCCGGCAAAAATAGACGGTAACCGGGTCGAGATCGGCTTCAATAACCGCTTCCTCCTGGACGCCTTCCGGGCCTGCGACCTCGATACCGTCAAGGTCACCCTGAACGGTCCTCTGTCTCCCATCACCATTGTTCCGGTGGAAGGGGAAGCGTTCCTGTTCCTGGTCCTGCCGGTCCGGCTGAGAAATGAAAAGTGATCGTACAATCTTTAGACATCAATAATTACCGCAACATCGAGTCCATTCAATTCGTGCCGTCCCCCGGGGTCAACGTCATTTACGGCGAGAATGCCCAGGGGAAGACGAACCTCTTAGAAGCGGTGTGGCTGTTTACCGGACTTCGGTCCTTTCGGGGGTCGAAGGAACGGGAACTGAGAAGGTTTGATACGGAAGCTGCTAAACTGTCCATGGCGTTCCACAACGACGTCCGGGACATGACGGCAGACATTCTGATCACCGACAAGAAGACAGCGTCCCTCGGCGGCCTGCCTTACGGTACTTCCACAAAACTCGTCGGCGAGTTCCTGGCAGTCATTTTTGCTCCTCAACACCTGGAACTCATCAAAGGTGGCCCCGCCGAACGGCGAAAGTTTTTAAACCAGGCTCTCTGCCAGCTGAAACCCGGCTATGCCAAGTCCCTGACCCAGTTCAACCGGGCCATGCAGCAGCGAAACCAGCTTCTGAAAGACGCCATTTACCACTCGGAACTCTATGACACCCTCGACATTTGGGACGACCGGTTCTGTACCTTCGGAGCCCACGTCATTTCCGAGCGAATGAAATACCTCGAAGAGTTGCGACCCTACCTTGAAGAATTCTACGGGGGCATTTCCGGCGGGAGAGAGGCCATCAGCCTCGAATACGCAGCCGGGGTCGGGGAGAACACTTACACCTTTTCTTCCGGCGATGCACCCGTCATCAAAGAAGAACTGGCGACCCTGTTACGGGCTCACCGGAGGGAAGACAGCCTTGCAGGCTTTACTACTGTGGGTCCCCACCGGGACGACCTGGTCGTAAAATTGGACGGCATTTCCGCCAAGGCCTTCGGCTCTCAGGGGCAGCAGCGCTCCTGTGCGCTGAGCCTCAAAATGGCAGAAGGCTTCGTCATCAGAGCTCTCACCGGAAAACAGCCGGTGGCCCTGCTAGACGACGTCATGTCCGAGCTCGATGCCGGCCGTCAGGACTACATCCTCAACCACATTGAAGGGTGGCAGGTGTTCCTCACCTGCTGTGAACCCTCAAGCATTTTGCTCTCGAAGCAGTCCGAAAACGGAAAGCTCTTCGAAGTGGCCGGAGGGAGGCTCCTCTAATGTTTTTACACCTTGGTGCAGACACGGTAGTACAGACAGAGCACATCCTCGGCATCTTCGACCTGGACACCACTACGGTTCAGAAACATTCGAGAGAATTTTTAAATCGCGCAGAAAAAGAGGGAAGAGTCGTCAACGTCAGCCCT
>JAFUZN010000049.1 GCA_017476565.1 Clostridia bacterium
CATATTTCAACACACTTTGACCCGGAGAATTAACCAAGAGGCCGAAGGGTCTCCCCTGCTAAGGGAGTAGGGCGGGATGACCGTCGCGAGAGTTCGAATCTCTCATTCTCCGCCAAACAAAAAGCACAGGCTGTCGCCTGTGCTTTTTGTTTCTGGAAAGAGAGATTCGAACTTTCAGGCACGAGCGTTTAGAAAACAGTCCTGTGGACTGTTCACACTTCATCATAGCGGGTGGGGCGGATGTGGTAGCGTTCTGCCAGCTGCTCCAGGGTGCCGTCGGCCAGCAGCCGATATTCGATGTCCCGGTGGGCGGCGACCCATTCTGTCGACACGTTGCGGTTCCCCATGAGAAGACTGTCCTCCCCGAAGCGGAAGGGGTGCAGCAGCGTAAAATAGGTGCCCTCCGTGAAGAGGCGGAACCAGTCTTCCCAGTACGTGGCCTGTTCTTCCAAAAGGGTAGAACGGTCCGGTCGAAACTGTTCCGGAGTCCGGTAATAGGGCATGTGGTCGATGAGCCCTTTTTCCGCGATCCACCGGCTCATTTCTTCCCGGAGCCCGGGGATCTCTTTGTATGGCATCATGTGCATGTCCACATAGGAAATGGAAAGCCCCAACCGGGTCAGCCGGTCCAGCTGAGCGTCGAACTCCCGAAGGACCTCCGACAGCTCCGGCGGGTGCTCCAAAAACCAGGCGGTAGCTTCCGGGAACTCCCCCTCCGGGGTCAGAAGCGATGTGATCTCTCCCTTCGGAGAGCAGGGAAGCCATTTGATGCGGTCCCATTCCGAATTGAGGACCGCATGCATTCCAAGACAGGCCCCGGTCTCTTTCAGGGCTTCCACGCCCTCTTCCAGATAGGGCCCGACGGCCATGACCGAAACGTTTTGGATGAAAGTGCCCCGGCAGGCTTCCAGAATGGCCTCGTTGGCCCCTCGGGCACAGCCGAAGTCATCGGCTCTCGTGATGAGTCGCAGCATGCTGTCACTCCCTTTTTCATTGACGTTCGCCTTTATTATAACGCAACCAACGGGTTTCTTACATCAAGAAACCCGTTCAATGTCATAGAGGTCGGCAAAGGGGATCCGCTCTTTCACGAGGGTGAGGGAGCGGTCGAGGAGATCGACCTTCGAGACCATGCCGGTCCGGGTGAGGCAAGTGCCTCCCCGGGCCGTTTTTTTGTAATAGATGACGGAGACCATGTCCCCGCGCCGGACTTCGTGGAGCTTCCGGTCCAGCTCTTCGGCGGCATCTTCGGAAAAGACGACTTTCTCCACCGGACGGAATTCGGCGGCCTCCAGTTCCTGCTCGAAGCCCTTGAGGGCGGCAAAGGGCATGAACTGCTTGGCCCGTTGTCCCGGGTCCATTTTATTCCTGGGTTTCTTTCCCATGGTACTATGCCCGGTGGCCGCCGATCTGGGTGTTGCGCTCCAGGGTACGGGCGCCGTCGATGAGGTCCATGCCCTGGAAAATGGCGTTGCTACCGTACTTGTCCTTGATGCGCAAAATGGCCAGCTGTCGGGAACGTTCCCGCTCCAGCTCGGCGGGGTCTTCAAAGAAGCTGTACTGGACGCAGAGTTCGTCCCGGACCCGGTTCATGCAGACCCCGATGCGCCGCAAAGGGGCATCGGTCAGTGCAATGTCCCGGTAAAGCCTTTCAGTGGCCTCTCGAATGGCCTTCGCCGAATTGGTGTTGCCGCCGGTGCCAAGGACCCGGGTTCCCCGTACGAACCCCCGCCCGGAAGCTTTGGAATAGCCGAGGGACAGCGTCATGGAGTCGGCGACAAGACCTTTCCAGAGAAGCTCCTGGCCAAGGAGTTCCGTCATCTCCTTTGTGAGGAGGAGCCCCCCTTTCCAGTCGTAGTCCCAGGGCAGGACCTGGCCGCTGGACAGGGAGTGGCCGACCGGGCGAAAGGCTTTGATGTCCTGTATGGTCGTGCTCTCCCGGCCCCAGGCATGGTCGATGAGGAGCTCGGCGTCAATGCCAAAGGTGCGGTACAGAAGGTCTTCCGGGGTGTGGGCAATGTCCCCCATGGTGTAGATGCCGTAGGGGGCCAGCCGACGGACTGTCCCGCCGCCGATGCTCCAAAAGTCGGTGAGGGGGAGGTGGTCCCAGAGGACCCGCCGGTACCGGACTTCGTTGAGGGCTCCGACGAAGTCCGGGGAGTGTTTAGCGAGAATGTCTAAGGCGATCTTGCACAGGTACAGGTTGGTGCCAATGCCGCAGGTGGCCCGAATGCCCGTTGTCTCGTAAATGTCCTGCATGATCCGCAGCCCCAGCTCTTTGGCGTTCATATTGTAAAGGTGCAGGTAGTGGGTCACATCGAGGAACGCTTCGTCCACGGAGTAGACATGGATGTCCTCCTTCGCGATGTACTTGAGGTAGACCCCGTAAATGCGGGCGGAATACTGCAGGTACAGGTGCATGCGGGGGACCGCGGTAATGTAGTCCACGTTCTTCGGGATCTCGAAGACGCGGCAGCGGTTCTTGATGCCCAGAGCCTTCATGGCGGGAGTGATGGCAAGGCAGATGGTCTTGTCGGTGCGCTCCGGGTCCGCCACGGCGAGGAGGGTGGTCATGGGGTCGAGGCCCCGCTCGACGCATTCGACCGAAGCATAAAAGGACTTGAGGTCGATGCATAAGTAAAATTTGTTTGTTTCAGCTGTCATGGTTTCCTCCAGCAAATTATTACCCATTTTGCCCATTTGCCGGTGCCCATAAAAGCCCATTTGTGTTTGCGAGTCTATTGTAAAACGAACATTTGTTCTAAGTCAAGAAACTTTTTGAATACGGGGGCTTTTTTGGTACAATAGAAGCAGGAATCATCTGTGGAGGAGGACCCATCATGCAAAACCTTCAAAATGTCATCTGTATCACCGACCGGCACCTTTGCCGCAAACCCTTTCCGGAGCAGATGCGCATCGTTGCGGCCCATCAGCCGGCTGCCATTGTTCTCCGGGAACTGGACGTCATGGAAGACGCCTACCGGACTCTCGTCGAACGGGTGCGCCCCGTCTGTGAGGAGTTCGGGGTCCCGCTCATTGTCCATACGTTTTATGAGACGGCCCTTGCCCTGGGCATTCCCAAAGTGAAACTGCACCTCGAAGACCTGCGCACCCTTCCGGAGGACGTCCGGAAGCAGTTCGAGGTCATTGGGACGACGGTCCATTCGGTGGAAGAGGCCCGGGAAGCCGTGAGCCTTGGAGCCACCTTCCTGACCGCCAGCCTTGCGGCCGGGAACCGGGACAAGTACGGGGAGGGGAACCACCTTCTCGACTTCCTGAAGGAAGTCAGCAGTGCTGTGGACGTTCCGGTCTACGCCATGGGCGGCGCTTCCCGGGAAGACCTGGACTCCTGCCTTGCCAGCGGAGCGGCGGGCCTTTGTATGATGTCCCGCCTCATGACTCTGGATGAAGGTGAATAAATGAAACACGTGCGAGGAGCGGGATGTCTCATTCTGCTCCTGACTCTTTTGACAACGACCCTGCTCAGTGCCTGCGGTTCCCTAAAAGGCGCTGTGGGGGAGACGGCAGGGGCCGCACAAGTGACCCGCTATTATACTTACGGAATGTTCTTCCAGCTGGAAGGCTTCCTCGAAGAACCGGGAGAGGTGGCTTCCGCCGCTCTGGTCCTGCGTTCCGGAAGCGGGGAAGACGGTACCCTTTATCGGGCAGAGGTCCCGGTCTCCCTTTCGAAAAAGCAGGGGCGTCTCCGGTTTCGGAGTGCCGAAAAGATCGACGAAGGGCTGTGCCTCGACACTTTGCCCACCGGCACCTGTGCAGCACTTCTGGAGACCCGGGACCGGGAAGGAACGCCCCGCTACTGGACTTTGGAAGACGAAACGGGCTCTGACAAAAAGCCGGCAGAGCCGGCCATCGAGTATTACACCCTGAGCCACGGCCGGGGACACCGGAAAGTGACCACCGAATTTCGGACCCTTGGAGAGCGTAACACCCTGGTCTTTCAGGTCAGGCGCTCCCGACTGCCCGCTGACGTCTATGACATCGTCATCGACCCGGGGCACGGCGGCAAGGACCCCGGAGCTCAGAGCGGCGGCTACAGTGAACGGGACATTGTCCTCGAAGAAGCGAAAGCCATCCGGACCGCACTGGAACGGGCGGGCTACAAAGTCCTTCTGACCCGGGATGGGTCAGAAGACCCGGAAGTCAATATGGCCTATACTCTTTATGACAAAGACGGGCGGGTGAACCGTGCCTGTGCTTCAAAGGCCAAACTGTCCCTCAGTATCCATCTGAACTACAGTCCCAATAAAAGTCAGAACGGCGTGCAGGTCTACCGCAGCCGCAAAGCCGGAGACGCCTTCGCCCGGGCCATTGCCGGTGGGCTGGTCGACGGGACAGGGCTGTCCTATTCCACTATGGCCGGAAAAACCGTCCCCGGGGTCTACACCCGGACCTTCAGCACTGCGGACCTCCGAGAGGAGCGGGCCAAAGCGAAGGCTAAGGGCTTCTCGTTTTATGAGGCCACTACCTCTACCGACTACTATTTTATGATTCGGGAGTTCGGCGGCATTGCCACCGGCGCCTATGTGGACGGTCGGAACCCGGACTACGGGACCAACGAATACCGGAACAGCAACCAGGGAGTGGACGGACTCCTGTGTGAACTGGCTTTTCTGACGAACCCGGAAGACCTGAAGGTCCTGCTGCAGGACCAGAGGGGTATTGCAAGCAGTATCACAAATGCGGTCGACCACTATGTGGACGGCCTTTATGAGAACCCGGGAGGGCAGACTGCTGACCTTCTCGGAAAGGAGACTTTATGAACGTTACCACCAGGACTTTCCCGGACCCGAAGGGGCGCCTTTCGGTCCCTGTCACGGAATACACTTTGACCAACGACTTTGGTGTCTCTCTCTCCGCAATCAACTACGGGGCCATCATCACGGACCTCCGTGTTCCGGACCGGGAGGGAAAGGTGGAGAGCGTTGTCTTACGGTTTCCGGACCTGGAAGGGTACATCGCCCACGGGGACCTGTACCTCGGAGCAATGGTGGGGAGAATGGCCGGCCGCATCGACGGGGACCCCATACTGCTCCACGGCGGCGGAGAGTTTTCGAAGGCCTTCTGGGAAGCAGAAGTCTTTGACCTGCCGGACCCTTCCGTCTGTGAGCACCGTCAGAAGGTGTCGGTCACGTTTCTTTATACCAGTCCTGCCGAAAGTTTCGGGTTTTCCGGAGAAGTTCATGCAGAGGTCACATACACGCTGGATAATACTGGAAACGTCCGGGTCGATTTCCGTGCAGTCTCGGACGAAGACACGATTTACGATCCGACGAATCACACCTACTTCAACTTGAGTGGAAACCAGAAAGCAGACCTTTTGTCGGAAGTCCTCATTGCAGATGCGGACCGGTTCCTGGAACTGCGGGAAGACCTCATTCCCACGGGAAAGGTCCTGCCCGTAGACGGCACCGCTTTCGATTTTCGCCTGGGGGAACCCTTCTCCGTGGGGCGGACTTCGGAACACGAACAGAACCGGATGGTGGGCCGGGGTTATGACCACCCCTTCCTGTTTCGGGAAGAGGGGAGCCATTCCCTGCGCATAAGTGACCCGGTCTCCGGTCGGGCGCTGACACTGACTACCAATGCTCCGGCCTTCGTGATGTACACCTGCAATGCGCCGGAACCGGGCATCGAGCTGGCCGATGGGCCGCTGGTTCCCTTCAGCGGTGCGGCGCTGGAAGCCCAGGGGCTCCCCGATGCCGTCCATCACCCCGACTGGCCCTCTCC
>JAFUZN010000050.1 GCA_017476565.1 Clostridia bacterium
CCGGGAAAGTCTGCCACACCTTCGACGAGGTCATGACGGCCCTCGAAAAGGACGACTTCGAGTACGAAAAGGTCGAAGAATATGTGGATGTCCATTTCGACTACATCGACTCCGGCGCATCCGACCGGGTCATCGACTGGATCGTCCTCGGGAACATCCCGGAGGACATCCGGGCCAACATAAAGGCCGTGGAAGACGACGTCGAACGCCTTCGTCACCTGAGCTTCGCCTCCCTCACTCCGACGGAAGAGACCGACGACGAGGAAGACGTCAAGCAAGATACCCACGACAAATAGAACGAACTCAAAAAGGAGGTCCTTTTTATGAATATCGCCCTCATTTTTGCCGGCGGCAGCGGCGTCCGCATGGGCGCCGGTATCCCGAAACAGTTTCTGGAGATCAACTCCATGCCGGTACTGGTCCACACGGTCCGGCTGTTCCAGTGGCACAACCACATCGACAAGATCTATATCTCCACTCTGGAAGAATATATTCCCTATGTCGAGTCCCTGGTGGAAGAATACCGCCTCACGAAAGTGGCAGGAGTCATCCCCGGAGGGGACAGTGCCCAGGGCACCATTTACAACCTGCTGAAGAAAGCAGAGTCTGAGAACCCGGAAGACAGCATCGTCCTCCTTCACGACGGGGTCCGGCCCTTCGTCTCTTACGACGTCATCACGGACAACATTGAGACCGCCAAAGAAAAGGGCAATGCCATTACCTGTACCCCCTGTTTTGAGACCATCCTTCTGAGCCATGACGGCGACGGCGTCGACCAGGTCCCATACCGGAAAGACACCTTTGCCGCCCAGGCTCCTCAGACCTTTGTCCTGAAAGACATCATCAAGGCCCACGATGAAATCCGAGCCACAGAAAACGGCTATGAGAACATGGTGGACAAGTGCACGATCTGCCATACCCTCGGCATCCCTGTCCACATGGTGGAAGGCAACCGGGGTAATATCAAAGTCACCACTCCGGAAGACGTCTACATGTTCCGTGCCCTCCTGCAGTACCGGGAGAACGAGCAGACCTTCGGCTTCGGTCTCACCAACGGCAACCGCACGAAGCTCAACACCTTCCGCAAACCGAAAGAAGGCTGACCATGACCGATTCAGTATTACGGGAAGATATGTCCCTCTGCGCCAAGACCCTCGCTGACAACGGGCTTCTGGCAGACCTGACCGGCAAGACGGTCTTCATCACCGGCGCCACCGGTCTCATCGGCTCTCAGATGGTCCGCACCCTTTTGGGGGCGAATCGCCTTTATGGAGCCGGCATCACCGTGGCCGCTTTCATCCGCAATGAGCAAAAAGCCCGGGCCCTCTTCGAGGACCTGCTGCCCTCGGAAGACCTGGAGTTCGTCATCGGCGACCTCTCCCGGCCCATCGAATATGACCGGCCCGTCGACTATGTGGTCCACGGCGCCAGCGCCACCGGCTCCCGCTTTTTTGTGGAGAGCCCGGTCGAGACCATCCAGACCGCCATTTACGGAACGGACCGCCTTTTGCAGTTCGCCCGGGACAAACAGGTCCGGGGAATGGTCTACCTCTCTTCTTTAGAAGTCTACGGGGTCCCGGACGGCACCCGGGAGACCATTACAGAGTCAGACTACGGGTTCATTGAGCCCCTGTCAGTTCGCAGCAGCTATTCCGAGGGAAAGCGGATGGTCGAATGCCTCTGTGCCTCCTACGCTTCCGAGTACGGGGTGCCCGTCAAAGTCGCCCGTCTTTCCCAGACCTTCGGCGCCGGAGTCGAGTACAACGACGGTCGGGTCTTCGCGGAATTCGCCCGCTGTCTCATGGAGCGGCGGGACATCGTCCTTCACACAGACGGTTCTACGGTCCGCAGTTACTGCTACACTGCCGATGCGGTCTGTGCCCTTTATACGATCCTCCTGAAAGGAGAAGACGGGCAGGCCTACAACGTCACCAATATGGACACCGCCTGTTCCATCAAAGAGATGGCGGAACTGGTGGCCGGTCTCGAGCCGGAAGCCGGAGTCAAAGTCCGCATCGAAATCCCGGAGGACCTGGGTTCCTTCGGCTATAACCCGCAGATGGTCATCCGGCTGGATGCCGCCCGCCTGAAGGCCCTTGGCTATCAGGCCTCTGTGGGAATCGAAGACATGTTCCGCCGCACCATTCGCAGCATGCGAGAAAGGATCTGATCCTCACGCCCACCGCACATCGCGACCCCCGCTGGGACAACGCAAAATTCCTGCTGATCTTTCTGGTGGTCCTCGGTCACGCCGTGGAACGTTCCTGCGACTATTACCTCACCGACCGCAGCCTGTTCCTGTTCATCTACAGCTTCCATATGCCGGCATTTCTCTTTATTTCCGGCCTCTTTGCCAAGCGCACGGTGCAGGCGGACCGCTACAACTGGCGAAAGCTCCTGCCCTACCTCCTCGTGTGTCTGGTCCTGGGGCTCTTCCGGGACTGGTCCATCCATATTCGAAAACCTAGTCATGGGTTCAGCTTTTATGACCAGAACAAGATCTCCTGGTTCATGCTGGCCCTCTTCGCCTGCTATTCCATTGCCTGGCTTCTGCGCAAGGTCCCGGGGAAATATGTTCTGCCGGGTTCCATTGCCCTGGGGCTCGCGATCGGCTATGTCCCCTTCATCAGTGAAGGCTTTGCCCTGTCCCGCATCATCGTGTTCTTCCCCTTCTTCTATGCAGGGGTCCTCATCGACCGGGACAGGTTCGCCAAAGTCCTCGACAAACCTGTCCTTCGGGGAACCGGAGCGTTCCTGTTCCTCACCTGGTTCGTTCTGTGTTTTGTGCTCCAAAAGCAGGTCTACCTCCTGCGTCGCCTCTTTACCGGCCAGAACAATTACGACGAGCTGCCCAACGCGCTGGGGACCACCGAATTTCTGTACCGAGCCCTGGCCTACGCCATCAGCACCCTGATCATCTTCGCTTTTTTCACCCTGGTGCCCCGCCACAGCGTTCCGAGGTTCACCGAGCTGGGGTCCCGGACCCTTGCCGTCTACTTCTGGCACCTGCCGTTCCTCGATATGATCACCCATACGGAGTGGGCCGTTGACCTGATGAAATCGAGCCTGCCGGCTCAGCTGGCCTTCGCTGTCCTGCTGAGCACAGCCCTCACCTATTTCTTCTCCTGGAAGCCATTCCAGACCGCAGTCGGCTGGCTGCTGGACCCCTGGCCGTGGCTTCGCAAATTGAGGCCCCATGAAAAAGTATCTTGAACTTTACGAGTATTACAAAGAACGCATTCTGAGCGGTCAGCTCCGGTATGAAGACCGGCTGCCCTCCATTCGGGAAGCGTCGGCCATCCATGGCGTCAGCCGCACCACGGTGGAAAACGCCTATTTCGCGCTGCAGGCGGAAGGGTTTCTCAAGTCTTCCGAACGCAGCGGCTATTATGTTTCCCGAAAAGGGCCGAAAAACCGGCTGGCCCCGGAACCGCCGAAGGACTTCGCCGGCCAGGTCCGGCCGAAGTTTGACCTCTCCAGCGGAGACGCCGACCGGCAGAGCTTCGATGTGAAGCTCTGGCACCGGTATATCAACAGTGCCCTGCGGCAGGAGGAGCGGCTCTGCTCTTACAGTGAGCCCCAGGGAGAAGCGGACCTGCGGGAAGCCATCGTCGACTATATCCGAAAAAAGCGGAACGTCATCGCCGACAAGGACCAGATCGTCATCGGAGCCGGAGTGGACACCCTCCTCGACATCCTCTGCACCCTGCTCCCGAAGGACAAGACCGTCTCCTTCCCGGATGAGAGTTTCCAAAAAGGGATCTCCCGGTTTCGGGAATATGGCTTCGACGTTCATTTTCGCGATAAAGACGCCACCATCATTTATGTCTCCCCGTCTCACATGACCCGGTTCGGGGACGTCATGCCCATGAAGCGGCGGCTGGAGCTGGTGGAATACAGTGAAGCCCACGGGACCCTGGTGTTAGAAGACGACTACGACAACGACTTCCTCTATGCCACCCGGCCCACCCCTTCCCTCTACGCCCTTGCTTCCGCTGACAATGTGGTCTACATGAGTTCTTTCGCCAACGTCCTGACCCCCGGCATCCGCATTTCCTTTATGGTGCTGCCGGAAGTCCTGGCCAAGCAGTACAGAGAAGAGATCTGGCGGTTCTCCCAGACCGCCAGCAAGACCGAGCAGATCGCCCTCTGCGGGTACATTAGGGACGGGCACATCGGCGCCCAGATCCGCAAGGTCCGTCGGTTCGCGACGGCCAAGACCCGGCGCTTTTACGAACTGCTTGCGGAGAACCTCACCTTCGAAGACTGTCACATCAGCGAAAACGGCCTTCAGATCATGCTCACCGTTCCTTTCACCGGGACCAGGGAAGACTTCGATGCCGCCGGCCTCAGCGTCTTCTGGGAAGCCTTTGACGGCCGCACCGCCCGGTTGACCCTTCTTCCCTCCGCCTTGCCGGAGGAGGACTTTCCGGCCGCCCTGGAGGCCTTCAAGGCCGTTTTGAAACAATGATCTATTCTCAACAAGAAAAAAACAGACCTTCCGACGGAAGGTCTGTTTTTGTATTCGTTCATTGGTATAAAGCCAGAAACTCTGCAACGGTGTCATCCAGCGAAAAATGCTGAGCTTTCAGGGACTCGTAGGGGTCCTGTCGTGAAAGGTCTGCCGCAGCGGAGACTGCCTTGGCCCCGGCGGGAAGATCTTGCTCTTCGATGGGAAGGTAAGTCACTTCCTCTGTCAGCTTTGCCTCTTTCGTGATGGTGTCGGCAAAGACCACCGGCAGGCCGGCAGCCTGGGCCTCGACCCCGACGATGGGCAGCCCTTCAAAATGAGAGGGCAGGAGGAAGACATCGAAGCCGGAGAGAAGTTTCGGCACCTCATTGGAAAGTCCTGCAAAAATCACATCCTTCTCGAGGCCCAGAGCCCGGACCTGCTGCCGGACGTCTTCCTGCAGGGAACCTTCCCCCACCAGAAACAGTTTTGCCGACGGGACCTGCTGTTTCACTTCGGCGAAGACTTTCACGAGGTACTCGTGATTCTTCTGGTACTCGAACCGGCCCACATGCCCGAGGACAAAGGAGTCTTCGAGGTCCCACTCTTCCCGCATGGCGGCCCGGGCAGCCGGGTCAAAACGGAACCGGTCCAGATCCACGCCGTTGTGGATGACGGTGATTTTATTCCGTCGGACGTTCGGGAACATCCAGTCGGAGGCCAGGTCCGAGCAGGAGACGAAGTCCGTGCCCGTCCATTTGAGGAACCGGCGGGAAGCCTTGTGGAGTGCTTCCTTGAGCCCCCGGTGGCTGCCGTCGGTGCCGGATGCGTGGGAGTGGAGGATGATGGTCTTCACACCCGCCAGCCGGGAGGCAACGGAGTAGACCAGGAGTTTATAGGCCACATCGCCGTGGATGTGGACCGCGTCATAGTCCCCGGCCTTCAGGAGGTCCCGAAGGGTTCGGATGACAACAAACTGCTTTTTGATTTTATTCCCGACATAGCCCACGTAGTGGACCTCACAGCCGTACTGCTTGAGTTCCTCGATGTGGGCCCTCTGCTCGAAGGGTTCGATGCAGGCAATGTCCAGGGCCACTTCCGGACCCTTCGCCAAAATGACATTTCGAACGAGGGAGTAAACGCCCCCAAAGCCCATGTCATCGACGTTGACTTCTAACACACGTTTCATCGTTTCAACAGCCTTCCCAGTCGATTCTTCCGGCGGACAGGCAGTGCCGCCACACCGGCTTTCCGGGCGCCCAAAAGGTCCGCCCCAATGCTGTCGCCAAGGTGGAGGAGGTCCTGTTTTTCCAGCCCGTATTCCCGGCAGACTTCCTCAAAGAGCTTCCCGCTCCGTTTGCTGACACCGTACTCGTTGGAGACGAAGAGTTTTTCATAGCCTTCGTACCCGCAACGCGACACCATGCCCGCAATGACTTCCTTCGGCAGGTACATGTCAGACACGAGAAAAACGGTCTTTCCCTGCTGCAAAGCGGCGTCAAACACCGGCTTCATAGACTCCTTCACGAAGCACCCCGTCAGTTCCGAAGAAACTTCCTGGGCCTGCAACTCTTCTGCGGTCTCCCGGTCATACCCTTCCGCGATGAGCTCTTCATAGATTCCTGCAAGGGTCACTTCTCCGTTGAGTGCTTTGGACCTGGCCGCAGACTCCGCCGCTATCCGGTCTTTTTGAAAGGCCTCCCCCTTTCCGGCGCCGAGCACGATGTCCCCGACTCGCAGGAAAACGTCGACAGGCCGGGCCACGTCCCGCTCCAGCAGGGTATCGAAAATGTCGAAGCTCACCGCCTTGTACCGGCGAAAACCAAGAGAATAAAGGAGAGACAATGCACTCATGGGAGACTCACTTTCTGAGAAGGTCGTATATTTTGAAATATGGAAAAGGCACTTTCAACACCGATCTCATGAATCCCGTTTTCCAGACACTGTTGGAAAGGTCATGGACCAGTTCCTTCGGCCGGTAGTTCCAAAGGGGTTTTTGGGCAACGAAGTACTGCTTCGTCCCGTCCACGTTATAGAAAAAGGAGAAAAGCTTCACGCCCCAGAGGGGTGGGTTTTTCCCAAACTCCACCAGGGGCATGGTATAATTCCGAAGGTCCCGGACCGCCGGCGCCTTCTTATCCCCTTTCAAAAGGGCGATGAAATCGAGAGCCCCCTTCTGCCATTCCTTGATCGACTGCTGCACCTCGAGGTCGCCTTCATATTCGTAAGAAGCCAGGGTCGGGACCGCTTTTCCGCTGTCCCAGGTATACCCGTCGGTAGAGCCTTCCAGGCTCTGGAAGAGTTTTTCAAGGCCTCCGAAGAAACAGAGAAGGCTCTTTCGAAGGGTCAGGTCTTCCTTGTTGTAGAGGTACCCTTCTGCCGTACCGGAAATGGGGTTTTCCGGGTTCATTCCGACATAGAACCCAGAGACCTGCAGACTGCGGCCGCTCATGCAGGCAAACTCTTCGAGGGCATACTGCATGCTGCCGATCCACCCGATGTCCACGATGGCGACTCGCCCCTCCATGCCAATAGTATCGAGGTAGCTTTCCAGCAGGTCGAACTGGGCTCTGGATTTCCGTTTAATGGACTCTTCCAGCGTATCATAGATGCCCGCGGCGATTTCGTTTTCGGAAAGAGTCGCCCAGGGCAGGTCCTCGCTCAGGTCATAGCCGTACTGCTTTGCAAGGGCCCTTCGTTCCTCTTCCCCGAAACCATAATAGTCGAGGAGGCGGCCTACGGAAATGAAGTTTTCGTAGGTCAGGTTGCGAAGGGACTCCCGAAAGCCCTCCCCCTTCCAGAGAAGGCTCTGACGAAGGCTCTTGCGGGAGAAATAGACATATTCGGTTTTCGGGGCGTCCGGCGCCAGGAGTTCATAGGCTTTCTGCATCATGTAACCGTCCCGGGAGAAAAAGAAGACCTTCGTGAGGCCCTCTTCCTC
>JAFUZN010000051.1 GCA_017476565.1 Clostridia bacterium
AACTCTTCACGGATGGCGCCTGTTCCGGAAACCCCGGTCCCGGTGGCTGGGGCGCAATTCTCCGCTACGGCGGTGTCGAAAAAGAGCTCTCCGGCGGAGAACCGGAGACCACCAACAACCGGATGGAGCTCACCGCCGTGCTGGAGGGGCTGAAAGCCCTGAAAAAGCCCTGTAAAGTCATCATCTACTCGGACTCCCAGTACTTTGTCAACGGCATCACCAAGGGCTGGGCCGAGAGCTGGAAGCAGAACGGCTGGAAAAAGAAAGATAAAAAGCCTGCCCTGAACCCGGATTTGTGGGATGCCCTCCTGACGGAGCTCCCGAAACACGAAGTCGAGATCCAATGGGTCAAGGGCCATGCCGGTCACCCGGAAAACGAGCGGGTCGATCGACTGGCGGTGGCCGCTTATCAGAAATACCGGTAAATCGCGAACCGGGAAACACATGAGAAAAGGACCTTCCTCCGGGAAGGTCCTCTTTTGTTTTATTGGTTTACTTCGTCGGCAGGACCGCCAGGACTTTGTCGGCGATCTGACCGTGGCCCGTCAGAGTCGGGTGGCTGTCTGCCCGGTAGAGGGGCGAACTCGGGTCATTCATGTGAGAGCTGATGCCCCAGACATCGACGTAAGTATAGTACTTACCGGTGTAGGGACTGCCTTCTCTCATGTAATAGTTGAACTGCTGGTACATGTTGCCGAGGACGTCCCCGATGGGGATGCCGAAGCCGCCCTGGGGCAGGGTCTCGTTCTCGGAAGCGTGGTAGAGACCGATGACCACCACTTTGGCCTTCGGATTCAGCTGGTGGATCCGCTCGATGATGGCATCGAAATTCCCGGGGAAATTCCGGGTCGCCGTCAGCTGAGCCTGGGCCAGAGCCAGGTAGAACTCCCCGTCCGTGCCGAGAAGGGCCGCATTGTTGAGGGTCTCCTGGAGCAGGGTGATGGGGTTCAGGAAGGCAAGGGCTTCCGAGCCGAGGATCCCAAGGTCTCTCTGGACAGTTTCCACGGCGATGAGCAGGGGCTGGGTCGCATCGTTGATCCCGATGTTCACGGTGATGAGGTCGGAATTGCGGATGTCGTCCTGGAAGGCACTGCGAAGCACATTCAGCTGGTCATAGTTCATATGACGGGCGTCATCGTTCCAGGAGGGGAGCCGCAGGGGGCTCATGCCGTCGCCGTTATAGTCGTTATAAAGTAGGGCTCGAAGGTCGGTGGACCGGTACCCGCTGTGGGCCAGCTGGTGGACGGTAGTGGCTTTGACGGCTTTCCTCACAATGTCAGGGTAGGTGTTCGGAACCAGGTTCCATTCCACTTTATTGTAGTTGTGGTTCATGTCGTACCCGGGGTGGGAATACCCTGCTGCGACACTGTCCCCTAAAACAGTGTAAGTCTTATAGGTCTTACTCTGCGTTCTCGTCGCAGCAAAGGAGGACATGCTGAGGACCGCAACCAGTGTCAGCACAGCCAAAAGGGCCGCCAGAAGTTTGGTCAGTCGCTTCTTCATTGTCTCGCTCTCTCCTTATTGCTTCAATATTTGTGTGTTGATTTATGACCGATTTGTTAACAAGAGGTATTGTACCCTACTTTTCAGTCTTCCACAAGACCCAATTCGTGATCGAGGACCTGCTTGACGTCTTCCGGGTCGAGACCGTGGACCATGCAGGCTTCAGACAGGGACTCATAAAGGGCAGCGCCGCAGGTGACGCAGCTCATGCCGCAGTTCATGAGGACCTGAGCGGCCTCCGGGTATTTCTCAATGATGTCGATGATGAGCATGTTCGGGTCGATGGGCCCTTCCGAATTCACCGGCTTCTTGGCAAAGAAGGCTTCTACGTCTTCCGCCGCAGTGGTGGTAAGGCGAAGACCGAAGTTCTTCTCGAAGACTCCAATGATGCTGTCGGTCATGTAATCCGGGTAGCCCGGGAAAACCACCAGGTTCTTTGCCCCAATGTAAATGAGGGTCAGAAGGGCGGTCATGGCTTTTTCATCGCCCAGAGAAACGAGGTAAGTGATGGGTACCCCGTTGATGTCGTACTTGCCGAGGTCTGCCTGCAGCTTCAGTGCTGTCATGCAGAAAGAATAGGTGTCGCTGACGGCGCCGATGTCCATGGTCCGGGGCATACCGCGAAGGGTGCCGAGGTACTGGTCATTGAACCGGTACTTGACGGGGCCGGCGGTCATGACGAGGGCGTTCTTCGGCAGAGCTGCCACCACGTCAGACACATAGCTGCGGGCCTCTTCTTTACCGTCTGCACCGATGACCGTGATGATCTTGGCGATGGACTCGTCTTCAATGGCTCCCTGGAGCATTTCGCCCATGGAGTAGAGCTGATCGTGACCGAAGCCGGTGACGACCTCCCCCATTCTCAGAGAAGACGGAGCACTCAGGGTCTTCGCCTGCTCGATCACGGCAGAGAAGTCGGTGACACAATCGTTGTCGGTGTCAAGGTGCGGGACTCCGGGGAAACCGGAGACACCGGTGGTATAGATGCGGTCGGCATAGGCCGCCTCGGGAGCCTCGATGACTCCGCCGGTGACGACGATGGGACCGTTAAAAGCAGTGTAATCGGCCTGCTGAGTGGCCGCAGAACCACCGTAGTTTCCGGCAAAATGGTCGAGGCCGGACAGGTTCGGGTAGCAGTGGGCCGACATGAGTTCGTCATGGGTGTAGACTTCGACGCCGGTGCCCTTAGTCTGTTCCAGAAGGCACTCGAGAGCGCGGATGTCTCCGCCGGCCACCAGAATACCGGGCTTGGTACGGGCACCCAATTCAATGTTGGTCAGTTTCGGAGAGCCGTAACGCTCGATGCGGGCGTTGTCGAGAAGGCCCATGGAACGGTAGCCAAAGCCGCCCACTTCCATGGAGAGGTTGAAGAGCAGACCGACGCTGAGCGTGAACTTCAAAGTCCGCTGCAGGACTCTCTGCAGGAAGGGGTCGATCCCTTCGTCTTCATAGCCGATCTGATAAGCTTCCCAGGCATAGGTCGCAATGCCTTTGAGGCCGGCGAGGACGATCTGCCGCAGGCTGTTGGCGTCAGCGTTCTCCCCTTCCTTCTCTTCGACTTCTTTGAGCTTTGCTTCATATTCTTCCGGGCCGGCGGGGTCCCACAGGGAATCGACGGGGAGGACCCGGGGCGCAGTGACCTCGGAGAGGAGTTCTCTTTTCAGGGTCAGAGTCTTGTCGATGGCCGCTTCTAAGGCCGCTTCATCGGAGTTGACTCCGTCTTTTGTCATGCAGAGGTTCTGAATGATGAGAAGGTCTGCCGATTTGGGAACGTCTTTCATTTCGACGCGTAATTCCGTGGTAACGGCGGCAAGGCTCTTGGTGGCAAGATCGAGCACCGCACGAAGTTCTTTGACCGTCATACTCTATTACTCCTTTGACTTTTTCGATTTGACTTTTATTTTAACTGTAGTTTTTGACTTCTGTTGGACCGCTGTTTCTTTGGGAACGACATAGTATTTCGGGTTCGGGTTGATCCCTTTCAGGGGCACCCCTTCGCTGTCGAGGTATTTCCCGTAAAGTTCCAGGAGTTCCTCCTCGGTCTCCGACTCCTCCACCGGCTCCGGCACAGGAGCAGGCTTTACGGCCGGACGGGCTTTCCGGGGCTCTCGTTTCCCCCAGTCCTCCGGTTCCATAACGGAGCCGTCCGGGAAAACGACCGTCCCGGCAGGAAAGGTCTTTGGAGAGGCGCTTTTCTTACCGTTCTTTTTCACTGTGATCCCTCTTAAAATAGAATGAAGCAGTAGTTCGACTCAATATTATACTCCTTTAATAAATAGAGCACAAGCTATTTCGACGACTTGAGCTGCCAGGCTTCCAGGTCTTTCACCTCGTCGTACATGGCCCGGTAGGAGCGATAACGGGACTCGGAAATGACCCCCTGCTCCACAGCCTCGGTGACGGCACAACCCTTGTCGTTCATATGGGCACAGGAGGGGTGGAACTTACACCGGGCGATGTAGGGCTCGAACTCCGGAAAGCACTCTTCCAGTTCCTCTTTCAAAACGAGCTCGTTGCGGGCAAATTCTAAAGAGGCAAAACCTGGCGTGTCGACGACATAGCCGCCGCAGACCTTGAGCAACGTGCATTCCCGGGTGGTATGACGGCCCCGGCCCAGCTTCTTGGAAATGGCCGCAGTGGCAAGATCCAGTTCCGGGTCCAGGGCGTTGAGCAGGGTCGACTTGCCGACACCGGAGTTCCCGGTGAAGGCGCAGGTCCTTCCCTCCAGGAGCGTTTTCAGTGTTTCGGTCCCTTCCCCGGTCAGTCCGTTGGTGACCACCACCGGGAAGGGGGTTTTTTCGTAGATTTCCTTCAGGTCGGCCACATCTTTGAGGTCCGCTTTATTGAGGACGATGACCGGCTCGATCCCTTTCCGGACGGCGATGGCCGTCAGCCGGTCGATGACCAGGGGGTTCGGCCGGGGTTCGGTGCTGGCCACGATGATGAACAGCCGGTCGATGTTGGCGACCGGAGGCCGGCGCAGTTCGTTGTCCCGAGGGAAGATCTCGTCGATGGTGTTCTCGTGCTCCCCTTCATTGATCGTAATGGACACGCGGTCCCCGACCAAAGGAGTCACACCCTCCTTGCGAAAGGCCCCCCTCGCCCTGCATTCGTAAATTCCGTCGGCGGCCTCTACATAATAGAAGCCGCCGATGCCTTTGATAATCGTTCCGGTCGTTG
>JAFUZN010000052.1 GCA_017476565.1 Clostridia bacterium
CAGCTTGTAGGTGACGGAGTAGTTGAAGGCATCGATGAGGATGAAGAGGTCATATCCCCGGACCGTCTGCTCGATGACGGCTTTGGCTTCACCGGAGGCGAAGCGGGGAGCGGTGTATTTGATGAGGAAAGAGTCTTCTGCATAGCCCGCGATGTGGACGCCGTCGTCCTGGCCGAGGGTCTCTTTGCGCCAATTTACGATGTACTGGTTGACTTTTTCCGCGATCTCTTCCGTGCCTTTCATGGCAATGATCCCGAGTTTCCCGTAAGGGATCTTCGTGAACCCGGAGTGTTCAGGGATGTTGGCTGTCATGGATAAATTCCTCCTATTCCATTTTGCGTCAAGATTTTATCACAGTTAGACAGGAATAACAATACTGACAAAAAACCGAAATTTCGCTTGTTTTCCATAGATAATTCCAGTAATTTGTCAAAAGAAGAAGGTTTCTTGTACGAAACCAAGAAACTGTTAAAAAATAAACATAAAAACTGTCCGGAAATGCGGGTTATGTTTGTTGAAAACGTATAATTAAATTGGTATAATGCAAACGTTAAGGAGAGCGGCTTGGGGGATTGGTGCGTCCAGGCGCTCAAATTGATGAATCTTTAGAAAGGGTGATGTTGTAAATGGCCTCTGAGATGATCAACAAGGTTCTCGAAGCAGAAGAAAAAGCTGCTGCCAGAGAAGCCGATGCCAAAGCGAAAGCTCTGGACATCATCAAAACAGCAGAGGCGGAAGCACAAGCTGCCACAAATGCTGAAAAAAAGGCCGCTTTAGAGGAAAGCGACCGGATCGTTGCCGATGCCAAGGCCCAGGCAGAAGGCATTTATGCCAAAGCCAAAGCCGAAGTGCAGAGTCAGATCGAAGATCTGAAAAAACGTGGCAACGATAGACGTGAGGTCTCTGCAGAAGCAGTTCTGAAGACCATCATTCCTCAGGGCTGATTTTCGATTTTTTCGGGAATCAGTATTTTATTTTGACGAAAAGGAGGTGTTTTCTGCATGGCGATTCTCAATATGAAGCGGATCGAGGTCCTCGGCCTGCAAAAGGACAGAAAGAACATCATCGAGTATGTCCAGCGGCAGGGGAATGTCCAGCTCGACGAGATGCAGTACGACGGCGACCACTTCGGTCACCTCCAGACCGCATCCCAGATCAGTCGGCTGGAGAAGTATGACAGCACGGTCGAAAGCGCGCTCTCGGTCCTCACCAAATACGCCCCCGCAAAGGGCGGACTTCTGGACTCCTTCGCACCGAGACCGGAAATGGCGGTGACGGAGTACCTGGAAAAGGCAAAGGACGCAGACGAGACCCTGGGTATCTGTCAGAAGATCAATTCGCTTTATAAAAAAATACAAGACGACCGGGTCGAGATCACCCGGGCGGAAACGGCAATCGACCAGGTAAGGCCTTGGGAGAACCTGGACATCCCTTCCTCATTCAGAGGGACTCAGGACACGAAAGTGTTCATCGGCAGCATTGCCGAGCCCCTGGACCGGGAAGGAATTCTTCAGAAGATCGTTACAGCGGACCCGGCAGCCGTCGGGGACGCGGAAGTCGTTTCTTCCGACAACAATCAGACCTGTCTTGTAGCGATCTGCCACAAAGATAACGCAAAAACCTTTGAGCAGGCATTGCGCACCGCAGGGTTCGTCCCGGTGACCGACACGACGAAGCATCCGCCGAAAGCACGGATCGAACGTCTGGAGAAGACCATCGAGGACTACAATGCGGAAATCGCCGAAGCGGAGGCCGCGATCACGGCGTACGGGGAAAAACGGGAAGACATCGAATTCCTGAAAGATTACCTGAAACTCCGCTCCGACAAGTACGATGTCCTGGACAAAGTCTCCGTGGATGACTCCGTGTTCGTGCTCTCGGGATATGTTCCGGAGCCCGCGGCAGAAGGGCTGAAGCAAAGACTCGAATCGAAATTCGACGTTGCTATTTCCCTTGCCGACACCGACCCGGACGACGAGAGCGTGCCTGTCGCCGTTGCCACCAACGGTATGGGCAAAACCATGGAAAACATCACAAACATGTATGCCGTCCCGACCCACAAAGACGTCGATCCGAACTTCCTGATGACGATCTTCTATTACGGTCTTTTCGGACTCATGTTGGGCGACGCAGGCTACGGTCTCATTATGACGCTCCTGTGTCTGTTCGTGAAATTCAAGTACAAACTGGAACCCGGCAAACGTTCGACCGTCAACTACGGTCTCTTCTGCGGCCTCGGGACTACCTTCTGGGGCGCAATGCAGAACAGCTGGTTCGGCGACCTTCCGAAATGGATCGCCAACGGCCTGAAGAGCAACGATCCGACGGACTTCATCTCCGCCAATCATCTCTACTGGTTCGATCCGCTGCAGAACACATCGCGGTTCCTGCTTCTCTGTTTCTTCATTGGTATCCTTCACCTGTTCTTTGCGAACTGCATCAATCTTTACAAGATGATCCGCAATAAAATGGCATTTGAAGGAATCATGGAAGTGGTCCCCATTCTCTTCATCCTCATCGGTGTCATCCCGGTCATCAACACTTACATCGGCGGCACTGCTCTGGCGGAGAATCCTGCGACCAAACCCATCGACGACCTCATCAAGAGCGCAGAACCGGTCCTGTATCCCATCCTGATCGCCGGCGCTGTCCTCGTGGTCATCGGTCCGGCCTTCGTGGCCATCAAACAAAAGAAGTCGATCGGCAAGATCCTCGGCTCTGTGGGTGGCGGTCTCTACGGCCTCTACAACGCAGCATCCGGTTATCTCGGAGATATCCTCTCCTATGCCCGTCTTCTGGCGCTGGGTCTTTGTACCGGCGTTATCGCATCCGTCATCAACCAGCTGGCGGCAACTCCCGGAAACCCGATCCTCTTCTGGTTCATTTTCCTGGTGGGTCACGTCATCAACCTGGGCATCAACCTGATCGGTGCGTACGTCCATACCAACCGACTCCAGTATGTCGAATTCTTCGGCAAGTTCTATGAAGGTGGCGGGTCCACATTCCGTCCCCTCGACGTTAATTCTCAATCATTTGTCTTCAAGGAGGAAAATTAATATGGAAAACTTAGGTGTTGTACTTGCTATTTTAGGCGCTGCCTTTGCAGCTCTGCTCTCCGGTATCGGTTCCGCTAAAGGCGTTGGCCTCGTCGGTAACGCTGCGGCCGGTGTCGTCACGGAAGACCCCTCTCTGTTCGGTAAAGTCCTGATCCTCGAGATTCTTCCCGGTACTCAGGGCCTGTACGGCTTCCTTGCCGCGTTCCTGATCATGAACAACATCCAGCCCGGTATGCCCGTCTCTCAGGGCCTTGGCCTTCTCGCCGCATCCGTCCCGATCGCTGTTGCCGGTCTTGTCTCTGCTCTGCATCAGGGCAAAGTCGCTGCCGCCGGCTGCGGACTCGTTGCGAAGAGACCCGATCAGAACGGTAGAGCCATCATCTTCTCCGCCATGGTCGAGACCTACGCCGTTCTTGCTCTCCTGATCACGATCCTTCTCATCGGCCGCGCTGTCTGATGAATCCGATCGAACAAATTAGGAGGGTCTTTAATGGCAGGGTTAGATAAAATTATTGAACAGATCACTCAGGACTCTGCGCTGAAGTGCGAAGGCATTCTGAAAGAAGCCACCGCACAGGCAAACGACCTCAAAGCAGAAGCTGCTGCTGCTTCCAAGAAAGAGACCGACAGCATTCTCGCCGCCGCCGCAAAGCAGGCGAAATCCATCGTGGATATGGCAGAATCCGGCTCTCAGATGGAGCAGAAGAACGCGCTTCTGGGTGCGAAAGTCGATCTCATCGACCAGGCCATCGCCTTCTCGAAAGAGAAGCTGATCGGCTCCGATGAAAACACTTATTTCGACACTCTTGCGAAATTGGTCAAAGCCTACGCACAGGATGCTGAGGGTACGATGTACTTGAGCCAGAAAGATCTTTCCCGTCTTCCCGCAGGTTTTGCGGAGAAGGTCAGCACCGCCACCGGCGGCAAGCTGAAAGTATCCAACGAAGCGAAAGACATCGATAGTGGTTTCATCCTCGCCTACGGCGATATCGAAATCAACTGCAGCTTTGATGCGCTGATCAATGAACAGCTCGACACCATCAAAGATAAACTGAATCAGATCATATTTGCCTGAACCGACAATTTGCAAAGGAGGAGCGGAAATGAGTCGTAAAATGAAAGACACAGATTACGCATATGCAGTTGCGCGGGTCAGAGCAAAAGAGTTGACATTACTGACAGAGGCCGATGTGGAGCAGCTCGTAGAAGCCGATTCCTATGAGGCCGCCATGCAGAAACTTTCGGAAAGCGGTTGGGGAGACCTCGACGGAGTCACCGATTACGCCCAGTACCTGGAAGCGCATTTCGGCGAATCCTGGGAGTTCCTCAGCGAGATCCTCGATGACGTCCACGTTCTCGATCTGCTGCTCGTCCAGAACGACATGCAGAACCTGAAAGCGGCGCTCAAGAGTCTCATCACCGGGGAAGAAGACGACAGTCTCTACTCCGACTCCACCGTCTATGACACCGAAAGCATCCGCAACGCTGTCAGAAGCAAGACCTTCGGCGAACTCCCCGAGTTCATGCAGGACGCTGCACAGGAAGCCTATGAGGTGCTGACGACTACGGCCAACGGCCAGTTGTCCGATACCATCATCGACAAGGCGACCCTCACGCACATCCTGGAGCTTGGGAAGGAGTCCAAGAGTCCTGTGCTGAAGAAGATCGCAGAGCGGAAAGTCGCCACAGCGAATATCAAGACCGCCCTGCGCTGCGCCAGCACAAAGAAATCCGCCGACTTCGTGGAACGCTCTCTGGCACCCTGCAGTTCCCTTTCAGTCAAAGACCTGAAAGAGGCTTCTCAGGAAGGGCCGGAAGCAGTTCTCGCAGCTCTGGAGAATACGCCTTATGAAAAGGGTGCGGAAGAGTTCCGTACCAGCACGTCTGCCTTCGAGAAATGGTGTGACGACCTTCTGATGGACTGTGTCCAGGAAGCCCGTTATACGCCTTTCAGCGTGGACCCGATCATTGCGTATTACATTGCAAGAGATGCCGAAGTCAAGACCGCCAGGATCATTCTTTCTGCGAAGAAGAATAACCTGTCTCAGGACGCAATCAGAGAGAGGGTGAGAACGCTTTATGTATAAGGTTGCCGTTATCGGGGACAAAGACAGCATCTATGGCTTTGCCTCCATCGGACTGGAGATCTTCCCCTGTGACGATCCCACCGAGGCTGTCCGGAAGATCCGCAATATGTCGGAAGCCGGCTACGGCGTCATCTACATCACGGAAAAGCTCGCTTCTCAGATCGAAACGGAACTCGATGTTTACCGCGAGCGTCCTCAGCCGGCGATCATCCCGATCCCGGGTGTCCAGGGCAATACCGGTCTTGGTATGCGGAATGTCAGCAAGTCTGTCGAACAGGCAGTTGGCTCAGATATACTTTCCGACGCGTAACATACGCAGAATCGACAATATAGCCGAAACTATGAAAGGCGAGTGAAACGAAAATGGCCAAAGGTAGAATTACCAAGGTCGCTGGCCCGCTGGTCGTCGCAGACGGCATGCGGGACGCCAACATGTATGACGTTGTCCGTGTTGGTGAGGAGCGGCTGATTGGTGAGATTATCGAAATGCACGAGGACCGTGCGTCCGTCCAGGTCTATGAGGAAACCTCAGGCCTCGGCACCGGCACGGAAGTCGTGTCGACCGGTGCGCCTCTGAGCGTCGAGCTCGGACCCGGTCTGATCACAACGATTTATGACGGTATCCAGAGACCGCTGGAGAACATCCGCGCAATGATCGGGAACAACCTCAAGAGAGGTATCGAAGTCCCGTCTCTGGACCGTGAAAAGAAATGGCACTTCGTCCCCAGCGTTGCCGCTGGCGACACTGTCGTGCCCGGTGACGTCGTCGGTACCGTTCAGGAGACCGAAGTCGTCAACCACAAGATCATGGTGCCCCCGAACTTCAAGGGCGGTACTGTCAAGTCCATCGCAGAAGGGGATTACACGGTCGAAGAGATCGTCGCAGTCCTGACCACTGCCGATGGTGCCGAAGAACAGGTTGGTCTCATGCAGAAGTGGCCGGTCCGTGTAGGCCGTCCCTACAAGAACAAGATCAACCCCGACATGCCCCTGATCACGGGCCAGCGCGTCGTCGACGCCATGTTCCCGATCGCCAAGGGCGGTGTCGCAGCCATCCCCGGCCCCTTCGGTTCCGGTAAGACCGTTACCCAGCATCAGCTGGCCAAATGGGCAGAAGCAGAGATTGTCGTTTACATCGGCTGCGGTGAGCGCGGCAACGAGATGACCGACGTTCTGAACGAGTTCCCTGAACTGGTCGACCCCCATACCGGAAAGTCCCTGATGGAACGGACCGTTCTCATCGCGAACACTTCCGATATGCCCGTTGCCGCCCGTGAAGCTTCTGTCTACACCGGTATCACCATTGCTGAGTACTTCCGTGACATGGGTTACTCCGTAGCCCTCATGGCTGACTCCACTTCCCGTTGGGCTGAGGCTCTTCGTGAAATGTCCGGCCGTCTGGAAGAGATGCCCGGTGAAGAAGGTTACCCCGCATACCTCGGTTCCCGTATCGCTCAGTTCTACGAGCGTGCCGGCCGCGTCATCTGCCTCGGCTCTGACGACCGCGAGGGTGCTCTTTCCGCCATCGGCGCTGTTTCGCCTCCCGGTGGTGACATTTCCGAGCCGGTTTCCCAGGCGACCCTGCGGATCGTCAAGGTCTACTGGGGTCTCGATGCCGCTCTCGCATATGAGCGTCATTTCCCGGCCATCAACTGGCTGACCTCTTACTCTCTGTATGCCGATCAGCTGGGCGGATGGTTCAACAGCAACGTTGCCGAAGACTGGATGGATCTTCGCGGCAGAATGATGACCATTCTGACTGAAGAGGCCTCCCTGAACGAGATCGTTCAGATGGTCGGTATGGACGCCCTGTCCGACCCTGACCGCCTGAAGATGGAAGCCGCCCGGTCCATCCGTGAAGACTTCCTGCACCAGGATGCCTTCGACGACGTTGACACCTATTCCTCTTCGAAGAAGATGCATCACATGATGACGATGGTCCTTGCTTACTATGACAAGGCCCTCGATGCACTCCAGAAGGGTGCTGACATCAAAGACCTCATCGATATCCCGGTCCGTGAGACCATCGGCCGTTTCAAGTACATTGAAGAGGCCAATATCGACGAGAACTACAATAAGATCATGGAGACGCTGGACGCTGAGATCGGCGCCGCTCTCGCGAAGGAGGAGGAATACTAATGCCAAAAGAGTATAGAACTATACAGGAAGTATCCGGTCCTCTTATGATCGTCCGTGACGTCGAAAACGTCACTTACAACGAACTCGGTGAGATCGAACTGGCCAACGGCGAGACCCGCCGCTGCCGTGTTCTGGAGATCGAAGGCACCAACGCCGTCGTCCAGCTGTTCGAAAGCTCCACCGGTATCAACCTGGAAGAGTCCAAGGTCCGCTTCTCCGGACGTCAGATGGAACTGGGTGTGTCGGAAGACATGCTTGGCCGAGTCTTCGACGGTCTGGGTCGTCCCATCGACGGCGGTCCCGAGATCATTCCGGAAAAACGCCTTGATGTCAACGGCGCGCCCATGAACCCGGCCGCCCGTGCGTTCCCGGCTGAGTTCATTCAGACCGGTATCTCCGCCATCGACGGCCTGAACACTCTGGTCCGTGGCCAGAAGCTTCCGATCTTCTCTGCATCCGGTCTTCCTCATATGAACCTGGCTGCACAGATCGCCCGTCAGGCCAAGGTCCGTGGTAAGGACGAGAACTTCGCCGTCGTCTTCGCCGCCCTCGGTATCACCTTCGAAGAGTCCAACTACTTCGTTGAGTCCTTCCGGGAGTCCGGCGCCCTCGACAGAACCGTCATGTTCTCGAACCTGGCAAACGACCCGGCCGTTGAGCGTATCGCCACCCCGAAGATGGCCCTCACCGCTGCCGAGTACCTGGCTTTCGAGAAGGACATGCACGTGCTCGTCATCCTGACCGATATCACCAACTATGCGGACGCCCTTCGTGAGGTCTCCGCTGCCCGTAAGGAAGTCCCCGGACGTCGTGGTTACCCCGGTTACCTGTACACCGACCTTGCCACCATGTATGAGCGCGCAGGTCGTCAGCTGGGCAAGACCGGTTCCATCACCATGATCCCGATCCTTACCATGCCCGAAGACGATAAGACCCATCCGATCCCTGACCTTACCGGTTACATCACGGAGGGCCAGATCATTCTTTCCCGTGAGCTCTACCGCAAGGGCCTGCAGCCCCCGGTCGACGTCCTTCCGTCTCTGTCTCGTCTGAAAGACAAGGGTATCGGCGAAGGCAAGACCCGCGGAGACCACAAGAACACGATGAACCAGCTCTTTGCTGCGTATTCCCGTGGTAAGGACGCCAAAGAACTCATGACCATCCTTGGTGAGGCCGCTCTGACCGACATCGACCTCCTGTACGCCAAGTTTGCCGATGAGTTCGAGAAGAAGTATGTTTCTCAGGGCTATGACAACGACAGAAGCATCGAAGAGACCCTCGACATCGGTTGGGAACTCCTTCGTCTGCTCCCGCGTTCCGAGCTGAAACGTATTTCCGACAAACTTCTCGATGAGTATTACGATGCATAATCAGGAGGCATAACCGTGGCAATTCTCAACGTCAACCCGACGAGAATGGAACTCACCAACTTGAAGGGGAAATTGAGTACCGCGACCCGCGGCCACAAACTCCTGAAGGACAAGCGCGATGAACTCATGCGAGAATTCATCGACCTTGTACGTGAGAACAAAGAGGTCCGTCGCGAGGTGGAAGCCGGCATCGCCAAAGCTAACCAGCATATGGCCATTGCCCGCTCTGTCATGTCCGATGAATCCCTCAATGTTGCCTTGATGCTTCCTATGCAGGAAATGAGCCTGGACATTTCTGAAAAGAATGTCATGAGCGTCAACATCCCGGTGTTCGACATCCAGTACAAGACCGCAGATGAGAACGATATCTATTCCTATGGCTATTCGTTCACCTCCAGCGACCTGGATGACGCCGTCAAAGCATTGTCCGACATTATGCCGAAGATGATGCGTCTGGCAGAGATCGAAAAGTCCTGCCAGCTGATGGCAGCCGAGATCGAAAAGACCCGTCGCCGCGTCAACGCACTGGAACACGTCCTCATCCCGAATTACCAGGATACCATCCGGTACATTCGCATGAAACTGGACGAAAACGACCGTGCCACGACGACCCGACTCATGAAGGTCAAAGACATGATGCTCGAAGAAGCTCATCACTACTCGGAACGGGAACAATAACCAATGAACAGCGGCTGAGACAGTAAGTCTCAGCCGTTGCTTTTTTATTGGGATTCTGCTAGAGTATATCAGTCTGTAATTTTGTAATCTTAATGAACCGGAAAAGAGGTGGATGCGGTGTCCGAGAGCAGCGGGCTGTTCCAGCGGTTTCTCAAAAACTACGTGAAATACCTGCGGGTAAAGACCAGAAAAGCGGTCGCAGAGGTCTACTGGAACACGTACATCGCGGAGCACCCTCCGGAAGAAGGGGAGAACCTCGGTTCTCTCAAACAGAAGGTCCTGAAGGAGTACCGGGAGACGGAGCAGTATACCACCGACCTCGATATGGCCCTCTGGGACAATGAGTCCCTGCAGAAAGTGCTGGGGGAGGACCCGGAAGAAGTGGCCAGGCTCAAAGCGATTTTCGACAGCGAGATCGGCCTTATTCGGGGAAACCTCAAGCGGGGACAGGGCATCAACATGGGAAAGGTCCTTCGCTCCTATGAAAAGAAGCAGGAAGAGGCCAATTACCGCCCGGAACGGACCATTCCCGAACTGGCAGAAGAGTACCTGCCGGACTATGTGGACTTCCTCAGCGCCAAACTGGAGAAGTATTTCCTGACTCAGCGGGTCCGGGTCTTCAGTGTGAACGGGGACCGGCAGCCGGTCTCTTACGGCTGGCTCAATGCCGACAATGCGGGGGACTACCTGCGGGTCTACGGCGACGTCGGCCTTCTCGAGCCGATCCTCTACAAATATGTCCTGCAGGGCATGCCACCGGCTTACAGCTTTGCCCTGGAAGTGTCCCACCATTTCAAGCTTCCAAAGACCGGAGCTTTTGTCTCAAAGTCCGCGAAAGACATTACGTCGGCGGGGCTCATGGGGGCTGTTTACGAGCAGCTCTACGGGCGATTCACCACGGAACATGTGGTGGAACTTCTGAAGAAAAACGGCCGCTACGGGAAGATCATGCGGCATTATGAGAGCGAAGTCAAACGGCTTGCCCACCTCCATGAAAACATGCTTCGGGAGATCCCGGAGAATTATATTGACCTTTACCCGCTGGCCCGGCGGATGGACCGGCATTTCATCATCCACGCCGGCCCCACCAACAGCGGAAAAACCTATCAGGCCATCGAAGCTCTGAAACGGGCGGAGACCGGGGTCTACCTGGGTCCCCTGCGGCTTCTGGCCTATGAACAGTTCGAAAAACTGAACCTGGACCTGTGTCCCTGTAACCTTCTGACCGGGGAAGAGACCATCAACGTCCCCGGGGCGAAACACCAGGCCTCTACGGTGGAGATGCTGGACCTCTCCAAAATCTATGACTGTGCGGTCATCGATGAAGCCCAGATGATCACCGATAAAGACCGGGGCGGAGCCTGGACCACTGCGGTCCTCGGCGTCTGTGCCGAAGAAGTCCATCTCTGCTGCGCCCTGAACGCGGTGGAGCTCCTCTGTAACCTCATCGAGGATTGTGAAGACACGGTGGAAGTGGTCTACCACCAGCGGCAGACCCAGCTCGCCCTCGACAATGAGACCTTCGACTTCCCGGGCTCTGTGAAAGAGAAAGACGCCCTCATCGTCTTTTCCCGCAGGAACGTCCATGCCGTGGCATCTGAACTCCAGCGAAGGGGTGTCCTCTGCAGTGTCATCTACGGGGCGCTTCCCTACGATGTCCGCCACGAAGAGGCCCGCAAGTTCATGGAAGGGGAAACTCAGGTGGTGGTGGCGACCGACGCGATCGGCCTCGGAATGAACCTGCCCATCCGCCGGATCGTGTTCCTCGAGCAGTCGAAATTCGACGGGGAAGAAGTGCGGTATTTGAAGCCCGATGAAGTCCAGCAGATCGCCGGACGGGCCGGCCGCAGAGGGATGTATGAGATCGGCTTCGTCAATTCCTTCGGGGAGAAGCGGTTCATCCGAAAGCAGCTGTTGACCGAGAACCCGAACCTGACCTCCGCCGTCATCGACTTCCCGCCTTCCCTGCTGGGGCTGGATGCAAAGCTTTCCGATATTTTGAAGCGATGGAACGATATTCCCGAAAAACCCGGGTATCATAAAGCAGACCTGACCTTGAAGATCGAGCTCTGTGAGCTCCTCGAGACCTATTCTGACGACAAGGACCTCATTTACCGCTTTCTCTGCATCCCATTCGATGAAAAAGAGGATTCCCTGAGGGAACTCTGGGTCCGTCTGTTCCTGCAGGAGCAGGCCGGGGAGAAGGTCGCTGCCGTCGACTACCTGCCCTACCGGGGGAACCTTCCGAAGAAAACGGAACTGCAGGACCTCGAGTACGGCTACAAAGTCTGTGACCTCATCTATTACTACCTGGAGCGCTTCGGAAACGAAGAGGAGCTGCCGGAAGTCCGGGAAGAAAAGCGAATCATCTCGGAAGGCATCACCGAACTTCTCGAGAAGCAGCAGCTGCCGGAGAACCGGTGCAAGAGCTGCGGCCGAAGACTGCCCTGGAACTACCGTTACCGGGTCTGTGAATCCTGCCATCTGCGGGGGCGTACCCGGTATGGAAGAGGCAGAAGATAAAAAGGTGAGAAAAACGCTTGACTTTAGCATGCTAATACGGTAACATGCTACCATATTAAATTTCCAGGAGGACGACATGTTGGACGAAAGCATCCTCAAACGGGAAGAGCAGGCGGTCTTTGCCCTGCGCTCTCTCTATTCGGGCTATGGTTACCAGCCTTATAAAATGAGTAAATTCGAAGAGTATGACCTCTACGCCAGGAACAAGGACTTCCTGGTGAGCGACAGCGTCATCACTTTTACCGATACCAACGGCAAACTGATGGCTCTGAAACCGGACGTCACCCTCTCCATCATCAAAAACTATAAGGATGAGCCCGGCTGCACCCAGCGTGTTTACTACAACGAAAACGTTTACCGGGTCTCCGATGAGACCCATGAGTATAAAGAGATCTTGCAGACCGGCCTTGAGTGCATGGGGGAGATCGACTTTTACAACCTCTGTGAAGTCCTCCGCCTCGCCGCCGAGAGCCTCCGGTCTCTGTCCGGGGACTATGTCCTCGCTATTTCCCATATGGGCTTCCTTGCGGGCCTTCTGAAAGAGGCCGATGCCGATGAGGCTTTTTCCGAAAAAGTCTCAGGGCTCATCGCGGACAAGAATGCCCACGAGATCCCACGGCTCTGTGAAGAGTACCAGGTGTCCCCGGAACTATGTGAGAAGCTTGTGAAGTTCATCGGGATCTACGGCCGGCGGGACGTGGTGCTTTCCGAACTGGAGCCTTTCTGTGAAGGGGAGACCATGAAGGCGGCCCTCGAAGAACTGAGAGCCCTTTCGGCCGAACTCGACACCTGGAAAGACTCGGAAAAAATCCGTTTCGACTTCTCTCTGGTCAACGACATGCGGTACTATGACGGCCTCGTCTTTCAGGGCTATGTCGCCGGGATCCCGGACGTCATCCTCTCCGGAGGCCAGTACGACCGCCTCATGAAGCGCATGGGCCGCAAGTCCGGCGCCATCGGCTTCGCCCTTTACCTGGACCTTTTAGAGGCGTTCCAGTCGGGGAACCGTTCCTTCGATGTGGATGTCATCCTTCTCTACGATGAAGACGCGGACCTGACCCTCCTCAAAGAGATGGCGGAAAGCTATCAGAAGAAGGGCCTCTCCGTCTCGGTGCAGAAACAGAAACCGAAAAAACTCAGCTGCCGCCAGCTCGTGAAGTTCAACAACAAGGGGGTCGAAGTCCTTGAAACAAATGATTAACGTCGCGCTCCCGAAAGGACGTCTCGGGGAAAAGGTCTACTCCATGTTCGAGGCGGCCGGCTATGAATGCCCCTCCATTCGGGAGAAGAACCGCAAACTCATCTTCGAGAACGAAGAGACAGGTATCCGCTACTTCTGGGTCAAGCCCTCCGACGTGGCGATCTACGTAGAGCGGGGTGCCGCCGACATCGGCGTCGCCGGCAAAGATATCCTGGAAGAATACCATCCCAACGTCTATGAACTGCTCGACCTCAAAACCGGGGTTTGCAAGATGATGGTGGCGGCAAAGTCCGACTTCCATGACGATCATTCGAAGACTTTACGTGTTGCAACGAAATTTGCCAATATCGCCCGGAACTACTATGCCGGGAAGAGCCGTGACATCGACATCATCAAGCTCAACGGCTCCATTGAGATCGCCCCTATTTTAGGGCTCTCCGACGTCATCGTCGACATCGTGGAGACGGGGACGACTCTGAAAGAGAACGACCTGGTCGTCTATGAGGATATTTTCCCCATCAGCGCCCGGCTCATCGCCAACAAATCCGGCTTCCAGTTCAAAACGGAAGAGATCGAAACTTTGGTGGCAGCATTGAAAGAACAGGTGGAACAGTCATGATCAAGATTTTTAAATATGGAGAAGTGTCCAACGACGAACTCTTCTACCGCCAGGACATGAAGACCGGCGTCGAAGACGTGGTTATGGACATCATTTACAACGTCCGCAAGAACGGCGACGCCGCCCTTTTTGAGTACGGTCGGAAATTCGACAAAGCAGAGCTTACGACTCTGGAGGTCTCCGAAGAAGAGATCGACGAGGCTTTTGAGGTCGTGGGCGAGTTCCGCCGAGTCCTGGAACGGGCTGCGGGGAACATCGTGAAGTTCCATGAGCGCCAGAAGCGGAACAGCTTCCTCATCAACGATGAAGACGGCATCGTCATGGGGCAGAAAGTCATTCCCGTAGACAAAGCCGGACTCTATGTTCCCGGCGGCACCGCCGCCTACCCGTCCACCGTCCTCATGGACGCGATCCCGGCCAAGATCGCCGGAGTCGGAGAACTGGTCATCACGACCCCTCCGGGACCGGACGGCAAGATCGACCCCTATGTCCTGGCCGCCGCTAAAGTGGCCGGTGTCGACCGCATCTTCAAAGTCGGCGGAGCCCAGGCCATTGCCGCCCTCGCATACGGTACCGAGACCGTGCCGAAGGTCGACAAGATCGTCGGCCCCGGGAACGCCTTTGTGGCAGAGGCCAAAAAACAGGTCTTCGGCGTCGTCTCCATCGACATGATCGCCGGTCCCTCCGAAGTGCTGTGCATCGCCGACAGGAAAAGCAATGCCCGTCATGTGGCAGCCGACCTTCTGGCTCAGGCAGAACACGATAAAATGGCCACTGCAGTTCTCGTCACCGACAGTATGGAACTGGCGGAGCAGGTGGCAGCAGAGATCGACCGTCAGCTGGAGACCCTGCCCCGAAAAGAGATCGCCGGAGCCTCCATTGAAAATAACGGGAAGATCATCGTCACCGAGGACCTGCGGACCGCTATCGAGATCTCCAATGAGATCGCGCCGGAACACCTGGAACTCCACATGGACAACCCCTTTGACTATCTGGACGCCGTCAAACACGCCGGTTCCGTCTTTATGGGCCGCAACTGTCCGGAGCCTCTCGGGGACTACTTTGCCGGACCGAACCACACCCTGCCGACCCTGGGGACCGCCAAGTTCTCAAGCCCCCTTTCGGTCGACGACTTTGTGAAAAAGACCCAGTACACCTATTACACCAAAGAGGCACTTTCGAAAGTGTATGAAGATATTGCCGAGTTTGCAGACCACGAAGGCCTCCACGGCCATGCCCGCAGTATCCTCTCCCGTTTTGTAGAAGACCCGGAATGATCCGGAAAGGAACGTGACCCCATGAGTAAGTACTTCTCCCCAAAATTTGACAAGCTCGAGCCCTACATCCCGGGGGAGCAGCCGCAGAATCGGGAGTATATCAAACTCAATACGAATGAATCTCCCTTCGACCCGCCTCGGGAAGTGGTGCCCATCATTCGGGACGAAGCCCGGAAACTCCGGCTCTACTCCGACCCGGAGAGCACGGAACTGACCCAGGCCATTGCGGACTACTATGGTGTAGAGCCGACTCAGGTCCTGGTGACCAACGGCTCCGATGAGGCCCTGAACTACGCTTTTATGGCCTTTTCGGACGAAGACCGCCCCATTGTGTTCCCGGAGATCACCTACGGGTTTTACCCGGTCATCTGCCATCTCAACCAGATCCCGTTTCAGACCATCTCTCTGAGAGAGGACTTTACCATCGACGTGCGGGATTATGAGGGCGTCGGGAAGAATATCTGCATCGCGAACCCCAATGCTCCTACGGGCATTGCCCTCTCCCTGGAAGAAATCGAGCAGATCGTCCGGACGAACCCCGACAACATCATCATTGTGGACGAAGCCTATGTGGATTTCGGTGCCCGCAGTGCCGTGCCGCTTCTTTACCGTTACGATAACCTCATTGTGACCCAGACCTTCTCGAAGTCCCGGTCACTGGCAGGGGGACGGCTGGGCTTTGCTCTGGGTTCGGCCGAACTCATTGCAGACCTTAAGACCCTGAAAAACTCCTGCAACCCCTATAATGTCAATCGCATGACGGCCAAAGCGGGGGTGCAGACTCTGCGGGAAAACACCTATTTCAAGAACAGCTGCCAGGCGATCCAGTATAACCGGCGATACACCCGCCGTTTGCTGGAAGAACTGGGGTTCCAGGTGCTGCCCTCCAGTGCGAACTTCCTGTTCGTGCGGACGGACCGCATTTCCGGAAAGGACTTTTACCTCAAAATGAAGGAAAAAGGCATTCTGATCCGGCATTTCGATGACCCGAAGATCACCGACTGGAACCGGGTGACCATCGGGACCAAAGTCCAAATGGACAAGTTCCTTGAGACGGTCCGGGAGATCTTCCGGGAACAGGATACGGAACAGGAGGAAAACTGATATGAGAACCAGCGAAGTCATTCGCAATACCGCGGAGACCCAGATCACCCTGAAATTGGACCTGGACGGCACCGGGAAGAGCAATATTGCCACCGGCGTCGGGTTCCTCGACCACATGCTGACCCTGTTTGCCCGTCATGGCCGGTTCGACCTGGACGTCACCTGCAACGGGGACACTTATGTGGACTTCCACCACACGACGGAGGACATCGGCATCGCCCTCGGTATGGCCTTCACAGAGGCCCTGGGGGAGAAGCGGGGCATCGTCCGCTACGGCAGTACGATCCTGCCGATGGATGAGACCCTCATCCTGTCCGCGGTGGACATTTCCGGCCGCAGCTTTCTCGCCTATGATTGTACTCTGCCCACCCCGAAAGTCGGAGACTTCGACACGGAACTGGCCCAGGAATTTTGGTATGGGTTCACGCGGAAAGCAGACCTGACTCTGCACATCAAACAGCTGGCGGGGACCAATTCCCACCACATCATCGAAGGCACCTTCAAGTCCGTGGCCCGGACCCTCAAAGACGCCGTGGCCATCGACCCTCAGTATAAAGACGAGATCCCCTCGACGAAGGGAGTTTTATAAGCATGATCGCCATCATCGATTACGGCATGGGAAACCTGTTTTCCCTGTCGTCTTCCGTGAAGTCCCTCGGGTATGACGTGGAGATCACGGCAGACCCCGAGAAACTTCGGGCAGCGGACAAATTGTTCCTGCCCGGGGTCGGAGCGTTCCGGGACGCCCGGGAACGGCTTTTCTCCACCGGCCTTGCAGAGGTCATCCGGGAAGAGGCAGCGAAGGGCAAGCCCCTCATGGGCATCTGTCTCGGCATGCAGCTCCTCTTTGATAAAAGCTTTGAATACGGGGAGTATGAAGGCCTCGGCCTCATCCCGGGGAACGTGGTGCCCATGGAAGGGTACATTGCGAGGGACCTGAAAGTTCCTCAAATCGGATGGAACGCCTTGCATTTTACGGGCCTGCAGCACCCTGCCTTCTCGGACACGAAGGAAGGGGAGTTCGTCTATTTCGTCCACTCCTACTTCGCCACCGACTGCGACCCCTATGTGGTCGCCACCACGGAGTACGACAAGGAGTTGACGGCGGCAGTGGCCAAAGGTAACGTCTGCGGCTGCCAGTTCCACCCCGAAAAGTCGGGGGACGTGGGCCTGCGGCTCCTCGACGCATTCTGCAAACAGTAAGGAGTTTCTTCAGATGTTTCTCTTTCCCGCGATCGACCTCATCGACGGAAAAGCGGTCCGCCTCTTACGGGGGGACTACGCCCAGATGACGGTCTACAATGACGACCCGCTGGCGGTGGCGAAGGACTTCGAAGCCGCCGGGGCAAAATACATCCACATGGTGGACCTGGAGGGGGCCAAAGACGGCGGTACCCCGAACCTTGCAACGGTCCGCCGGGTGGCGGAGAACACCGGACTCTTCGTGGAGATCGGCGGAGGTATCCGCTCCATGGAGACGGTGGAGACTTACCTTTCCGCCGGCGTGGACCGGGTCATTCTCGGCACGGCCGCTGTGGAAGATGAAGCCTTCCTGAAAGAGGCCGTCGACACCTATGGCGAGCGCATCGCTGTCGGAGCAGACATTCGGGACGGGTACGTCTCCATCAAAGGCTGGCTCGAACAGTCCGCCTTTACCCTGGAGGCCTTTTGCGAAAAGATGCAGGCCCTCGGTGTGAAGACCCTCATCTGTACCGACATTTCCCGGGACGGGGCCATGCGGGGCACCAACCGGGCCCTTTATGCGGACCTCAAAGACCGCTATTCCATGAATATCACAGCCTCCGGCGGCGTCTCCTCCATGGAAGACGTGGAAGCCCTTGCGGCGATGGACCTCTACGGCGCCATCATCGGCAAAGCCTATTACACCGGAGACATCAATTTGTCGGACGCCCTGGCGGTGGCCGGCCCCCAGGAGTGAATCCACTATGATCACCAAACGAATCATCCCCTGTCTTGACGTGCGGGACGGCCGCGTCGTCAAAGGGGTCAATTTTGAAGGGGTGAAGGACGTTTCCGACCCGGTCGCCCTGGCGGCCCACTACAGTGAGTGCGGCGCCGACGAGCTGGTCTTTTACGACATCACCGCTTCCTTTGAAGGGCGGAAGCTGTTCACGGACATTCTGACCCGGACCGCTTCCCAAATCTTCATTCCACTGACCGTCGGCGGCGGCATCAACACCCTCGAGGACTTCGACCGGGTGTTGTCCTGCGGCGCCGACAAGGTCTCCGTCAACTCGGGTGCCATTCGTAACCCGTCCCTCGTCGGGGAAGCCGCCAAGCGCTTCGGCGACCAGTGCGTCGTCATTTCCGCCGACGTCAAGCGAGTGAACGGGGAGTACCACGTCTTTGCCAAAGGCGGTCGGGAAGACACCGGAATGGAGGGTATCGAATGGATCCGCCGCTGCGTCGACAACGGCGCCGGGGAAGTGGTCCTCAACTCCATCGACACCGACGGGGTGAAGAACGGCTTTGACCTGGAGATGCTGCAAGCCGTCTGTGACGTCGTCAACGTTCCGGTCATCGCCTCCGGCGGTGCCGGCGGCATCGACCATTTCACGGAACTCTTCAATGCCATTCCCAAAGTGGATGCCGGCCTTGCCGCCAGCATCTTCCACTTCGGTGAAGTCGAGATCCGCGATCTGAAAGCGGAACTCGCCCGCAACGGCATCAACGTCCGTCTGTAACAAACGGATTTTTTACCGGTAATATAATTACAGAATTTTTCGTGGCAAAAGTTCGTTGAAGCAAGCAACGCGTACGGTCAGAAACATAGTCGCCTCGCTCGCTTGGAGCGCATCGCGATGCTCGTTGTTTCTTCCTGCTCAACAGCCTTGCTTCTTCTGCCATCGGCAGCGCAAGTCTGTGAGCCCTTCGCCGCAAGACGAAGCTTTTGCAGAAAAATTCTCAAACCATATTGGAGGAAACCAATGGAAACCAATTTTGTGTCTATCGAGGAATTGAAATTCGATGAGAAGGGCCTCATCCCCGCGGTCGTGCAGGATGCGGAGACGAAGAAGGTCCTGACCGTCGCTTATATGAATGAGGAGAGCCTCAAAGTCTCTCTGGAGAAAGAGCTGACCTGCTTTTGGTCCCGGTCCCGTCAGGAACTGTGGCTGAAGGGGGAGACCAGCGACAACTACCAGCACATCGTGAGCATCACCGCCGACTGTGACCGGGATGCCCTCGTCGTCGTGGTCGAGAAGGACGGCCCTGCCTGTCACCTGGGAACGGACTCCTGCTTCGAGTACCCGCTCTTCCAAAGTGAGACCCGCCACGAGTTCTCTACCCAGGGTCTCTATGACCTGCTGGTGGGCCGTAACGAGACCCGGCCGGAGGGGTCCTACACCACCTACCTGTTCGAGAAGGGCATCGACAAGATCCTGAAGAAGGTGGGAGAGGAGACTACCGAAGTCATCGTCGCCGCCAAGGGAGACGACAAGAAAGAGACCATCTATGAGATCGCCGACCTCATGTACCACGTGATGGTCCTCATGGTGAATATGGGCATCACGGTTTCCGATGTCCTGAAGGAGCTTGCCTCCCGCCACATCATCGACCACAAAATCAAACAGGAAAAAATGGTATGAGTTTCAACAACTTCCACATGCACACGACCTTCTGCGACGGGGCCGATACGCCGAAGACCATGGCGGAGGCCGCCTTTGCCGCAGGCTGTGAGCAGATCGGTTTTTCCGGCCATTCCTTTCTGGAATTCGACCCGGACTGGAACATGGCGCCGGAGGCGGCTGCCCGGTACCGGGAGGTTGTCGCCTCGCTGAAAGAGGCCTATGCGCCGAAGAAAGTCTTCCTCGGCATTGAGCAGGACTACTGCAGCTCGACGGACGATCTGCCCCTCTATGACTATGTCATCGGGGGCGTCCACTGCGTCTTCAAGGACGGCCACTACATCTCCGTAGACCTCGGGGCAGAAGCCCAGAGGGAAGGGGTGGAACAGTGGTACGAAGGAGACGCTGACGCCTTTGTGGAAGACTATTACGAAATGGTGGGGGACCTTTATGAGAAGACCCATTGCGATATCATCGCCCATTTCGACCTCGTCACTAAGTTCCTCGAGAGAGACGACCTCATCGATGTGGACAGCCCGCGATACATCGCCGCGGAGGACAAGGCCCTTCAGAAGATCATCGCCTGTCCCGCCGTCGTGGAGATCAATACCGGAGCCATTTCGAGGGGCTATCGCAAAGAGCCCTACCCGTCGGAACGGATCCTGAAAAAACTCGGGGAAGCGGGGAAGCCCGTCATTCTCTCCTCCGACTCCCACGGGAAAGACACCATTCTCTACGGTTTTGAAGACGCCATGGCCCTGGTGGAGAAGTATGACCTTCGACGGTTGACCACCATGGAGGAAGTTCTCACCCTCACCCGGGGGAGAAGCGATTGAAAACCAACGGGCGTTATGGTAAAATAATGCCCGCACATACGCCGGTGTGGCGGAATTGGCAGACGCAAGGGACTTAAAATCCCTCGCTGG
>JAFUZN010000053.1 GCA_017476565.1 Clostridia bacterium
CCCTTTTCAATATGCAGCTCACGGCCTTTTCCGTTTGCATCCACCCGTCCCCAGTCATAGAAGCGGTAGGTGACATCGCTGGACTGCTGAATCTCGGCGACGGAAATCCCCCCGCCCAGTGCATGCAGCATGCCTGCCGGAATATAGAATACCTCTCCGGGATGCACCTTGACCGTATTGAGACACGCCGCAATATCCTCTTTTCCGCTGCAGGCTGCCCTCAGTTTCTCGCGCGTCACCCCAGGACGAACGCCATATACAATTTCTGCATCTTCCTCTGCACTCAGAATGATCCAGGCCTCTGTCTTTCCGAGCTTTCCACCCTCATGCGCATTGGCATACGCATCATCCGGATGAACCTGGACCGAAAGCTTATCCGCCGCGCTGATGAATTTCAGCAGTAACGGAAAGGTCATGGGAACCGCCGTTCCCCGCATCTTTTCGCCACCGTTTTCAAGCCATGAGCTCAGCGTCCGGCCGTTTTCATCACGACTCTCAAGTCCTGGCAGAACAGAGATTTCAAGGCTTTCACCGGTCCTCTCATCCGGAATCTGTTTTCCAAATGCCCGCAGCCCAGTTCCTCCCCAGGGGGTTGCATCTCCATGACGATATGCCGGAATCATCTTGATTGGTTCGTACATAATGTCTCCTTTCCATGCCCATGCTGTTATTGTCCCGATATGTTCGGCGCGTTTCTCACTGTTGGGAAAGATTATATCATGCCATTGCAGGCAGAACAAGACATCATACCAAAGAAAAATACCAAAGTATGGTCTTTGTGAGAGATCGTCCTTGGTTTCCATATCACAGCCGGCTTCAAAAGGAGCGCCCCGCCTTCGCCAAGCCGTGCCAGAGACAAACACAGCAACAATGATTTGCCAAGCGCTCGAGGTCATGAGAGAGGGAAAATATACCCTGCTTGACGTTAATATTTCAGCTGTGTATACTTACATCCATTGATCCGGGGAAAGCACCTTTCCACGGAGGATGAAGACAATCTCACAAGCGGAGCTGTAAACCGTATGGCATGATCCGGGAGCCGTGGGCTCAGTATCATCACTGACACTGAGCAATCCCTGTGCTCAATCCGGAAGGAAATATTGGTTTTCAGGAGGAAATCAGACATGAAAGTGTATATCGAAACAAAGCGGCTGATTCTGAGACCGCTGACTCCGGAGGATGCTGAGGCTGCTTTCCGATGGTGCAGTGATCCCGATGTCAATACCTATCTGTACTATCCACTGTACCATCAGGTAGAGGATGTGCGCACCTGGCTGGAAAGCCGTAATCCGGATGATCCCGATGTCTACGATGAAGGCATTGTCCTGAAAGAAACCGGCGAGCTCATTGGCAGTGGCGGGCTGAGCTTTCACCCGGAGCGAAACGCATGGGAAATCGGATACAATCTTCGTGCGGATCAGTGGGGACACGGCTATACCGTTGAAATGCTGAATGCCTTAATGGATCATATCCGGAAGATCCGTCCCTTGGAGGCAATTGACGGCATTTTCGCAAGCGAGAACTACAAAAGTCAACGGGTCATGGAAAAGCTGGGCATGATCTATGTCGCTGAAACGAAATTCAGCAAACTGGATGGCAGTCGCACCTTCCATGCACTATACTACCGTCGGAACTTTTTGCAACCGTCGAAGAGGTGTTCCATCTGTGCGCAGATTCACAGGATCCGTCGAAAAGATAATCCCTATTTTGTGTGGGAGCTGGAAACAGGATACGTGGTGCTTGGCGATCATCAGCGCTTTGAAGGATACACGGTGTTCATCTGTAAAGAACATGCGACGAAAATGAACCAACTCTCGGCGTATGCCCGTATGGCTTTTCTGAAGGATATGACGATTACTGCCGAAGTCGTTCAGCGTGCGTTTCATCCGGATGATCTGGACTGCGAATTGATTAGCGCAGAGAAAAGCAGGCATATGCATTGGCATCTGTTTCCAAAGCACAACGGCGATACGCCTCGTTCTGGTCCCGCCTGGCTGGCAGAGGATCTGAATGATGACCGGTATATCCCAACGCCTCAAAAACTTGAGGAACTGAAGCAGGCGCTGATCACTCAGTTCAAGCAGATACGCTGAAATGATGCCTGAGCACAATTAAGGCTCTCCAGGCTTCCCCTATCAAATTTCTTGTTTCAGCCCCTTCCTTTTTAAGAAAAGTTATGTTAGAATACGGGCATCAAAAGCGAAGAAGGAAAGAAGTACATTTGTTTCCCCTCTTGAAGAGAGCAGCCGGGTGGTGCAAGGATGCAGAGGCACAAATGGAATACATTCCCGAGTGCGCCCCGAACGGTTTCCCCAGTAGGCGGCGACGGCTGTGCCCGTTATCGCACGCTGGAGGGACGCCTGTGCGTCTGAACCAGAGGTGGTACCACGAGAAATTCGTCCTCTGCCCTTATGGGCAGAGGCTTTTTTTCGCAATTCTCAAAAAGGAAAGGAAATGATTCACATGCAAATCTATGAAGAACTGAAGGCTCGCGGTCTGATTGCCCAGGTCACGGATGAAGCAGAAATCCGCGATCTCATTAACAATGGCGGTGCCCGCTTCTATATCGGCTTTGACCCCACGGCGGATTCCCTTCATGTCGGCCATTTCATGGCCCTTTGCCTCATGAAGCGTCTGCAGATGGCCGGTAACCGTCCGGTGGTCCTTTTAGGCGGAGGAACCGGTTATATCGGTGACCCCTCCGGCCGTTCCGATATGCGCTCCATGATGACTCCCGAGACCATCCAGCACAACGTGGACTGTTTCAAAGCCCAGATGGAACGCTTCATCGAGTTTGGAGAAGACAAGGCGGTCCTCGTCAACAATGCCGACTGGCTCCTGAAACTCAACTATATTGAGCTCCTCCGCGATGTCGGGGCCCAGTTCTCGGTCAACAACATGCTGAGAGCCGAGTGCTATAAACAGCGCATGGAAAAGGGCCTCAGCTTCCTCGAGTTCAACTACATGATCATGCAGGCCTATGACTTCTACCACCTCTTCCAGAACTATGGCTGCAACATGCAGTTCGGCGGCGACGACCAGTGGTCCAACATGCTGGCGGGCACCGAACTCATTCGGAAGAAACTCGGTAAAGACGCCTATGCCATGACCATCACCCTTCTCATGAATTCCGAAGGGAAGAAGATGGGCAAGACCGCCAGCGGTGCGGTCTGGCTCGACCCGAAGAAGACCACTCCCTATGAGTTCTACCAGTACTGGAGAAACGTGGGCGATGACGACGTCCTCAAGTGCATCCGCATGCTGACCTTCCTGCCCCTCGAGCAGATCGACGAGATGGACAAGTGGGAAGGGGCCCAGCTCAATGAGGCAAAGGAGATCCTTGCCTTCGAACTGACTCAGCTGGTCCACGGGACCGAAGAGGCAGAGAAAGCCCAGGCCACCGCACGGGCAGCCTTCCAGGGCGGCAACTTCGAGAACATTCCCGAGACGGTCCTGTCTGAAGAAGACCTGCAGGACGGCAGCATCGGTATTTTGACCCTCATGGTCAAAGCCGGTCTCTCTTCCTCCAATAAGGAAGCTCGTACTCTGGTCACCCAGGGCGGTGTCTCCGTCGATGGGGAAAAGGTCACGGCTCCCAACACTCCCTTTACCGCAGAACAGCTGAGCGGGGAAGGAGTCGTCATCAAGAAGGGCAAGAAGGTCTACCACAAAGTCCGCCTTGCCTGAGGATAGGAAGAAACGTTATGAAACCAAAAGTCTTTATCGATGGCCAGGCAGGCACCACCGGCCTGCAGATCTATGACCGTCTGGGGAAGCGGGACGACATCGACCTGCTCCTCATCTCCGACGAACTCCACCGCGATGTGGAAGAACGGAAAAAATTCATGAACGAAGCGGACCTTGTGTTCCTGTGCCTGCCCGATGCCGCCGCCATCGAAGCGGTGGGGCTGGTGGAGAACCCGGACACAAAAGTTATCGACGCTTCGACGGCTCACCGGACGAAACCTTCCTGGGACTATGGGTTTCCGGAGCTCTCTTTTGAGCACCGGGAGAACATTATCCGTTCCAAACGGGTCGCGAACCCGGGCTGCTATGCCTCCGGCTTCATCAGCATCGTCTTTCCCTTGGTGAAACTGGGCATCCTCGACCCGTCGACCCCTCTGACCTCCTGGGGCCTCTCCGGGTACTCCGGCGGCGGCAAGAACATGATCGCCGCCTATGAAGCAGAGAGTAAATCGCCGGAACTGTTCGCTCCCAGTCACTATGCCCTCAGCGGGGACCACAAGCACATCCCCGAAATGCAGGTCATCTGCGGGCTGGAGAAGAAACCGGTCTTCAACCCCATCGTGGACGACTACTATAAGGGCATGGAAGTGGCAGTCCCACTGCACAGAGAATTCCTGAATGGACACAGCGCCGCACAGGTCGCGGACATGCTCTTCGAGTACTACCGCAACTCCTGTAATGTGACGGTCCACCCGGGGGTACAGAACGACGGCAAGTTCTACGCCAACGCCATGGCCGGGACCAACAAGATCGAACTTTTTGTGACCGGCAACGACGAGCGGGTGACCATTGCCGCCCTGCTCGACAACCTGGGCAAAGGCGCTTCGGGAGCCGCCGTCCAGAACATGAACCTAATGCTTGGATTCGAGGAGAACAAAGGACTGAAAGGATAATCCCAATGACAAAGAAAGCTTTTGTGACGAAAGAACAGGTCGAGGAGATCACGAAGACTTACCCGACTCCCTTTTACCTCTATGACGAGAAGGGAATCCGCGAGAACGTGGCGAACGTGAAGAAGGCCTTCTCCTGGAACCCGGGCTTCCGGGAGTACTTTGCGGTCAAGGCGACCCCGAACCCCACCATCGTCAGCATCCTGAACGAGTATGACTGCGGGACCGACTGCGCTTCCAAAACGGAACTCATGATGGCGAAAGCCCTGGGCCTGTCCGGGGACCACATCATGTTCTCCTCCAACGATACTCCGGCGGAGGAATACACCTACGCCAATGAACTGGGTGCCATCATCAACCTCGATGACATCACCCATATCGACTTCTGTGAAGAGGCCTGCGGCGGGAAGCTGCCGGAGACCATGAGCTGCCGGTACAACCCGGGTGGGGTCTACACGCTGTCCAACGGCATCATGGACAACCCCGGCGACGCCAAGTACGGTATGACGAAAGCCCAGATGATCGAGGCCTATAAGACCCTTCAGGAAAAGGGTGTCAAACACTTCGGTATCCACGCGTTCCTCGCCTCCAACACGGTGACCAACGAATACTACCCGAAGCTTGCCAAAGAGCTCTTCGAACTGGCCATCGACCTGAGAGATGAGACCGGAGCCGATATCCGCTTCATCAACCTCTCCGGCGGTGTCGGTGTGGCTTATACTCCGGACCAGACCCCCAATGATATCCTCGTCATCGGCGAAGGGGTCCGGAAGGCCTATGAAGAGACCCTGGAACCGGCGGGCATGGGGAATGTCGCCATCTATACGGAAATGGGCCGCTTTATGCTGGCCCCCTACGGTGCGGTCATTACCCAGGCGATCCACGAAAAACACATCTACAAAGAATACATTGGGGTCGACGCCTGCGCCGTCAACCTGATGCGTCCCGCAATCTACGGGGCTTACCACCATATCACCGTCCTCGGCAAGGAACAGGAACCCTGTGACCGGGTCTATGACGTCACCGGTTCCCTCTGTGAGAACAGCGATAAATTTGCCGTCGACCGGAAGCTGCCGAAAATCGATATGGGGGACTACCTCTTTATCCACGACGCCGGCGCCCACGGCTACTCCATGGGTTATAACTACAACGGCAAACTCAAGTGTGCGGAGCTCCTTCTCAAAGAGGACGGCTCTGTGGACCTGATCCGGCGTGCAGAGACTGCGAAAGATTACTATGCCACTTTTGAAGGCACAGACTTTTATAACAAACTCGACTTCTAAGGAGCGATTCTTATGAAACAAGTCCCCGGCGGACTCTGTGCCGCGACCGGGTTTCGGGCGGGAGGCCTGCGGGCCGGGATCAAACCCACCTCTCCCGCCGACAAGAATGATCTGGGGCTCCTGGTCTCGGACGTGTCCTGTACGGCAGCCGGCGTCTTTACCACGAACCGGGTGAAGGCGGCGCCGGTCCTTCTGGACATGGAGCAGCTGAAAGACGGGACGGCTCAGGCCATCATCGCCAACAGTTCCATCGCCAATGCCTGTGCTCCGGAAGGGAACGAGACCTGCCGGAAAGAACTGGCCCTGGTTTCCGAAGCTCTCGGCATCGGGGAAGACAAGGTCCTCGTTTCCAGCACCGGTGTCATCGGGGTCCGGCTCAATGTGGAAGCCATTGAAGCTTCTCTGCCGGCTTTGGTGGAGACCCTCACTCCGACTGCAGAGGGTTCCGACCGGATGGCCAGAGCCATCATGACGACCGATACCGTCAAAAAAGAGATCTCTTACGAGTTTTCGCTGGGTGGAAAGACCGCCCATATCGGCGGCATTTCCAAGGGCAGCGGCATGATCCATCCGCAGATGGGGACGATGCTCTGCTACCTGACCACGGACGCTGCAGTGTCGCCGGGAGTGCTGGAAGTCGCCCTGCGGGATGTGGTGGGGAAAACCTTCAATCGCATTTCTGTGGACGGGGACATGTCCACGAACGATACCTGTATCATTCTTGC
>JAFUZN010000054.1 GCA_017476565.1 Clostridia bacterium
CCTCGTCGCCCAAATGGTCGAACTGCGCAAAGGCAAAATGACTGAGGAGGAAGTCAAAGAACTTCTGAAAAAGTCCAACTACTTCGGCACCATGCTGGTGAAGTCCGGCAAAGCCGACGCCCTTCTCGGCGGCGCCACTTATTCCACAGCGGACACCGTTCGGCCCGCCCTGCAGATCATCAAGACGAAACCCGGTTCCAACCTGGTCAGTTCCTCCTTCATCCTGTTCCGGGAGAAGGACGGGGTGGAAGAGCGCCTTTCCATGGGCGACTGCGCCATCAACCTCGCTTACAACGACCGCCTCGACAAGGACGGCAATGTGGTCCTCTCCGGCGCCCGCCAGCTGGCAGAAGTGGCGGTAGAGACCGCTAAGACGGCAGCCTTCTTCGGCATTGATCCGAAGGTCGCTGTCCTCAGCTTCTCCACCTACGGCTCCGGCAAGGGCGGTACTGTTCAGCTGTCCCATGACGCAGTCCTCGAAGCCCGCAACATTGACCCGGACCTTGTCATTGACGGGGAATTCCAATTCGACGCGGCGGTCTCCGAAGAAGTCGCGAAGACCAAGTGCCCCGACTCCAAAGTTGCCGGCCAGGCCAACACCTTCATCTTCCCCCTCATTGAAGCGGGCAACATCGGTTATAAGATCGCCCAGCGCCTGGGCGGGTATGAAGCCTACGGTCCCATTCTCCAGGGCCTGAATGCCCCCATCAACGACCTCTCCAGAGGCTGCAATGCGGACGAAGTCTACAAAATGGCGATCATCACTGCCGGCATGGCATAAACCAAACCATCTACAGAACCAAACCAAAAGGAGCCCGACCACCGGTCGGGCTCCTTTTTTCTAGGAATGATTATTCGTCGTCTTCCGGGAAGAGTTGTGCCCGGGTGAGGTCAGCTTCCTGTAAGGGCATGTCCTCGGAGAGGAATGCGTCTTCAATGATGCTGCCGACTTCTGCGTCTGAGGCGGCGGGCCGGGTGGCGGCCAGGGACTCCGCTTTGGCGAAGTACTCGAGGGCCTCCTGCTGGCGGTCCCGCTGCTGGAGGAAGACACTGAAGTCCCGGTAGACCTGGATGAGTACATCGGCAATGTCCTCTTCCGCTTCCACCTGCTTTTCCAGAATGGCAACGGCGTCCCCGAAAAGGTGTTCGGCCCGGTCGGGAGCCTTAGCGGCAATGACACCGGCCAGGGTCTCTTCGCCCATGGCGGCATCGGCCCAGTCATAGGGGTGGCCGAATTCCTCGGCAATGGCCATTTTCAGGTCTACAGTGTGCTCGAGGCTTTCGAGGTACTTCGTCTCATCTTCCATCTTCTGGTAAAGACCGGTGAGGATGAGGAACTCCTGGGACAGGGTCTGTTTTGCGTACTGGCTTGCCTCCGCGTCCAGTTCCTGTTCGGTGACCTGTACCTGACGCTCAATGGCTTTTTTGTAGTACTCCTCCGCGGATTCGTACTTCTCCTCCAGTTCATCGACCTGACCGAGCTGCAGGTATACAGAGGCCAGGTAGAACAGGGTCTCGAGGCTCACACGCTCTTTCAGGACTCGTTCCAGAATGTTCGTGCCGGTGCGGGCACACTCCCGGAAGGACTCGAAGTCCTGGATCATCTGGTAGACAGAGGCGAGGTTCAGGCAGGTGATCCCGTAGAAGTTCAGATTCTCGGTCGACGGGTCCTGGTCCACGAGCTTGCTCATTTTGTCGTTGGCGACCACCAGGTCCTTGAGGGCCTGGTGCACATCGCCGTCCTGCAGGTGCTTGGCACCGCTCTGAGTCAGTTCAAAAGGGGTTTCCATAGTCTTAATACGCTTTCTTCAAACTTTTGGTAAAGTCTTCTTTATGCCAGTGCCATGGCGGCCTTGTAGGCCTCGTGGGTGGCTTTGGCGATACGTCCCGCTTTGTCGGCGTCCCCGACGGTGTAGACTTTGGGAGCCAGTGCAGTGATGGCGCTGTCCAGCCCGGCGGGGCGGACGCCCAGGGACATGATGATGGCGTCGCAGGGGACGTTCTTATAACGACCGGCAACGTTGACGTCTTCCAGTTCCACACTGTCTTCTCTCATCTCAACGAGCTTCCAGCCCGGCAGGAGCATGGAGCCCCGCTCTTCCAGTTTCGGGATGACGTCCATTTTGTGCTGGTTCCAGGTGCCGGGAGCCAGTTCTTCGGCCATTTCCACGACCACGATGTCGTTGCCTTCGTCGGACAGGAACTCTGCCGTCTCAAGACCGGTCATGCCGGAACCGATGACGGCGATCTTCTTGCCTTCAAAGGTCACATCGCCCCGAAGGACTTCGTCGGGGGTGTAGACGTTCGGCAGGTCGTAGCCGGGGATCTTCGGTACGATGGGCGTACCGCCGGTGGCGTTGAAGATGGCGACCGGGGAGAGGGCTTTGACGTTGTCGACGGTGGCTTCGGTGCCGAGTTTGAGGTCGACTCCCAGGAGCTCACACTGGTAGGCAAGGTCTTCTGTAACCCAGCCGATCTTGCGCTTCTGGGCGGGAGCCGCTGCCAGGAGGACCTGACCGCCGACTTTGTCGTTTTTCTCAAAGACGGTGACCTGGAAGCCCTTCTCGGCGGCCACTTTCGCTGCCGTAAGGCCGGCGGGGCCGGCGCCGATGACAACGACGGGTCTGCCGTTGCCGACTTTCTCGGGGACCAGGGGGAAGTCCACTTCGTTGCAGGTCCGGGGGTTGACGGCACACTGTCCGGGCAGACCGCCGGCAAGAGCGTTGTGCATCATGGACTCAATACAGTAGAGGCAGGCAATGCAGCGAGCGATCTCTTTGGAACGTCCTTCCTTCGCTTTCTGTGCCCAGTAGGGGTCTGCGAGCAGCGGGCGGGCAAGGCCGATGACATCCTGATAACCTTCTTCCAGGAGCTTTTCTGCCTGCTCCGGGGTCCGGATCATGCCGGTCTGGCCGACGGGAATGGAAACGGCATCTTTGATGGCTTTGGCGTTGTCTTTTCTCCAGCCCAGTTCATAGGAGGTGGGCTCGCACCAGACGTTCATGGTCTCATAGGTGCCGGCCGAGAGGTCCAGGAACTGGATGCCCAGCTCTTCCAGCTTCTTCGCGATGCGAACACCTTCGTCGAGGGTGTAGCCGACGTCGTAGCCGAAGAGGCGGTAGTATTCATCTGCCGTCAGACGGGCAGAGATGGGGTAGTCGGGGCCGCAGAGTTTATGGACCTTTTCAATGATCTCTTTGACGATGCGGGTCCGGTTCTCGAGGGAGCCGCCGTATTCGTCGGTGCGGCGGTTGGTGTAGGGGGAGAGGAACTGCTGCAGGAAGTACCCGTGGGAGCAGTGGAGCTGAACGCCGTCAATGCCCGCTTTTTTGCAGCGGAGAGCGCCTTCGGCGAACTCGTCTTCCAGTTTGTGGATCTCCCACTTCGTGAGAGCACGGACTTTCTGGCTCACCTCGATGGGGGTACAGGCCAGTTCGGCGGGCACCCCGCCGGAAGCGGAGACCGTTCTCAGGTAGAAGTTGTGGAGGAAGGGCTTCTCGAAGTAGTCCATGTACTGAGTCATGCCGAAGAAGAGCTTCCACCAGCCGTTCCAGTGGCGGCCGATGACGTCGGAGAGTTTCCAGGCGGTGACCACCAGCTGGTAGGTCTGACGGCCCGGGTGGTGCAGCTGCACGAAGACTTTGGCGCCTTCCTTGTGGACGGAATCGGCCAGGCGGGTCAGGCCGGGGATGCAGCGGTCCGAAGTGACGGAGAGCTGTCTCGGGCCGGTGCAGCCGCTCCAGTCGGAAATACGGGTGACTTCCGTCTGGATGAGGCCGGTGCCGCCCTTGGCGCGTTCGGTGTAGTACTCGACTGCCCGGTCGCCGGCGGTGCCGTCCAGTTCAGCTACTTCCATGAGCATGGGGGTCAGGGCAATGCGGTTCGGGATTTCGCACTTGCCGATGAACCAGGGCTCAAAGAGCTTCGGGAAATGTTCGTTCATAATAATATGCCTTCCTTTCGAAATTACATTTTGCCTATGTAAATTATACGCGAACAAATAACTACAGTTTCATTATAAGGTTTAGGTGGGGAAAACTCAATAAGGGAAAAAAGAACAGAGTGCCGGGGGACACTCTGTTTTCTTTTCGTTTTATCGCGATGTACTTACTGCTGCAGCTGCATCATTTCTGCCTGCATTTGCTGCATGGTCTCCGGGGTGACCTCGACGGTCTTCGGGTCGGCGCCGCCGATGACCAGGTACAGGTAGTTCATGAGCTCGTTCATCATGGTGTCCATGCCTTCTTTGGCATCCATGAGGCGGGTCATGGCCGGGGTCTGATAAATGGTCTGGTAGGTGGCGGAACCCTGCTGCTGAAGCTCGTTCATGAGGTTCTCGTCGGGGTTCTCCTTCAGCGCTTCCAGGTCGAACTGTTCCTGGAGGTTCTGCAGGTTTTCGCTGAGGGCCTTGACCTGCTCATCGCCGTCGAGGGCTTTCTGGGCCTCTGCGTAGGTGGCGTAGCGGGGGTCTTCCTGGATGCTCGCACCGAGAATGCGAGCGGCTTCCATAACGGTCATAATGTTTCTCCTTCCAACTAACTCAGTAGCTTTCGATATTCACCTGTTCAAAGGTGCCGCCGAGGTCTTCTCCCATGAAGACTCTGGCGAGTTTGTCGACGCCGGCGGCGTCGTCCGATACAAAGTATTTCCGTTCACTTCCGGCAGCCTCCGTGTTCTCGCTGCAGGCGTCCTTCCGAATGAGGTCGCCCAGCACTTTGGCGGCGGCAGCATCGGAAGAACTGATGATGCGCAGCTCCGGGTAGAGGTATTCAATGGTGTCGAAGAGGAGCGGGTAGTGGGTGCACCCGAGGACCAGGGTGTCGATGCCCTCTTCCACCAGGGGGTCCAGGTATTCTTTGAGGACCGTCTCAATGACCGGGTCTCCCGTGCGGATGCGTCCGTTTTCCACGAGGGGCACAAGGAGAGGGCAGGCCTTCATGAAGACGGTGGCCTCCGGGTTATAGGCGGTGATGACCCGCTCATAGGCCCCGGTGCTGACGGTGGCGTTGGTGGCGATGACGCCGATCTTTCCGTTGACGGTGGTCTCCGCCGCCATGCGGGAGGCGGGGTCCACGACGCCGAAGACGGGCAGGTCCGGGAAGGCCTCTTCAATGGCTTCCCGGGCAGTGGAGTCGGCGGTGTTGCAGGCGATGACTACTGCTTTGACGTCGAAGGCGTTCAAAAACTTTACATCGCTCAGGGCGAACTCCGTGATCTGCCGCTTGGACTTAGTGCCGTAGGGCACCCGGGCGGTGTCGCCGAAATAAATGATGTGTTCCCCGGGCATGTTCTCGACGATGGACTTGACGACGGTCATGCCGCCAATGCCGGAGTCGAAGACGCCGATGGGTCGATTGTCTGGCATAGTGCTCTCCTTAAAGAGAATTGACGAGTTTTTTGAAATGGTCTCCCCGTTCTTCGAAGCAGGTGTACTGGTCGAAGGAGGAGGTGGTGGGGGACAGAAGGACGGTGTCGCCGGGCTCCGCGAGCTTAACGGCTTCTGCCACCGCTTCGTCCAGGGTGGTGACAACGATGCCCTCGTCTCCCACGGTGTCGGCCACCAGCCGGGGCCCGCAGGCGCCGAACCCGATGACTTTCTTCACGCAGCCGAGGTTCGCTTTGACGTCGTCCATGGGGAGCCCTTTCTCAAAGCCGCCGAGGAGCAGGATGACCCCTTTGTCGAAGGCCTTGAGGGCGGTGACGGTGGCGTCTGTGTTGGTGCCCTTCGAGTCGTTATAGTACTTCACCCCGTTCAGTTCCCGCACGAATTCGATGCGGTGCTCGACGCCGGTGAAATTCGAGATGACTTCCTCAATGAGGTGGTTTTCAATGCCCAGAACCTTTGCTACAGACA
>JAFUZN010000055.1 GCA_017476565.1 Clostridia bacterium
GAAATGCCGCACCGGTCCATGTGGAAAAGAGTCAGGACGCTCTCCGGGTCCGGGGTCGGGGAACCTGTAACTCTCTCAAAGAACCCGCGGTAAACGTCGAAGACTTCCGAGTCTTTCGGCTGGGCCTCAATGTGGAACTTCTTTGGGACCTGGGCCCGGAAGGGAGAACGAAGACCGGTCGCATCGATGACCAGGTCCGCCTCATACTTTTTCCCCTTCGAAGTCTTGGCTCCGACGACCTGATTCTTCTTAACGAGCAGCTCTTTGACCTTAACGCCGAACTTGACCTCAACCCCTGCATCGCGTGCCAGCTTCGTGAGGTGTTTCGTGAGACCTCTCCTGGACACGGCGATTTCCTCCATGGGAGGCAGCGGCGGCACGATGAGGTTTGACTGGTTGTCCGGGGACCAGAAGATCCATTTGCTCTTCTGGGTATAGTCCTCCCGTGGGGGCTCGGGGATGCCCACCAGGTCGAAAATGTCGTGGCGGATGTCGTCGTACCAGGGGTACCCGGCCTCCGTCTCTTTGGCAGCCTCCAGCACCGTGACGTCATGGCCGGCTTCCGCCAGTTTGATGGCCGCCACCATGCCGCCCTGTCCTGCGCCGAGGACGAGGATCTTTTTCTTCATTGCCATTTCTCCTTTCTTGTCCGTACATGTTTACAGTTTCATTATAATCTCGGAGCAAGTTTTGCACAACAAAAGACTTTGCTATAGAAATAGTGCAAATCGCGGCCAGGGTGAACTTTTACGCCTGTCAGACATGTGTTAGAATGGAAGTGCAAAAGTTCGAACAAAAGGCGCCTGCGAGAGGCGCCGGAAAAGGAGAGTGACAACTATGGACTACAAAAACAAGTACCCCTTCATTTGGGTCGGCGGCATGATGAGCTGGGGCGAAGAAAACGGCATGTACAAACTGCCCTACTGGGGCATGGTCTGCGGCGATCTGATGAAACAGCTCCGGGAGTCCGGCATCGAGTCCTATGCTCCCCAGGTCGGCCCTGCCAACAGCGCCTGGGACAGAGCCTGTGACCTTTACGCAGAGATCACCGGCACCAGAGTCGACTACGGGGTCGCCCATTCGAAAGAACACAAGCACGCCCGCTACGGCCGCACCTATGAAAAGGGCCTCGTCCCGGACTGGGGCAAACCCATGGCAGACGGCGGCATCAAAAAAGTCCACCTCTTAGGCCATTCCTTCGGCGGCGCCACCATGCGTCTGCTGGCAGAGCTCCTGACCAACGGCTCCGAAGCGGAGCGGAAGGCCACGAAAGACGGCAGCCTGTCTCCACTCTTTGAAGGCGGCCACGGCGATATGATCGCCACCATCACGGCCATCTCGGCGCCCCATGACGGCACCACCTTCACCCACTGCTTTGAAGGCTTCATGAATGTCCTGACCCCGACGGTCCTCGGCCTGTTCACCATCCTCGGGAACACCCGCATCAACAAGGGCTATGACTCCCACCTCGAGCAGTACGGTCTGACGGTCCCTGCCGGCGAGACGAACCTCAAAGGCATCCTGGACCCGCGGAACCTTCTCCGCATCCGGAACAACATGAAGACCGGCGACAACGTCTTCTACGACCTGCGGATCGATAATGCGTCGAAGCTCAACGACTTCATCCACACGAGCCCCGACATCTACTACTTCTCCGTCACCGGCAACGGCACGAAACCGGACCCGAAGAACCCCGAGTTCCAGGTCCGTGCCCCCATCATGATCTTTGCGTTCATCCCCTTTGCCAAAGTCATGGGCCGGGTCCAGCCCCAGAAGATCGGCGACTACTATGTGGACGCCTCCTGGCGGGCCAACGACGGCCTCGTTCCCGTTGAGTCCGGCCGCTACCCCCACAAAGAAGCCCACGTCATGTATGAAGACGTGAAGGACCAGCCCCTGAAGAAGGGGATCTGGCATGTCCTGCCGGACTACATCGCGGACCACGGCACCGTCATCGGCGGGTCGCTGTCCTACATCGGCCCCGGCAAGTCGGCTCCTTACAAGAAGTACTGGAGGGACCACCTCGACCTGCTCATGACCCTCGAAGACTGACGCAAAACGAAAAGAACCCCGACTCCTTTCGGAGTCGGGGTATTTTTGCAACATCAGGAGTCGTCCCGTTTCAGGTGGACCATGTTGAAGACGACTTCCTCCGGAAGGCCCACTTCCACAGCGATCCGCTCCAGCGGTTCTCCCTCTTCATACCAGGTGATGATCTCTTTCATCCGCTCATCGAGGTATTCTTTGGCCTGGGCTTTGACCTTCTCGTAGAGTTCGGAACCCTCTTTGGTCTGCTCCCGGAATTCCTCTTCCGTCAGTTCCTCGGGCAGGTCCACGGAAAAGGGCATGTCGAAAAAGGTCGGGGCGTCCTGGGGCTCCCAGTCATCCCGCTCATCCGGCCACCCGGAGAGGGCGCTGAGCCCCAGGAGCGGACCCTGTTCCAGGTACTGTTCCTCTGCCTTCAGGTGTTCAAACCGTTCCAGCTCTTTCAAAAGGAAGGGGATGTACTTCGGGGTGCCCCGCATGCCGAGGACCAGGCAGAACTGACTTTTCAAAAACTCGGACGTAATGTTTTCATAGTTTTCCATGATCCAGGGACAGGGGTTTTTCTTAGAGACCATGGCAAACATGGAAGCGCAGTCTTCCATGCTCACAAGACGGGTCGTGAGGGCCCGGCGCTGCAGCAGAGGCAGCACGTCCTTTTCGTAGGCCAGAGCCCGACGTAAGAGCCGTGCTCTGAGGAGCCCGGTCATGGTTTTTCGCATCCATTTCACCAGCTGTTCGGGGTCGGTGCAGACGCGGATCTCTTCCGCAAGTGCCGCCTCTTCTTCCGACAGTTCCAGGTCCGGCATGGCCTCTTCCGGGAAAAGGATGAGGTCCTGCGCCGCCATATCGGCAAGGACCGACGCGGCCGTCCCCTCTTTGATTTCATGGGTTTTCCAAAAGTCCTTCGGAATGAGTGCTTCTGCTTTAGTCATACATCGCCCTCCCAGCGGTTCATTGGAGGCCATTATACCATAATACATGGCGGCGTACAGTCAGAAAGAGTATGTTTTTGAAGTACAGCGTGGTATAATCGAAGCGGATATTTATGAATCGATTATTGAAAGGAGCTCCCCTTTATGAGCAAAGTAGCAGATTTCCTGGCAGACACCGGCCTTTTCTTCCTCGCGACCACCGACGGGGACCAGCCGAAAGTCCGGCCCCTCGGCCTCTTCATTGAAGCGGACGGAAAAGTCCTCTTCGGTATCGGTGACTTCAAAGACGTTTACAAGCAGCTCGTTGCCAACCCGAAAGCGGAGATCGTCTCCTGCAAAGCTGACGGCCACTGGCTCCGCTATACCGGCACTGCCGTCTTCGAGACCGACCCGAAATACGCCGAGCTCTGCCTCGAGAAGATGCCGAACCTTCGTGACATCTACAACGAAGAGACCGGCCACAAGATGATGGTCTTCTCCCTGCAGGACGCCACCGCTGTGGACATTCCCATGATGGGCCCCGGCGAAGACCTGCTGGCATAACTTCGACCCTAAAAACTCCCGCTGACCATCAGCGGGAGTTTTTCTTCCCAACAAAGCTAACAGGCACGCAAAGCCTGCCATTAAGGTAACATCCGCGTTCCAGCCTGAGAGCGGTGAGAGCTGTCCGCGTAGTCACTCATCAAGTTTGGCTTGGGGTTGACAGCGGGCCTACGGTGTACCAGCTTCGCGTCGCCTGTGGGCGCGGTCAACGCCTGCCGAACAGTGTGCTACTCCCTTTGCGGTCAGAAACATTGTCGCCCCGCTCGCTTGGAGCGCTTCGCGACGCTCTGTGTTTCTTCCTGCTCGACAGTTCCGCTTTATCTGCCACAGGCAGCGCGAACCTGCGAGCCTCACTGTA
>JAFUZN010000056.1 GCA_017476565.1 Clostridia bacterium
GTGGACCTTGCCGAAGCTTTCGGGATCGCCGTTTCGACGGAAATGTCCGAGTACGGTGTCACCTTCTGGCTGGCCCCGGGCATGAACATCCATCGAAACCCCCTGTGCGGTCGGAACTTCGAATACTACAGTGAAGACCCGATGCTGACCGGGACCATTGCGGCAGCGGTCTGCAAAGGCGTGGGCTCCCACCCGGGGAACTATGTCACCATCAAGCATTTTGCCGCCAATAACCAGGAGTTCCAGCGGAACAAGGCTTCCAGCAATGTCTCTGAGCGGGCATTCCGGGAAGTTTACCTCCGACCCTTCAAACGAGCCATTCGGGACGGAGGTGCCAAAGCGGTCATGACCAGTTATAACCCCGTGAACGGCATCTACAATGTGGAAAACAAGAGTCTTCTGGAAGACTACCTGAGAGGGGAGTGCGGGTTCGACGGCGTCGTTATGACCGACTGGACCAGCACGACGCCCGGTCTTGCAAGCCCGGTGAAGGCAATCCAGGCGGGCAACGACCTCATCATGCCCGGCCTCATCACCGACCGGATCCCGCTTCTTCTGGCCCTGCGCAGAGGGGAACTCGACCCGAGAGACCTCGAGCGGTGTGCAGAGCGGGTCCTCAGACTGATCATGGAAAGCGAACAAGGTCAGGAACAGAGGAAACTTGCGAAAAAACCTTGATTTGTCCGAATAGGAGTTGTTTTGTAACAGTTCCGTTCATTGACAAACATCTTTCCTGTGAGTTATAGTGTGTTTGTAAGCCGAGCGCCCCCAGGGTGCTCACCGTACCAATTTTGACTAAGGAGGAATTTGCATGGCCCAGCATACCGGCGGAGCAAAAATGGACAAAGTCGAAAAGAAAATCGAAAAAGAGGCACCTCACGGTGTCACACATCATGGTCATTCAGGAGGAGCAAAAATGTCTGAAGTAGAAAAGAAGATCGAAAAGGCCCAGAAACCGAAAAAGTCCCTGAAGAATCTTTGGGGTCTGCTTGGCGTCATCATGGTCGCCCTTTCCCTCTGCGTTGTCATGGCTTCCTGCTCTGCAACCCAGGACATCCCGACCTACACGACTACTCAGCTGGCTCAGAAGTATGAGACCGACGACCCCACCGACCTCAAAGGCATGAAAATGTATGTTGTCGGCGAGATCTATGAGTCTGAGAACAACCTTCTCACCAAAGACTACTTCACTCTCGTTCCCATCGATTCTGACGGCGACGGCTACGGCGTCACCTTCAAGATGATGGACGCTTCCAAGAAAGCCCGTAAGGCAGTCAAGAAAGCCGATATGACCGATGCGATCACCGTTCTCGGTACCGTGACCAAGGTCACCAAGTCCGGCTATGTTTTTGACGTCGATTCCATCACGGAGATCGTCGACTGACAATGACTTTTTCGGAGCCCGCAAGGGCTCCGATTTTTTTGTGCGTTTGTCCAAAAATTCGTCACAACTGGTAGTCATTTGTTTTCTTTTGTGGGTTGTTTCTTTGTGAAATATGTGCTAAACTTACTGTGTCATGGAATGGGTGAAGTTCGCTTTGCCCCATGCGTATCATATTTCTAATATTTGTATTAGGAGGAAGCACAAACATGTTATTCCAGATCTATGGTGCATTCTCTGCGTACAAGCTGCTTGGCTGGCTCATGGCTTTCCTTGGCCTGGTCATCCTCAATGAGATCGGTCGTCGCACCAAGTTCGGTGGCATCCTTATCTTCGTTGCCATCCCTCTTGCCCTGACGGTTTATTTCATCGCGATCTATGCTGCAGCTGCCAAAGGCGCAGATTGGGCACTCAACAATCCGACTTATGTCCACATGAACAGCTGGTTCCATTATGCAAAGCTGTACGCTGCTGACTGCGGATGCATCGGTTTCATGATGCTGAAGTATAAGTGGGGTCTCGGCGCAAAAGAATGGTTCAAGCCGTTCCCGTTCATCATCGTTGCTATCAACATCCTTATCGCTGTTGGTTCTGACTTCGAATCCGCTATCAAGGGCGCTATGTCCGTTGATGGTTGGTGGCTGTCTTCCGAAGGCGTCTGGCTGTACGGCGGCTGGTGGAACGTCCTCAATGGTATCGCTGGTATCATCAACATCTTCTGCATGACCGGTTGGTGGGGCATCTACTCCTCCAAGGGCCGTCAGGACATGCTGTGGCCCGACATGACCTGGATGTTCATCCTTGCTTACGACGTCTGGAACTTCGAGTACACTTACCTCAACCTGCCGACTCACTCCTGGTATTGCGGCGTTGCTCTTCTTCTTGCTCCGACCTTCGCGGCCGCTGTTTGGAACAAGGGTGGCTGGATCCAGAACCGTGCTAACACCCTCGCTATCTGGTGCATGTTCGCCCAGGTCGTCCCGGCATTCCAGGATTACTCCAAGTTCTCCGTCCTGCCGAGCGTCTATGGCGACACCTACGATGCAGTCGGTTACATGGATGCAAGCATCCGTCCGATCACTGCTCATCCCCAGGCTCAGGGCGTCATCGCCGTTGCTTCTATCGTTACCAACGTTGTTGTCCTTGCTTTCATCATCAAGCGCTCCATCGAGCTCAAGAGAAACCCGTACAAGAACGAAATCTGGATGGGTACCAAGGACTACGAAGAAGCTATGGCTCGTGCCGAGTAATTCAAGAGTTTTGAGAGAATCTTTGAAATATGATGCGTATCTTATGATATGAATGATGGGTGCCCCGGAGTTTTCTCCGGGGCACTTTTCATTTGCGTGATGACTTCCATTCCGGCGGGTCTCATGGTATACTGTCACTGTAATTCTGTATTTGGGAACAGGGGAGGAGCTTATTATGGCAGGCATGCAGCCGAAAGGCCTTTCCGCCGAAAAACTGGCGGACGGAAACGTACTATTATTCCTGAAGGAACGCTTCCAGGACGACATGAACGAGGACAACCTCGTCGAACTGATGCAGGTCCTGAGGGAGTCGACCCTCATCGTCCCGATGCAGGTGCTGATGTCCGCATCGGACCAGGAAAAGATGAAACTCAATGACGTGGGCGTCAAATTCGTCCCGGAAGACGAAATTCGAGTTGTACCCGCCACCTCTGTCATCGAGAATGAAAACTACATGTTCATCTTCTCCCAGGCAGAGCAGATCCCCGTGGACTACTCCGAGACCGTCACTCTCATGCGGGCTCCTTTTTCGAGAGTCTATCAGTATTTCACGGAAGACACTTCCATCTTCGGTATCGTTCTTGACCCCTTTACCGAGAACCTGGAATTGCCAAGAGAACTCATCGATGCCATCGCTCAGATGGCGCCTCGGTTTGAAGTAGACTAAAAGAAAAAATGCCGGCTCCGAAAGGAGCCGGTTTTTGTTATGCGAGAACTTTGTCCCGGAAGGCATCGATTTCTTCTTGCGTGAAGCCCAGGGCCTCTAAGAAAAAGTTCTCCGTTGAGCCGTAGTTCTTTTCCACAAAGTCGAACATGTCGAGGAGCATGGACTGGTCGGCCTCGTAGGTTTTGCGGAAAGCGTCCGCCCGCTTTTTTCTCATGACGAGGCGGGTGGCCCGGTAATAGCGCTGGTTTCGTTTGTCGAAGGCCTCATTGCTGAGAATGTAGTCTTCGAGGATGATGTCCCGGGGCACCCCCAAGAGGTCCTCTAAGAGGGCCGCAACAATGCCGGTGCGGTCCTTGCCTTCCGAACAGTGGAACAGGGCAGCTTTCTCACCGGGGGCGACCTCGTCAAAAAAGAGCCGGAAAATGTTGCGAAGGGCACCGAGGGAATTCTCTTTGGAAACCATGTTCAAATACATTTGAGGCATGGAAGGGACGTTGGGAAAATACTCCATCACGTCTTCCCGCAGCTGGTAGTGGCGGTAGTCGACACCGGGGAGGGGCGTGTCGGGCTGGCGGCTCAGCTCTTTTTCGATGCGAAGGTCGATGTCGTAGGCGACTTTGCACTCCCGGACCAGTTTGTCCCCGTCGGTGGGGGGCAGCTGATAAAGGCTTGCTGCCCGGAGGAACGTTTGGGGTTTGATGTGCTTTCCGCCCATGGCAGGTAAGCCGCCAAGGTCTCTGGTATTCAATAGTTTGGAAAAGGGCAAATTACGGACTGAATTGCTCATTGATAGCCTCCCCGGAACATAACTGGAAAATTGTTTTCCCTATTATAAGACACTTTAAAAAGAATGTCGATTCTCCCATTGAATTTTTGTACA
>JAFUZN010000057.1 GCA_017476565.1 Clostridia bacterium
CTGCCGTCGAAGTACGGCATTGGGACCCTCGGCAAAGAAGCATTCAAATTCGCCGACTTCCTGAAAGAAGCCGGCCAGAAATACTGGCAGGTCCTGCCCCTGGGGCCTACGGGCCTCGGCGACAGCCCCTACTCGAGCTTTTCTACATTTGCGGGAAACCCCTACCTGATCGACCTGGAACTGCTCATCGAGGACGGGCTCCTCACGAAAGAATATGTGGAGTCCTTCGACTGGGGCGACGACCCCACTCATGTAAATTACATCGCCATGAAGGAAAACCGGGAAACGGTGCTGCAGAAGGCTTTTGAAACGGGCTTCCGGCGGGACCGGGCCGAAGTGGGCCGCTTTGTCGGGGACAACGTCTGGCTTCCGGACTACGCCCTGTTCATGGCCCTGCGGGAACACTTCGGGGGTATCAGCTGGATCGACTGGGAGGACCGGGACATCCGCCTGCGGAAACCTGAAGCCATCCAGAGGTACCGGACCCTCCTCGAGGACCGGGTCAACTACTACACCTACGTCCAGTTCCTGTTCTTCAAACAGTGGAGCGCTCTTCGGGAGTACGTAAAGCAGCTGGGCATTAAAATCATTGGCGATTTACCCATTTACGTCGCAGCGGACTCTGCAGACATTTGGAGAGAGCCTCAGTTTTTCCAGCTGAATGAAGAGAACATCCCGAAGAAGGTCGCCGGCGTTCCGCCTGACTACTTCTCGAAGGACGGCCAGCTCTGGGGCAACCCCCTTTACGACTGGGTCACCATGCGCCAGGACGGCTACGGCTGGTGGATCCGTCGCATTGAGGGCGCCGTCAAGATGTACGACGTCCTGCGTCTCGACCACTTCCGGGCCTTTGCGTCTTACTGGGCCTGTCCCTATGACGCGGAAACCGCAAAGGACGGCGAGTGGCACAACGGCCCCGGCATGAGCCTTTTGCGGGTGCTCCGCGACTGGTTCTACGGAACGGAGTTCATCGCGGAAGACCTCGGTATCCTGACCCCTGACGTGGATCAGCTTTTGGAGGACTCCGGGTTCCCGGGGATGAACATCCTCGAGTTCGCTTTCACGAAAAATGCGGACTCCAAGTACCTGCCGCACCGGTGCAAGCAGAATTCCATCGTTTACACCGGCACCCACGACAACGACACGGTCGTCGGGTGGATCCAGGATGAGGAAGTCCCGGAAGAGGACAAAGAGGTGGCCCGGGAGTACCTGGGCATTTCCGATGACAGCAAGGCGCACCTTGCGTTCCTGCGGGGAGGCATGAGCAGTCCCGCCAACCTGTTCATCGCCCAGATGCAGGACTGGCAGGGGCTCGATGGGTCCTGCCGCATGAACGTCCCCGGTGTCGCTCTCGGCAACTGGACCTGGCGAATGGAGCCCGGTTCTGCAAATGAAGACCTGGCCGTTTTCATGCGGGAATATACCCGGATTTTCGGCCGTCTCGTTGACTGAGAAAAATCGAGCTTGTGAAACATAAAACGACCGTTTAACTGCGGAAAAATAGGCAAACCCTATGGACTTTCCATAGGGTTTTTGTCTAAGTTGTACGAAATTATAAAAGGCGCTTGATTTTCTCGTTGTGAGGGGCTTTCCCCTATGTTATAATCCACCCTGTATCCAAAATTATAAACCTTATATTTTGCGGAGGGAAAAGCATTATGGCAAAGAAGTATGTCTACCTTTTCAGCGAAGGTAACGCAAACATGCGTGAGATCCTCGGCGGTAAGGGTGCAAACCTTGCAGAGATGACCAACCTCGGTCTTCCCGTTCCCCAGGGTTTCACCGTTTCCACTGAAGCCTGTACCCAGTACTATGAAGATGGCCGTCAGATCAACGGCGACATCCAGGCCCAGATCCTGGACGCTGTCGTGGAACTGGAAAAGATCGCCGGCAAGAAGTTCGGCGACAAAGAGAACCCGCTTCTCGTTTCCGTTCGTTCCGGTGCCCGTGCCTCCATGCCCGGCATGATGGACACCATCCTGAACCTCGGTCTGAACGAAGAAGTCGTTGAGACTCTCGCCAAGAAGTCCGGCAACCCCCGTTGGGCTTGGGACTGCTACAGACGTTTCATCCAGATGTTCTCCGACGTCGTTATGGAAGTCGGCAAGAAATACTTTGAACAGCTCATCGACGAGATGAAAGAGAAGAAAGGTGTCACCCAGGACGTCGACCTCGATGCAGACGACCTGAAGGAACTCGCCTTCCAGTTCAAAGAAGAATACAAGAGCAAGATCGGCGAAGAGTTCCCCTCTGACCCGAAAGTCCAGCTCTTCGAAGCCGTCAAGGCTGTGTTCCGTTCCTGGGACAACCCCCGTGCCAACGTCTACAGACGTGACAACGACATCCCCTACTCCTGGGGTACTGCCGTCAACGTCCAGATGATGGCTTTCGGTAACATGGGCGACACCTCCGGTTCCGGCGTTGCGTTCACCCGTGACCCCGCCACCGGTGAGAACCAGTTCTTCGCCGAAGTCCTGATGAACGCTCAGGGCGAAGACGTCGTTGCCGGTGTCCGTACTCCCATGCACATCGATGCAATCAAAGAGACCATGCCGGAGATCTACGAACAGCTCCTCGGCATTGCCCATAAGCTGGAGAACCACTACAGAGACATGCAGGACATGGAGTTCACCATTGAAGATGGCAAGCTCTACATGCTCCAGACCCGTAACGGTAAGCGTACCGCGAAGGCCGCTCTGAAGATCGCTCATGACCTCGTCAAAGAGGGTAAGATCTCCAAAGAAAGAGCCATCCTTGCAGTCGACCCGAGAAACCTCGACACTCTGCTCCACGGTTCCTTCGACAAGGACGCTGTCAAGAATGCCACCCTCATCGGTAAGGGTCTTCCCGCTGCTCCCGGCGCTGCTGCCGGTAAGGCTGTCTTCACTGCTGAAGATGCAGTCGAATGGGCTGCCCGCGGCGAGAAAGTCGTTCTCGTCCGTCTTGAGACCTCTCCCGAAGACATTGAAGGCATGAAGGCCGCTCAGGGCATCCTGACCGCCCGCGGCGGTATGACCTCCCACGCAGCCGTTGTTGCCCGTGGTATGGGTTCCTGCTGTGTCGCCGGTTGCTCCGACCTCGTCATGGATGAGGACAACAAGACCTTCCAGCTCGGTGGTAAGACCTACAAAGAGGGCGACACCATCTCCTTCGACGGTTCCACCGGTAACATCTACGACGGTCTTCTTCCCGTTCTCGATGGTTCCATCGACGACGAGGACTTCAAGACCCTCATGCGCTGGGCGGACGACTTCAGAACCATGAAGGTCCGTACCAATGCCGACACTCCCGAAGATGCCCGTAAGGCTCGCGAGCTTGGCGCAGAAGGCATCGGCCTCTGCCGTACCGAGCACATGTTCTTCGGCGAGGGTCGTATCGACACCTTCCGCGAAATGATCTGCTCCTCTTCCAAGGAAGAGCGGGAAGAGGCTCTCGAGAAGATCCTTCCCATGCAGCAGAAAGACTTCGAGCAGCTCTATGAAGCCCTCGAAGGTATGCCTGTCACCATCCGTTTCCTGGACCCGCCCCTTCACGAGTTCGTTCCCACCGAAGAGGCTGACATCCAGAAGCTGGCTGACACCAAGGGCAAGACCGTTGAAGAGATCAAGGGCATCATCCAGGGTCTCCACGAGTTCAACCCGATGATGGGTCACCGCGGCTGCCGTCTGGCTGTCTCCTATCCGGAGATCGCCGTCATGCAGACCCGTGCCGTTATCCGCGCTGCGATCGCTGTCAACAAGAGCCACCCGGGTTGGAAGACCATGCCGGAGATCATGATCCCGCTGGTCGGCGAGACCAAGGAGCTTCAGTACGTCAAGCAGATCGTCATCGACACTGCCAACGAGGAGATCGCTGCTGCCGGTGTCAACATGAGCTACCAGGTCGGTACCATGATCGAGATCCCGAGAGCCTGCCTCATCGCGGACGAGATCGCTTCCAACGCAGACTTCTTCTGCTTCGGTACCAACGACCTTACTCAGCTGACCTACGGCTTCTCCCGTGACGACGCCGGTAAGTTCTTCCCGGACTACTATGACGCCAAGATCATGGAGAACGATCCCTTCGCACGTCTGGACCAGAACGGCGTTGGCAAGCTCATGAAGATGGCTCTCGACCTCGGCAAGCCCGCCAACAAGGAACTGCACGCCGGCATCTGCGGCGAGCACGGCGGCGACCCGACTTCTGTCGAGTTCTGCAACTCCCTGGGTCTTGACTATGTCTCCTGCTCTCCCTTCCGTGTCCCGATCGCACGCCTTGCTGCTGCACAGGCTGCCATCAAACAGTCCAACAAGAAGTACAACGCTTAAGTTGACTGCGGAAACATAAAACAAGAAAGCCTGCTCCAAACGGAGCAGGCTTTTTCTGTTTCTGTTTTATTTTGTCCAGACACCGCCGTTACCGAAGGCGAAGGTGCCGCCGGCCTCCTGCACAAAGTGGCATTTGGCAATGCCGAGGTCGGTGGGACCGAAGGTGGCGTCATCGGGGGCGGAGGCGGTGAGGACACCGTCCTTATAGTCGAAGTGAGGCGTCTGGGTGTTGACGGCACTGGGGGCCAGTCGGACGGCCTCCATGCCGGCGGCGATCTCTGCCGGTACATCGCGGTCGGAGGTCAGGCGCTCGGAAATGGGTTTGTACCGTTCGTGGAGACGGGCGAGGAGCACCCGGTCTTTGAGGGCGATCTTCCCGGGGTAGCCGACGACCAGGAGGCAGATGAACTGCTCGTTGTCGGGGATGTTCAGGACGGACTTGTCAAAGGTGCCGCCGACCCAGCA
>JAFUZN010000058.1 GCA_017476565.1 Clostridia bacterium
CGTCGCCGTCTTTCTGTTCCCAAATGACGTCGAGGCAGGCCTGGTCGCAGGCGACCGGGTCGGTGGAAGCGAAAATGCCATAGTCATCCATTTGGGCTTGGCGGGGAAGGGGAAGCAGTCACAGTCGACGGAGAGGTTGTTCATGACGTTGATGTAAATGATGTTCTCTTCGCCGAAGTAGTCCCGGATAGCACTGGTGGCTTCGACCATGGACTCTTCAAAGATGGGGTCGCCGCCCTTGCGCAGGAACTTGCCTTCGCCGAGCCAGCCGATCCAGCGCTCATCGGTCTTGGAACCGGAGTGGATGCGGGCTTTCCCGTGGGGAGCCGCAAAGCCGATGGAGGCGTTCTTGATGGCTCCGCCGTAACCGGCCATGGGGTGCCCTTTGAAGTGGGAGAGGACCACCGCAGACTGGTATTTCTCAATGCCTTTACCGACAAGGTCATGCTTCAAATGCTTGCCGCCGGTGACCGGGATCTCGATAGCGCCTTTGGCGTCGAGGATATCCACGCCGCCCGCACGGACAGCGTAGCCGTGTTTGACTGCCATGGCCTGAGAGGTGGGCGTAAAGTTTCGGGCGCCCTCGTATGCCGTGTTACATTCGACGAGTTTTCCGTTGACCGCTTTGACCAGCGGATAAATCATCTGAGCGTCCAGGGAGTTCGGGTTGAAGATCTCACCGATGGTGATCTTGACAGCAGTGTTTCCCTTCGGGGTCCAGTTCAGCGCCTTATAGATGTTCAAAAGACCTTGCGAAGAGATGTCTTTGGTAAAGTAAACTTTACTTGCCATAGATAGTTCCTCCTTATCAAAATACATAGAATATTACCCAAAATCCATCTTAGCATCGGTCGTATAGTCGGTCTATAACCGCTTTCTTATCGTAAAAAATCCCGCCTATGAAGGACGGGATTTTTGACATGTGTTTACTTGTATTCGACTTGGAAGGGGAGCTGCTCGAGAATGTCTTTCTCGGGGTCGATGCCCTGGTAGACTTCAATGAGTTTCAGCCCGTTCGGCGTCAGTCGGAATACGCCGCGCTCTGTAATGTAAAGGACTTTCTGTCCGTTCTGGATGGCCCGTTTTGCGGAGAAGCTGACGCTCTGGACTTTGTCGACGAACTTCGAAATAGACCCTTCTTTTTCAATGGTGACTTCGCCTTTGCTGTAGGCGACTTTCAGCCCCTTCGTGTTGAAGGTCAGGCAGAAGACGACCGTGGGGGTCTTCGCCGTAATGTTGCCGAAGCCTCCGATGCCGGCATAGGCTCCGGGTCCGCGATGTGCGTTGACATTGCCTTCTTTGTCGACCTCGAAGGCGCCCATGAAGCAGATGTCGAGGCCGCCGTTGTCATAGAGGTCGAACTGGTTGGCCATGTCGTAGACGGAGGCGGCGCCGATCATGGCGCCGAAGGCCTCTCCGGAGACGGGCAGCCCGCCGATGCCGCCGGACTCGACCGTCAGAGTGATCTTGTCGAGGATACCGGTTTTCCGCGCGTAGCGGGAAACGGCTTCCGGCATGCCGATGCCGATGTTGACGATGTCGTCGACCCGCAGTTCCTTGACGGCCCGGCGGCCGATGATCTTGGCAGCGGCGTTGTCGGACTTGGTGTTCGTGGAAGTGGCGTCGATCTTGTCGTTCCAGTCGGACCACTCGTTGTAGGGAATCTCAAAAGAGCCGGTCAGGGCTACGTAGGCGTCCGGGCGTTCTTCCGGTTCTGCCACCACCAGAGCGTCCACGAGGCAGCCGGGGATGATGGCATTTCGGGGGCGGGAAGGGGTGTCCACGAGCCGGTCGACCTGGACGATGACCTTTCCGTGGTTGGCTTTGACCGCCTGGCAGATGGACAGGGCATCGCCGGACATGTACTGGTCATCGAAGGTGATGTTGCCCTTCCGGTCGGCTGCCGTGCCTTTGATGAGGGCGACGGTCAGCTTCGGAAGCTTGTAGTAGAGGAACTCCTCGCCTTCGATCTCTACGACGGAGACGAAGGAGTTATCGATGGAGATCTGGTTGATACCGGGGCCTTCATTGCGGGGGTCGACGAAGATGTCGAGGCCCACTTTGGAGAGGGCGCCGGGAAGCCCGCTGGCCTGAGCCCGAATGGCATGGGAAATGCACCCGAGAGGCAGGTTGTAGGCTTCGAACCGGTCCTGCAGGACCAGCTTTTTGGTGCTGAGCATGGCCCCGAAGTGCCCGCAGATGATGCGGTCGACGGCGCCGGCTTTAATATAACTCTCCGCATTGCGTTCCTCGGACCAGACGCCGAAGCCGGCACTGGATACCATGGTGAGGTGGGTCGGAGATTGCATTTTCTGATAACGCCGGTAAATCGCCTCATGAAGCTCTATGGGGCTTTCGATCCCGACGAAGGAGTTCACACAGATACAGTCCCCATCCCGGATGAGACGGATGGCTTCGTCTGCGCTCATGATCTCATACATGAATCTGTATCCTTCCTGCTTAGGTTTGGTCATAATACTATCATAATCTTTTTCAAAATGCTATAATAAAGTATCAATTCCCCGGGAGGCAATGACATGAATGACATTCGGCAGCTGGTGAACAGCATTTCCGTCAATACCCAGAGCAGCATTCGCATCGAATGGGAGGGCGAGGTCTACTATGTGGACCCCATTGAGATCACTGAAGCTCCTCACGATGCAGGCTTCATTCTTTTGACCCACGACCATTTTGACCACTTCGACCCGGAGTCCATCGCGAAACTCACGAATGAGTACACCCTCATCGTGTGCCCGGTGGGCATGGAGGCGAAAGTGCGGGCTGCGGTCGGAAAGCTCGATATTCTGACGGTGGTCCCGGGGCAGTTTTACGAAGACGGCCCGTTGGAGGTCGACACCGTCCCCGCTTATAACATCGACAAGGACTTCCACCCGGAAGAGGCCGGCTGGGTCGGTTACATCTTCCACTTGGGCGATTTACGCCTTTATGTCTCCGGCGATACCGATGACACCGACGAGGCGAGAGACGTCTCTGCGGACATTGCCATGGTCCCCATTGGAGGAACCTACACCATGACCCCGGAAGAGGCTGCGGACCTCATCAATGAAATGGCACCGGAAATCGTCATCCCCACCCATTACGGCACCGGTGTCGGCAACGCTTCCGACGGGGAAACTTTCGCGGCACTCGTGGACGAGGGGACCGAAGTCGTACTGAAACTTTAAAGCAAAGGGCTGTCAATGTTTTGACAGCCTTTTCATTATAATAAGATTGACAAAAAGAATAGAGTTTTTATAATTAAAAGGGGTTTTTTGACCTCGTAAAAATGTGATCAATTTTTAGATTTGAGGAGTACCTATGTATACCATCAAAGACTTATACGATCTGGACCATACTCTTGCCAAAGAGTACCTGGAACAGTTCACCTACCCCTGGGAAGCACTGAAGGGCATCAAGGACTTCATTCTGGCTCTTGGCCCCACCCTCGGGGACGACTATGAAGAAGTTCAGGAAAACGTCTGGGTCCACAAGACCGCGACCGTGTTCCCCTCTGCCTACCTGGGTGCCCCCTGCATCATCGGGCCGGAGACGGAAGTTCGCCATGGCGCCTTCATCCGCGGCTCTGCCCTCGTCGGTGCCAACTGTGTCGTCGGCAACTCCGTCGAACTGAAGAACGTCATTCTCTTCGACCACGTGCAGACGCCTCACTACAACTACGTAGGGGACTCCATCCTCGGGTACTATTCCCACACCGGAGCCGGCGCCATCACGTCGAACGTCAAGTCCGACAAACAGCTGGTGGTCGTCCATAACGGAGACGAGCACATTGAGACCGGCATCAAAAAGTTTGGTGCCATGCTGGGGGACTATGTGGAAGTCGGCTGCAACAGCGTTTTGAACCCCGGTACGGTCATCGGCCGGCACAGTAACGTCTACCCGACGTCCTGTGTCCGCGGCGTCGTCCCGGAGAACAGCATCCACAAAAACAATGGAACCATCGTTAAGAAGTATTAAGGAGTTTATTACATGCGAGTCGTAATTCAGGACAACTATGAAAAAATGAGCCAATGGGCCGCTCAGTACATTGCGGGGAAAATCAACGCCCACAAGGAAGACCGCCCCTTCATTCTCGGCCTTCCCACCGGTTCTTCTCCCATCGGAGTCTACCAGGAACTGGTCCGCATGAACAAAGCCGGCGAAGTTTCCTTTGCGAACGTCGTCACCTTCAACATGGACGAGTACCTGGGCCTGCCGAAGGACCATGACCAGAGTTACTGGTACTTCATGCACGACAACTTCTTCGACCATCTCGTCGACATGAAGCCGGAGAACATCAACATCCTCAACGGCATGACGGACGACCCGGAAGGGGAGTGTGCCCGCTATGAAGAGAAGATCGCTTCCTACGGCGGCATCGACCTCTTCATGGGCGGTATTGGCGTCGATGGACACATCGCCTTCAATGAGCCCTACACCTCGCTGACCTCCCGCACCGGAGTTCGGGACCTGACCACGGACACCCGTATCGTCAACTCCCGCTTCTTCGACAACGACCCCGAAAAGGTGCCCTCTCAGGCCCTCTCCGTCGGTGTCGGCACCGTCTGCGACTCCAAAGAAGTCCTGATCCTCATCAATGGCCACAACAAAGCCCGCGCCCTTGCGAAGACCGTCGAAG
>JAFUZN010000059.1 GCA_017476565.1 Clostridia bacterium
GTGAGCGGTCAATTGTGGTAAGATGAATGCAACAAAAAAGAGGAGACAGGAACGATGGAACTGATCGAGATCCGCAATGCGGCCGCCGCTGCCGCCAAAGAAGTATTAGACGCCTCCCGTTTGACCGAGGGGGACCTGTTCGTCGTCGGTTGTTCCTCCAGTGAAGTCCTGGGGGAGAAGATCTGGACCCGTACCAGTACAAGTGTAGCAGAGGCCCTGTATGAGGGCATCCGCAGTGTTCTGGACCCCGCCGGCATCCGCCTTGCCGCTCAGTGCTGCGAGCACTTGAACCGGGCCCTGGTGGTGGAAGAGGAGACGGCGAAGCTCTACCGGCTGGAAGAAGTCAATGCCATTCCTCAGCCGAACCATGCGGGCGGCGCCTTCGGGACCGTCGCTTATGAGAAAATGGAACGTCCCGTAGTCGTCGAAACCCTGGAAGCGCAGGCCTCGGCCGGCATGGACATTGGGGGGACCCTCATCGGCATGCATATCCACCCGGTGGTGGTGCCTCTGCGCATTTCGGTGGACCATATTGGGGAAGCGACCCTGCTGTGCGCCCGGCGCCGGCCCAAATATGTGGGCGGGGCCAGAGCCATTTATGACGACTCCAAAATGTAAGGGAATTTTTTCTTTTTAGCCGCGGACAAAAGGCCGCTGCGTGAAACGTGCATAAAATCATACATTTCCTCCGTGAAACACAACATATTGTGGCCGAAGAGCACTAGATATTGTGCTTTTTAGTGGAAATTTGTGCTTGCGAAATCTATATCTTGCGCTATAATGGATAGCGAACGAAAAATACAGGATATGGACTGTCCTAAGAAGAAAGAGCACAATATCTAGGGTTACGTTGTGTGTTATGGAGGAAATTTCATTATGATGTACTACAATGAGCATCTGGATGGCAACATGGAGACGGAAGACGTCAAAGTGTGTGTCATGAAGCGTTCGGGGGAACGCGTACCGTACGACGGCAACAAAATCGCCGCCGCTATCATCAAAGCCAACAACGAAGAGGGGATCCTCAGCGAGCGCCTGACCGAGCAGCAGATCTTTGACATCGTTTCGGGTATTGAGAAAGACGCCCGCAACGCCGGCCGGGACCTTTCCGTCGAAGAGATCCAGGATAAGGTTGAAGATGCCCTCATGGGCACCGGTAAGACGAAAGTAGCAAGACTTTACATCACTTACCGTTACAAGCACAATGAAATGCGTAAGATGAGCAACATCGACCAGAAGATCGCCGGTGTCGTCGAGCGCGACAATGAAGAAGTCAAACAGGAAAACTCCAATAAAAACCCCACCGTCCTCTCGGTCCAGAGAGACTACATGGCGGGGGAATGGAGCCGCTATTACACCTCGAAGTACCTGCTTCCGGAAGACATTGTCATGGCCCACAGAGAGGGCGTCATCCACTTCCACGATGCCGACTACTTTGCACAGCACATGCATAACTGCGACCTTGTCAACCTGGAAGACATGCTCCAGAACGGCACCTGCATTTCCGGGACCCACATCGACCGTCCCCGCAGCTTTGCCACTGCCTGCACCGTCGCGTCCCAGATCGTCGCACAGGTCGCCTCTTCCCAGTACGGCGGCCAGACCATCACCATGAGCCACCTGGCTCCCTTCGTCGACGTCACCCGGAAAAAGATCCGGGACCGTCTCGGGGAAGAACTGGCGGAAGCCGGCGTCCGTCTGGACGACGAGAAGTTCGCTGCCCTTGTGGAGAAGGAAGTCCGCAAGGAAGTGGAGAGCGGTTGTCAGACCATCCAGTACCAGCTCATCACCCTGCAGTCCACCAACGGCCAGGCTCCCTTCGTGACGGTCTTCATGTACCTGAACGAAGTGCCGGAAGGCCAGGTCCGGGATGACCTTGCCCTGATCATCGAGGTCATGCTGAACCAGCGCATTCTGGGCGTCAAGGACAAGACCGGTGCGTACATCACCCCGGCTTTCCCGAAGCTCATTTACGTTTTGCAGGAAGACAATATCACTGAAGATGGCAAGTATTTCTACTTGACAGAGCTGGCTGCCCGCTGTACCGCCAAGCGCCTCGTGCCGGACTACATTTCGGAGAAGAAAGCCCTCGAACTGAAGGGCGATGTATACCCCTGCATGGGCTGCCGCTCCTTCCTGACCCCGGACCGCTTCACCGACAACGGCTACGGGAACCCGGAGCATGCCCAGAACTATGTGGAGGGCCGTCATATTTACTATGGCCGGTTCAACCAGGGCGTGGTCACCATCAATCTGGTCGATGTTGCCTGCTCCTCCGGCCAGGATGAAGAGAAGTTCTGGCAGATCATGAAAGAGCGCCTGGACCTGTGCCACAAGGCTTTGCGGATCCGTCATGAGCGTCTCCTCGGCACCCCCTCCGACGTGGCTCCCATCCTCTGGCAGGACGGCGCCATCGCGCGACTGAAGCCCGGTGAGACCATCGACAGGCTCCTTTATGGCGGTTATTCCACCATCTCTCTTGGCTACGCCGGCCTTGCAGAGTGTGTTTACTACATGAAGGGCGAGTCCCACACCTCCGAGAAGGGCAAGGAGTTCGGCCTTCAGGTCATGCAGGCCCTGAACGACGCCTGCACCAAGTGGAAAGCGGAAGAGAACATCGACTACTCGGTCTATGGCACTCCTCTCGAGTCCACCACCTATAAGTTCCCAAAGTGCCTCCAGAAACGCTTCGGCAAGATCGACGGGGTCACCGACAAGAACTA
>JAFUZN010000060.1 GCA_017476565.1 Clostridia bacterium
CTTGCTAATAGAAAGAAAAAGTTACGAAAAGAAACCCTGTGTGCTAAAAAGGATAACAGGACTCGACGCGCTTTTGCCTCACTCGGGGGCGGTAAAAAAAGAGCCCCGCGGGGCTCTTTTCTTTGGTGCGGATAACAGGACTCGAACCTGCACACTTACGTACTGGAACCTAAACCCAGCGTGTCTGCCAATTCCACCATATCCGCATATGGACTTTTAGAGATGTAATGTACATTATTATCTACTTTTGCGGAGGAAAAGTCAATTGTACGACTATATGGACTTTACAAAGGAAACGTGGTACACTGGAGAAAATAATGGTCTAGTGGAAAGGACTGGAACTATGCCGGGACGTGCTGACTCCAAACTGAAAACCTTATACCTCTGCGATATCCTTCGGGAGAAGACCGATGAAGACCACCCCATGTCGGCGGCGGACATTTGCAAAGAACTCGATGACCGGGGCGTAGGGGCAGAGCGGAAGTCCATCTATGCGAACCTCGAGGTCCTGCGCCAGTACAACCTGGACGTGGTGAAGACTTCGACTCCGAAGAAGGGCTTCTTTTTGGGGGACCGGGAATTCCAACCGGTCGAACTGCGGCTCATTTCCGATGCGATCCAGTCCGCCAGCTTCATCTCCCAGTCCAACAGCCGGAAACTCATCGAGAAGTTCGAAAAGAACCTCAGCATCTACCAGCGGGAAAACTTCCGCAAACAGGTCTATGTCGACCAGAAGAACAAGACCGACAACGATGCCATCTATTACCGGATCGATGAACTGGCAGCCGCCATCGACAAAAAGTGCCGGGCGCGGGTCACCTATGAACGCCGCCGGCTGGAAGAGGGGACGGCCGTTCGCAATGAGACCCGGATCATGACCGTCTCTCCCTATGCGATGATGTGGTTCAATGACCATTACTATCTGATCTGTAACAACGCAAAGTACGATAACCTGATGCACCTGCGCATTGAACGCATCAAGCGGGTCGATGTGCTGGAGCACGAACCGGTGCGCCCGGTGGAAGAGGTATCCGAATACACGGAGCGGTTCGACACCGCCGACTACTCGAATAAGATCTTCGAAGGGTTTTCGGGAACGGTGGAGTCGGTGGAACTTCGGTGTGCCCACGAACTCTATGAGACCATTGCCGACCACTTTGGAAACAAACTCGCCATCATCGATGCGAACGACGACACCTTTACCGTCCGGGTGGATGTAGCCACCAGCGAAGGCTTTGCCGGCTGGGTCCTGAAGTTCGGGACCAAAATGCAGGTCATCTCGCCCCGCCATGTACGGGAAATGGTCCGGGAGACCGCAGAAGCAGTTGCCCGGCAGTATGCCCTTTGAGCATGAACATGAATTACCAGCTGGAACTGGACCGGACGTTGAAGACTCTGGAAGAACAGGGGGAGCGGCCGACCTTGCTGCTCCACAGCTGTTGTGGCCCCTGTTCCAGTTATGTCCTCGATTATCTGTCCGACTACTTCGATATCACGGTGCTCTACTATAACCCTTGTATCGACCCGGAGGAAGAATATGAACTCCGCAAAGGTGTGCAAAAGGGCCTCATCCAAAGGATGAACGCCCGGGGGAAGAACATCCGCTATAGGGACCTTCCCTATGATCACCTCAGTTTTCTCGATGCCGTGACCGGGCACGAGGCTGACCGGGAAGGAGGCGCCCGCTGTGCCCTCTGTTTTGAACAGCGGCTGCGGAAGGCGGCAGAGACCGCCCGGGAAGGGGACTATGACTGGTTTTGTACGACCCTCACCGTGAGTCCCCACAAAAATGCTCAGGTACTCAACCACATTGGGCAGGTGCTGGGGGAGGAGTACGGAGTTCCCTTCCTTCCCTCAGACTTCAAAAAGAGGGACGGTTACAAGAAATCCATCGAACTCTCGAGAGAATATTGTCTGTACAGACAAAACTATTGCGGCTGTGAGTTTTCCTCCCGTCCGGAGGATGCCGATGCCGGGACGCTGGTCACCTCTGCGGTGGTCTCCCGGTCTATCGCGGAAGACGCAAAGGGAAAGGCAGGAACCTTATGAGACAGAAACAAAAGGCGGACGAATTTCGCAAGATGATCATGTTTGCCCTTTCGATCCTGATATTGTTGTCTCTGACCGTGGCCTTCGGGTACACCTGGGTGCATTACATCAATGTCGGTATCATCTGGGCTTTTTTCCGCCGGGGCAATTACCTGATCTTCACTCTGTACTTTGTCCTGCAGTATGTGCTCTCCAGAGTCTACGGTGCTTTGAAGATCGACCTTTACCGGGTCAGCGACATCGTGTACTCTCAGGGCATTACGACCCTGCTGGTGGACGTCATCATGTACGCTATCATGAGCCTTGTGGCCCGAAAGATGGTGGCTGTGGCTCCGGTCCTGATTCTTTTCCTCGTCCAGCTGGGCATCATCCTCATCTGGGCATACCTGGCCGCAATCGTCTATCGCAAACTCTACCCGCCCTATAAACTTATCATCGTATACAGCTATCATTCCGCGACCAACCTCGTGCGGAAGATGTCCGCCCGGGACGACCGCTTCATCATCTGCGAAGCCGTCAACATCGACCAGGGCTACGAATATATCCGCCAGCGCATCCTGGAGTACGACGGGGCCATCATCTGCGATATTTCCGGCTCCCTTCGCAACGACATCCTGAAGTTCTGCTATGACAACGGTAAACGGACCTATGTCACGCCGAAGGTCTCCGATATCATCATCCGCTCCGGAGAAAACCTGCACGTGTTCGACACGCCTCTGCTGCTTTGCCGCAATACGGGGCTCACCTTCGAACAGAAGGTCATCAAGCGGCTCATGGACATTTTGCTCAGTCTCATTGCCCTCATCATCACGAGCCCCTTCATGCTCATCACGGCCATTCTCATCAAAGCTCACGACGGCGGACCGGTCTTTTATAAGCAGGCCCGTGTCACCAAGGACGGAAAGGTCTTCGATATCATCAAGTTCCGTTCCATGATCCCCAATGCGGAGGCGGACGGGAAGTCCCGTCCGGCGGTTTCCGACGACGAGCGCATCACCCCCGTTGGGAAGGTCATCCGGGCCATCCGTTTCGACGAAATGCCCCAAATCTACAATATTTTGAAGGGCGATATGTCCATTGTGGGTCCCCGCCCTGAGCGGACCGAACACGTGGAGAAATATACGGCCGAGTTCCCGGAGTTCAAGTACCGGTTGAAGGTCAAGGCCGGACTCACCGGTTATGCTCAGGTCTACGGCAAGTACAATACGACCTCCTATGACAAACTGAAACTCGATCTTTTCTATATTGAGAACTACAGTGTGCGGACCGATATTCGCCTCATCTTCATGACTGTCAAGGTCCTCTTCATGAAAGAGAGTACCGAAGGCTTCGACAAGGCAGATGAGAACAAAGCCAGCGGAGCGCCTCAAAACTAAAGAAAAAAGAAAAGGGCCGTGCTTGTCAGCACGGCCCTTTCAGCTGTCTTTTTATTGGGCTTCGATGATGGCTTTGGTCTCCCGGGCGATCATCAATTCTTCGTTGGTGGGAATCATGAAAATGGCGGCTTTGGAGCCTTCGGCGTCCAGCCGGACTTCCTTGCCACGGATCCCGTCGTTCTTGGCGTAATCCATCTGGATCCCCATGAACTCCAGCTCTCGGCAGATGCCTTCCCGGACATTGGAGCCGTTCTCGCCGATGCCGGCGGTGAATACCAGGGCGTCCAGCCCCTGGAGGGCAACGATGTAAGAGGCGATGAGTTTCGGGACCTGATAATAGAAGATGTCAAGGGCCAGCTGGGCTCTCTCATTGCCTTCTTCGGCGGCGATCTCTACATCGCGCATGTCGGAGGACACCCCGGAGACCCCGAGGAAGCCTGCCTGCTTGTTCATCATGTTGGTGGTCTGCTTGGCGGTCAGGTCATCTTTCTCCTGCAGGTAGGTGACGACGGAGGGGTCGATGGCACCGCAGCGGGAACCCATGATGAAGCCGTCCAGGGGAGTGAGGCCCATGGAGGTATCGATGACTTTGCCGTCTTTGATGGCGGTGATGGAGGAGCCGTTGCCGAGGTGACAGATGATGACTTTCTTGAACTCGGGGTGGAGTTCCTGCAGCCGGTTGGAGACATAGTTGTGGGAAATGCCGTGGAAGCCGTAGCGGCGGACGCCGAATTCCTCATAATAGCGGTAGGGAATGGCGTACATGTAGGCCTTCGGAGGCATGGTGGTGTGGAAGGCGTTGTCGAAAACCACCACATGGGGCGTGTCCGGGCCAAAGGATTTCTTGGCCGCACGGATCCCGTCGAGGTTCGGGCCGTTGTGCAGGGGGGCAAGGTCGATGAGCTCTTCGATCTTGTCTTCCACGTCTTTGGTGACGAGGTGGGACTCGGCGAAGTACATGCCGCCCTGGACGATGCGGTGCCCAATGGCGGAGATCTCATTGAGAGAGTCGATGACCTTGGTCTCTCCGGAAGTGATCCGCTTCTTGACTTCATTGAACGCGGCGGTATGGTTCGGCAGGACGATGTTGAAGTCGACTTTGACGCCGGTGTTGGTCTGGGCCTTGATGTGGCCGTCGATGGCGATGCGTTCGCAAAGCCCCTTGGCGACGACTTCTTCGTTCTGCATATCGATGAGCTGATATTTGAGGGAAGAACTGCCGCTGTTGATGACGAGGATCTTCATATGATGGCTCCTTTGATTTCTGATTCCTTTTTGCGTGCTCCAATATAACATAAATTGCAAAGATTTTCCACGTGCTTTACAATAGATTCGAACTATTTCGACGAGAAATCTCATTTTGGAGGCAGTGAACCATGAAAACGACAGGAATCGTGGCAGAATACAACCCTTTCCACAACGGGCATAAGGCCCACGTCGACCGGTGCCGGGAACAGGGGGCGACCCATATTGTCGCCGCCATGAGCGGCAACTTTGTTCAGCTGGGCAGCGTAGCCATTATGGACAAACGGGCCCGGGCGGCCGCCGCCATCAAAGGTGGAGTGGACCTGGTGGTGGAACTGCCGGTGCCCTTTGCGGTCGCCACCGCGGAAGTTTTTGCGAGGGGCGGGGTCTCGGTCCTTGAGGGGCTTGGGTGTATCGACGCTCTGAGTTTCGGAGCCGAGTGTGAGGACCTTTCCAAACTGCAGGCTGCAGCCAAAGCGGTGACGGACCCGCAGGTCGACCGGCTCATCAAACAGGAACTTTCCGGCGGAGTGAGCTACCCGACAGCCCGGGCATATGCGGTCAGGGCCGCATACGGCAGAGAAGTCGCCGATGTACTGGAAGGCCCCAACAACATCATTGCCGACGACTACCTCAAAGAACTGGAGCGCCGGGGGAGTCCCATGGCCATTGAACCGGTGAAACGGGTGGGCAACGCCCATGACGGTCTGACAGCTACCGACGAGTTCGCCAGCGCCTCCATGCTACGTATCCTTCTGGAACGAGGAGACGAGCGAGCCTTTGACTTCATGCCGGAGACCACTCAGGTGGAATTCAAACGCATGGCCGCCGTCGGACGGGCGCCGGTCTCTGTGGAGGAGAGTGAGCGGGCCATCCTTTCCCGGTTGCGTATGCTGACCGCGGAAGAGATCGCGAAAGCTCCGGACGTTTCCGAAGGCCTGGAAAACCGTATCTTCAACGCGATCCAGAGCGCGACGTCTCTGGAAGAACTTTACGATATCGTCAAAACGAAGCGGTATACCCATTCCCGGATCCGCCGCATCGTGACCGCCCTCTACCTCGGGATCTTACCGGAAGACCGGGAAACGGTGCCCTATATCCGGGTCCTGGGGTTCAACGACCGGGGACTGGAAGTGCTGAAAAAAGCCAAAGAGACCGCGACACTTCCGGTCATTACGAAACCCTCCGCCATTGAGGGGCTCCACGAAAAAGCCCGGCATACCTTTGAACTGGAATGCCGAGCGACGAATCTTTATAACCTGGCGACTCCTCGGGTCCTGCCCTGCGGGACAGAGTATTCCGACGAGATCGTCATGCTTTGATGTGAAATTTATTCGGAGAGCAGGGTGCCGATACAGGCATCCTGCTTTTTGTCGACCCCGGTGACCCGGACCCGGACCAACTGATTGTGCAGGTCCCGGTCGGAGGGGAAGCGGACCGGAGTGTAGTTGGCGGTATACCCGGAGACGAAGCCGTCTTCGAAGGTCTCGCAGAGGACTTCGAGCTCCCGGCCGACCTGCCTTGAGAGGAACGCTTCTCTCAGTTCCTCGCCGAGGGCGATCAGTTCCCGGGCACGGGCCTTCTTGACAGCCTTCGGGATCTGGGGCTCCATTTCTGCAGCGGGGGTGCCGACCCGCGGGGAGAAGGGGAAGACGTGGATCTTCTCGAATCCGATCTCCTTTGCAAAGGCGCAGGAGTCCGCGAAGTCTTCTTCCGTCTCAAAGGGGAAGCCCACCATGATGTCTGTGGTGATCGTCCCGTCCGGGAAGGTCTCCCGAAGCTGCCGGCAAAGGGCCCGGTAGGCGGCGGTGTCGTAGTTTCGATACATGCGCCGCAGGGTGTTGTCAGAACCGCTCTGCAGGGAGATGTGGAACTGGGGACAGAAGTTCGGGAAGGTCGCCAGTTTCGCGATGGACTCCGGTTTGATGTTGTCGAATTCCAGGGAGCCGATGCGGACCCGCTCAAAGCCCATTTCACAGGCCAGGGCGATGGGGTCGGTGAAGTCGAGACCGATGTCCGGTCCGTAACAGCAGAAATTGATGCCCACGAGGACGACTTCCTTGTATCCGGCGTCTTTGATCTTGGTCAGCTCAGCTTTCAGGTCCTCGAGGGTCCGGGAACGGCTCCGGCCCCGGGCATAGGGGATGATGCAATAGGAGCAGCGCCGGTTGCACCCGTCCTGGATCTTGATGAAGGCCCGGGTGCGTCCGAGGAACTCTTCGATGGGGACGTTCTGGAACGATTCGTCCCGGTCGTGTTCCACTACGTCCAGGACCCGGTCGGGGGTGCGGTTTTCCTGCCGTGCGGCAAAGAAGGCTTCGACATAGTCGACGATCTTGCCCTGGTCCCGGACCCCGGCAACGATGTCCGCTTCTTCCAAAG
>JAFUZN010000004.1 GCA_017476565.1 Clostridia bacterium
TAAGGTCCGGCAGTGGCACCAATACCCCACATGCAGTGAAGCCAGCTCATATGGGAGCTTTTATAGTGAAGAGCGACGTAGTTGTTGAGCGCAGCATCGACGCTGCCCGCCCCAAGGCCGTAAGGCACTGCCCAGAGGCAGAGGGACCAGAAGGAATGGGACAAAGAGAATCCGAAGAGGGCCGCCGCTGTCATGGCCACCGAAATGGCCGTCACGCCCCCGGTCTTCAGCACCGAAATGAGACGAGAGCTCAGGAGGCTCGAGATGACCGTCCCCACCGCAATGATGGCAGAGACGATGCCCGCATAAGAGACCGGCACCCCGAACTCCGGGTAAATGGTCGGCCAGGCAGAGCCCAGGACGGAATCGGGCAGGCCCAAGGAGATAAACGCCAGATAAATGATCGGCAACAGGAAACTGAGCATGAGTGCCTCCTAAAATGAAACTAACGTTGATTATAACATAAAAGTGCGAGAGACGGGACTTCCAGTACCGTTCTCTGGTGCGAGAGACGGGACTTCCAGAACCGTTCTCTGGTGCGAGAGACGGGACTTGACTTACAGCTTTGCGCTGTCGGCCCCAACAAGCACGATGTGCTTGGGTGCGAGAGACGGGACTTGATGCGCTAACTCTCAAAGCAAGAGCTTTGCTCTTGCGGTGCGAGAGACGGGACTTCCAGAACCGTTCTCTGGTGCGAGAGACGGGACTTGACGTGGTTTTGCCTTACGCAGAGTCCGCAAAACCACATCGAGTTGCTGCCGCAACTCCAGCACCTACAAACTGTCCACCGGACAGTTTGCTTAACGGCGCTGCCTTCGGTTCAAGTCCCGTCAAACGAAAAAATAGCAGACCCATACGGGTCTGCTATTTTTTGGTGCGAGAGACGGGACTTGAACCCGTACGAGTCGCCCCACACGCCCCTCAAACGTGCGCGTCTGCCGATTCCGCCACTCTCGCGTGTTTCGTGAAGTGCTTTGGCGCCTCACGCAACATTGACTATTATAGTGAAGAGGTCGGTCTTTGTCAACCAAAAATCTTCAAATAATTGTAGTTTTTAGTCGTAGTATTTCTCCCGGTGTTTCCGACGGACCAGGTGGAAAACACCATAGGCGGCCACCGCTCCGACGAAGGCGATGAGCCCTACATAAACAGAACGGTTGGAGCTGCCGTCGACCTTCAGGTCGGACCAGTAATTGCTCATGAGAGACTGGGTCTCGGAGGGCAGGTTGTGGAAATACTGGTAGTTTTCAAAAAGGGACTCGTCCGGGTAGAGGGTCTCGTCCCCTTTGTAGGAATACTCGTCCATCTTCAGTACTTCGGTGTTCGGCGTCGCATAGGCGATGTACTCCGCATTGGCCAGTGCCACTTCCGGTTCTTCCATGAAGTTGATGTACAGTTCCGCTGCCCCCTTGTTCTGGGTGGTGGTGGGAATGCACATGGCGTCGACGAAGATGTTGGCCCCCTCCTTCGGGAAGGTCACCGCCAGGTCGTCGTTGTTCTCCGCCATGGTGAAATAGTCGCCCACATAGTAAGGAGCCATGGCCGCAGCGCCGCTCTCCATAATGTTGTAGACTTCATCCATGACGTAAGAGCGGACCACCGGCTTTTGCTCGAGAAGCTTGTCATAGGCCGCCGCCCACTGGGCGGGGTCCGTGTCATTGTAGTCCTGCCCCAGGAGGGACTGGGCAATGGCAAAGGCGTCTCTCGGGTTATTGAACATGAGGACCTGGCCCGCATATTTCTCGTCCCAGAGGATCGACCAGCTGTCCGGCTCCTCTTCCACGAGCTGCTTATTGTAAATGAGGGCCACGTAACCGACATTGTAAGAGACCGTATACTCGTCCTTCGGATCGTAATAGAGGCCTTTATACTTTTCGTCGATGTATCGGAAGTTCGGGATGTTCGAGTAGTCCAGTTTCTCGAGGAGCCCTTCGTCGATGAGCCGCTCGATCATGTAGTCCGAAGGGACGACGAGGTCATAGTTGGCACCGCCGCTCTTGAGCTTTGCGTACATATCCTCGTTGGAGTCAAAGTTCGTGTAATTGACCTTGATACCCGTCAGTTCCTCGAACTTTCGGTTGACGTCCAGAGAGCCTTCTCCCCCGTCGGAGATGTATTCGCCCCAGTTATAAACATTGAGGACCGTTCCCCGGTAAGGGTTGTTCCGGTAAAAGTCTTCGTTTTCGATGTTGGCCGTGTCGGGCGTGCTGCTGGGAATGGCGTTAGCCGCACCGCAGCTGAGAAGGACAAAGGTCGCCATCATCAGGGCTGCCAGGAGGTTCATGAGGACCTGGCGAAGTGTCAGTCGTCTGCTCATTTCCCCACCTGCTTTCCGGCTGTCCTGCCACCGTTCTCTGCCCGGTTCTGGATGACATTCATCGCGATGAGCAGGAGAAGCATGACGAGGAAGATGATGGTCGACAGGGCGTACATATCCGGAGTCACCCGTTTCTTCGTCATCGAGTAAATACGGATGGGCAGAGTCTGGAACTCGGGCCCGCTTACAAAGTACGAAATGACGAAGTCGTCGAGGGACAGGGTGAAGGCCATGATGGCGCCGGCAATGACGCCGGGGCGGATCTGGGGCAGGGTCACTTTGAAGAAGGCCTGGACCGGGGTGCATCCCAGGTCCTGGGCCGCCTCGGTCAGGTACCTGTCCATCGCCCTAAAACGCGGAAGAATGTTCAGAATGACGTAAGGCAGCTGGAAGGTAACATGGGCGATGAGCATGGTGCCAAAGCCCAAAACGCCCTGTCGTCTCATGAGGGTCCCGGCGAAGACAAACAGCAGCATCATGGAAATGCCGGTGACGATGTCCGGGTTCATCATGGGAATGTTCGTGGTGGTCAGAATAGACTTCTTATACCACTTGGAGCGGGTATAGTTGATGCCGATGGCGGAAAAGAGTCCGAAGACCGTCGAAAAGGCGGCGGAGACCACCGCCAAGACCACCGTGTTCCGGAAGGCCGCAATGGTGGCACTGTCCTTGAAGAGTTCCGCATACCACTTCAGAGAGAAGCCGGCCATGACGCTGGTACTGTTCGAAGAGTTGAAGGAAAAGACCATCAGCACCACCATAGGCGCATAGAGCAGGGTCATGAAGATGATGAGATAGACCTTTTCGAGGACTGAGGTTTTCTTTTTCATCAGACCACCATCCCTTCTTCGGAGTCACCGAACTTGTTCATGACCCAGAGGCAGATGAGGATGAAGACCATGAGCAGCAGGGAGATGGACGCGCCTAAATGGTAGTTGTAGGATGTCTGGAACTGCATTTCGATGACGTCACCGATGAGGGTATACCGGCCGCCGCCCAGCTTCTGGGAAATGTAGAAGGTGCTGACGGAGGGCACGAAGACCATGGTGATCCCGGAAATGATGCCGGGTTTGGTCAGGGGGATCATGACGTCTTTCAGAATCTGGAAATGGTTTGCCCCCAGGTCTCTCCCCGCTTCGATGTACCGGTAGTCCAGTTTGGACATGGTGGTATAGAGGGGCAGCACCATAAAGGGCACATAGTTGTAGACCATACCGAAGATGACGGCGCCGCTGGTGTTGATGAGGTGCAGCGGGTCCAGCCCCAAAGACTGCAGAAAATGATTGATGATGCCTGTGTCTTCAAAAAGGACCATGATGGCATAGGTCCGAAGAATGAAGTTCATCCACATGGGGATCATGATCAGCATAACGAGGACCGACTGGGTACTGGCTTTGGTCTTCGTAAAGATGTATGCCAGCGGGTAGGCGGTCACAAGACACAGAACGGTCGCCACCACACCGAACCAGACGGACCGCAAAATCGTGTCCGTATAGAGGCTCAGGGAAGTGATGTTGTGAAGGCTGAAATTGCCGGTGGCATCGGTGAGGGCATAGTAGGCAACGATGCCCAGAGGTGCCAGGATGAACACCGCCATCCACAGCCCGTAGGGTGCCACGATGCCGTTGTAGGTGCGGTTATTCATCGTCGTCGACCTCCGTGATGTCATCGAGGTCGGTGATGTCCAGTTCGGCGTCGGAGATGTAGTCCATCTCATCGGAGAAGCTGGAGTAGTCGCCGAACTGACCGGAGTACTTGGACTTCTTCATAATGTGGATCTCGTCCGGTTTGATGAGGATGCCGATGGTAGCTCCTTCCGGAGAGTAATCAGTGGTCTGGATCATCCACTTGAACCCGCCGATGTCGACGATGATCTCATAGTGGAGGCCCTTGAAAGTGACGGAAGTGATGACGCCGGTGAGCATCCCCTCCTCCGGAGAGCAGATGTCCACGTCTTCCGGACGGACGACCACGTCGACGGGTTCATTCAGGCCGAAGCCTTTGTCCACACAGTCGAACTCGTGGCCGGAGAAGCGGACCTTTTCATCGGCCAGCATAATGCCGTCGAGGATATTGGACTCCCCGATGAAGTCGGCCACAAAGGCGTTGGCCGGTTCATTGTAGATGTCTTCCGGGGTGCCGATGTGCTGGATCTCTCCCCCGTCCATGACGATGACCTTGTCCGACATGGAAAGGGCCTCTTCCTGGTCATGGGTGACGTAGATGAAGGTGATGCCGAGACGCTGCTGGATGTTCTTGAGCTCCACCTGCATGTCCTTCCGGAGCTTCAGGTCGAGGGCCCCGAGAGGCTCATCGAGAAGCAGTACTTCCGGGTCTACAGCGAGAGCCCGGGCAATGGCGACCCGCTGCTGCTGACCCCCGGACAGAGAGTCGATGGATCGCTTCTCAAAGCCCTTGAGGTCCACGAGGGCCAACATCTCTTTGACCTTCGCCTGAATGTCCGGGTCTTTCATCTTCTTGAGCCGAAGGCCGAAGGCGATGTTCTCATAGACGTTCAGATGCGGGAACA
>JAFUZN010000061.1 GCA_017476565.1 Clostridia bacterium
GGAGGCGGTCGATCTTTTCTTTGGTCGCCTCATCGTCGATCTCACCGGTGCGGATGTACCGATCGAGGACCGCGTAGGTGAAACCCAGCTTCTCTTCATCGCCCATGCCGGAGAGGCCGTCGGAGGGCATCTTTTTCACGAGGCGTTCGGGCAGACCCAACACTTCCCCGATCTGCAAAACTTCTTCCACACAGAGTTGTGACAGGGGGCTGAAGTCCCCGGCCGCGTCGCCGTACTTCGTTGAGTAGCCGACATAGTCTTCTGACATGTTGCAGGTGTTGGCGACCCGGGCGCCGTTCGGGAGCATCTGACCCACCGCATAAAGAGTGGCCATACGCAGCCGGGGCGGCAGGTTGATGCGGGCGTCGTTGCTCATTTCTGTGAGCCCGCAGATGTCAAGGAGCTTTTCATTGCCTTCGAGCATGTGCTTCATGCCCTGGAACCCCTCTTCAATGTTCAGTTCCACAAAGTGGATACCAATGGCTTCAACGAGGTCACGGGAGTCCTGGATATCGGGCTGCACACCGTTGGGCATGAGCACCCCGAGGACCCGGTCCTTGCCAAGAGCTTCCGCACAGACAGCCGCTGACACGCTGGAGTCCTTGCCGCCGGAGATGCCCACCACTGCGGAGCAGGTCGGGCCGTTCTCCGCAAAATAGTCACGGATCCATTGGACGACTTCGTTTTTGGTTTTTTCCGGGTTCTTCAACATAGAGGTCTCCCCTTTCGGTATTCTGTGGAAGATTATACCACAAAAGTGTTATACTCTGAGAGACAAAACCAGTTTTCAGGAGGTGAACCCGTGTCAGAAAAAGTTCAGCTTTACTTCTATGACGGCAGAACTGCGGAAAACTACCCGCCTACGGAAGAGCAATTAAAGGCCTTCCCCGCTTTCTACCGTTCGCGATTTAAAGCTGCCAAAGTGGAACACGTCCGCATGCAGGCCGCCGGCAGTGCCTTTCTCCTCGCAAAACACCTTGGCATCACCTCCGATGACCAGCTGGTCCGCGGTGAACACGGCGCCCCTTCCCTGAAAGACAGCTCCCGTTTTTTCTCGATTTCCCATTCCGGCCCCTTTACCGTCCTCGCGGTGTCCGACGCCCCCGTAGGGGTAGACATTGAGTTGGAAGAGTCGAAACAGAACTACCAGCGGATCGCCCGCCGGTTTTTCTCACCGGACTTCCAAGCCATCATTGAAGAAGCTCCGGAAGAACGACAGCACACAGTGTTCCTGGAATGCTGGACAAAACTGGAAGCAGCCCTCAAAGCGGACGGGACCGGGTTCACGGTCCCCCGGGAGACGTTTCCGGAAGTTTTGAAAAAGTACGACATCGAGACCTTCCACAAAGAGGGACTCATCATCTCTGTTGCCACATAACAAGAAAAGACCGTGTCACCGAAATGACACGGTCTTCATTCATTTTACTTAGTGGCTCTTCAGCGGCAGCCAGTGGAAGGCGCCGTAAAGGTCCGTCAGACGGTATGTGAAAACACACCCGTCATTGTCCACTTTGAGGGAGTAGACCTTGAGTCCGTCGGAGCCGACGGTGAAGGAACTTCCAAGGGTATACTCGTCTTTGACGGTGCCGTCTTCCGAGTAGTGGTCACAGAGAAGCTGGATGCGGTCTCCCGCTTTGACTTCGATGAGGCCTTTCGATTCGGTGTCTACATCGTAAATGCTCTCGGCACCGAGGACGGAGTCTTTCCCGGTCTCCTCGTTGAATTCCACAATGAGGTTCACTCGCTCCCCGTTGAGTTCTGCCGGAATGAACTTCGTAGTGATGTATTTGCCATCGCCGTCGACGTCCAGGTCAGAAACGGGGTACATCGCGGCAAAGTGACCGTCCAGGGTGATCCAGTTGCCGGTCCACTCGTCAATGAGGTCTCCGGCTTCGCTGAACTTCGCCGTATTGTCGAGGCCTAAGTCAAGCCAGCCGCCGTTGTTCTCGTCGGGACGAAGACATTGACTTCTGCTGCCGTAATCTCATCCCACTGGGCTTCCGTCATGACCAGTACATCGTGGCCGTCCTTCTTCTCGACCTGCAGTTCTGCGTTCGGAGTCAGGGCCCGGTTGGACAGATTACTGGCCGCCACCCGGAGCATGGCATCGGTCATCCAGGAAGGTCTCTCCCCGCCCATGATGGACTGGAAGTCTCTGGCGCCGTAGAGGGAGTTTCCGGTGGTGTAGTACCCGGAGTTGCCGGACATGGCAGAGCCGAGCAAGTTGTAGAAGTCGTTGACGGTGTAGGAACCGTTGTAAGTGCTGTCTGCGTTGCCGTAGGGGCCGACATATGGACTGCCGGAGCCGCTGTAGGAGCTGCTCGAGCCCGAGGACGAAGAACCACTGTAGGCTCCGCCGGTGAGCAGGTCAAAGAGCGTATAGCCGGTGCTGTTGGAGACGATCTGCCCGGAACCGCCGAGGGTCGCATACTGTTTGACCGAGTCGGTAAACGTGTTGTTCATGTCGATCTCATCGTAAATGTTCGACATGGTGTTCATGTACCAGAGGGCCTTGTTCGGGAAGTACAGGGACAGGCCGTAAGCGTCTGTCACGCCGTTGACTCTATTATACTTGACTGCATTCTTGACCACTTCCGCCAATTCGTTGGCTTCGCTGCTGCCAAGCTTCGTGCAGAAGTCGACGAGGTCTACCTGATCGATGCGGCTGGAAGAAGCAAACTCCTTCGCGGAGCCGCGGGCGGTCGCTACATCGCGGTAGTGGTCCGAGCTCATGGTTTCCGACAAGTCCGTACCAAAGTTGGTCAGAGCCGTCGGGACAGTGCCGTGAAGTTCTGCAAGGTCCACCAGGGACAGGGTCGTCTGCGAACCGTAGTTACCAAAAATAGTAGTGGCTCCGGTGGACTTAGAGGTAAAGTCGTCGAGGATCCGCTTCCCGATAGCAAGGGTGGATGCAGACGTATTCTGGTTCAGTTCCGTCAGCCAGTTGGTGTAGTACCAGCCGGTGCCGGGTTCCGACTCTTCGGAAGCGATGAGATAGTCCGCATAGGGCTCCACGGAAATGGCCGTCTCCAGGGTTGCCATCAGGCAGGCATCGAAGCCGACAAAGTCGAATTTCACGCCGCCGGCCTTCAGGGCCTTGGCCACCTCCGCGGTGTCCATGGAATCTTTCGGGTAGTATTCATCATAACCATAACCGGTGACCGAGCCGCCGCCATGGTCCCAGAGAATGAGCATGTAGCGGTCCGCCGGAGCTTCCTTGGCAGCAAACTGAATGAAGGAGGCCAGAGAACTCGGGTTGGTCATAGAGGTCTTCTGGACCGTAGCCAGGCGCTGCATGCCACGGCTGGTCGCCTTCCAACGCTGAATGTTGCCGGAACTGATGACGTTGTTCTGCCAGCGTTTGCAACCGCCGGTCTGAATGATGACATTGAGGTTTTCATTGGACAGGTCTGCATGGAGGATCTCATTGAGGTCCTGGGTAGCCATGCCGTTCTGAGACTCAAGGTCGGTACCGATGATGTACAGCATCAGAGTGACCTTGTCCTGACCGTTGCCCTTCAGAGTTGTGAACTTGGAACGGGCACTCGGGGACACACTGGTGTCGACCTCGGTATCATTCGTATTGGTATAGGAAGAGCTGTTGGTGTAAGCGGTGTAAGATGCCGAGGGCACCGAAGATTCTCCCCCAAAGCCCATAAAGCTTCCGATAATACCGAGAATGATAGCAAGGATGGTACCGAGAATGCCCATACCGCCGGCACGGGACACTCCGGGACGGTTTCCGCCCCCTCCGGTGCCTCCTCCAAACCCGCCGCCGGCCGGTCCGCCGGAAGAAACGTGTCCGGAACCGCCGCCGACATGTTCGACACGGCTGTGAGGTCTTCCATCTGGCATAATAAAGCCTCCTTCTAGTGTTGCGAATTTACTTTAGTAAGATAATACCATAAAAAAGACAAAAAGGCTCGAGCAAATGGAACGCATCTTCTGAAAACTCTTGGGAGGTGTCTGCAGCAAAACACTGGCCCCTGAAAAATAAGGACAATTGGCACTTTTTAAATGGGCATGCCCGTGTAAAATAATGGCATAGCTTACCACCACTGCCGGAGCTTTCCAAGGCAGGAACC
>JAFUZN010000062.1 GCA_017476565.1 Clostridia bacterium
ATTCTGGCAGCGGTCAACGGCAAAGCCCGCCGGGTCACCGTGGTCATGCCCATGCTCTATGAAGGCAGACAGCACCGCAAGACCAACCGGGAATCTCTGGACTGCGCCATGATGCTTCAGGAGCTGGTCACCTACGGGGTAGATTCCATCCTTACCTTCGATGCCCATGACCCCCGGGTCTGCAACGCGATCCCGCTGCACGGCTTCGAATCGGTCTCCCCCATCTACCAGATGCTGAAGGCCCTCATCCGCTCCACCCCGGACATCCGGCTGGACAAGGACAGTCTCCTTGCGGTCTCCCCGGACGAAGGCGGTATGGGACGCGCCATCAACTTTGCCACTTCCCTGGGCGTCGACCTGGGTATGTTCTATAAGAGACGGGACTATTCCCGTGTCGTAGACGGCCGCAACCCCATCCTGGCTCACGAATTCCTCGGCTCTTCCCTCGAAGGGAAAAACGTCATCGTCGTAGATGACATGATCGCCTCCGGTGAATCCATGCTGGACGTCTGTGCAAAGCTCAAAGAGCGGGGCGCCAACAAGATCTATGTCTGTACGTCCTTCGGCCTCTTTACCAGCGGCCTTGAGAAATTCGACGAAGCGAAAAAGAACGGCTCCATCGATAAGATCCTCTGTACCAACACCATTTACCGCTCCCCCGAGCTCCTCGAGAGAGACTGGTATGTAGACGTGGACATGAGCAAGTTCACGGCCTACCTCATCGACGCCATGAACCACGACGTCTCCATCGGGCCGCTCCTGGACCCCTCCACCAAGATCAATGCGCTCCTCGAGCGCCATGAGGAAGAGCTCCGGGCAAACTCCGACACCCAGATGGAGATCACCCTGTAACCTCCCATTCCATAAAAAAGAGAAACCCCGAAGTCTCCATGGAGACTTCGGGGTATTTTTTTGAGAGCACTTACAGGAGCACACTCTCCCACTGAGCTTCCTTGAACCCGACCAGAGCAAACTCTCTGCTCACCAGCATCGGACGCTTGACGAGCATACCGTCGGAAGCAAGTAAGTCCAGCATTTCGTCTTCGGTCATGTCCGGCAGCTTTTTCGACAATTCCATTTCCCGATACAGCATACCGCTCGTATTGAACAGTTTCCGAAGGGGCAGGCCGCTGCGCTTCCAGATGACTTCCAGGTCCGTACGGGTGGGGTTTTCCAGTTTGATGTCCCGAAACTCATAAGGAAGTTCGTGACTCCGGAGCCACTGCTCCGCCTTGCGACTGGTCGAGCATTTCGGGTAGCCGAGAAACAGCATTCTTCCTCTCTCCTTTTCCAAAAGGATTTCACAGTCCTTATTGTACAGGAAGAGAGCACAAGTGGCAAGTATTTCCATAAGTTGCCCCCACTTCCTCTCCTTTTTCGTCACCCTTTCACAAAAACCAAGAAATGAAAAATTTGCTATTGCTATTTTTCATCTTCGATGTTATCATAGGTGCAACAAAGGCGAAGGCGTCTTCCGACTCACAGGAGTCGGGAGGCGCCTTTTTCGTTTTTGTCGTGTGAGATACTATTGGAAGGGAGAAACCACTCATGAACACCGGAGATACTGCTCTCGTACTCATCTCGGCAGCGTTCGTCTTTCTCATGACCCCTGCCCTGGGCTTCTTTTACGGAGGTCTCGGTCGTCGAAAGAACGTTGTATCGAACCTGATGAACTCATTTTTTATTTTAGGTCTGGCCACGGTCCTCTGGGTCGCTTTCGGCTTTTCGCTGGCCTTCGGGCCGGACCACGGCGGGGTCATCGGAGACTTCACCTACCTCTTCTTCAACCGGGTCGGCTTTGAACCGGGCCCCTACGGAGAGACCATCCCATTCCTCGCCTTTGCCATGTTCCAGATGATGTTCGCCATCATCACCCCAGCCCTCATCACCGGTTCTATCGCCGGCAGAATGAGATTTAAAGCGCTCTTTATTTTCATTTTGCTCTGGTCCATTCTCGTCTATTACCCCATCGCCCATATGGTCTGGGGACACGGGGGATGGCTGGAACGCATCGGAGTCGCTGACTTTGCCGGCGGCGATGTAGTTCACATCTCTTCCGGCGTCACGGCACTACTCCTGTGCATCGCCCTTGGTAAACGGGAAGACATCAAATCGGCCAGTTACCGCTGCCACAACGTGCCCTTCGTCGCCCTCGGTGCCGGCCTTCTGTGGTTTGGCTGGTTCGGCTTCAACGCCGGCTCCGCACTGGCAGCCGACGGCCTGGCCGCCCACGCATTCACGACCACGGCAGTGGCCTCTGCCTCTGCAATGCTCAGCTGGATGCTCATCGACGTCCATGAGACCGGAAAACCCACCCTGGTCGGCGCTTCCACCGGTCTGGTAGTCGGCCTCGTCGCTATCACCCCCGGCACCGGCTTCGTCCCGGTCTGGTCCTCCTTCATCATCGGCGCTCTGGTCAGCCCGGTCTGCTACTTCTGTGTGTCCCGGGTCAAAAAAAAGTTCGGCTACGATGACGCCCTCGACGCCTTTGGCTGCCACGGAGTCGGCGGCATCTACGGCGGCATTATGACCGGTCTTTTCGGGTCTCAGTCAGTTAACCCCGGCCTCATTTCTGACGGCCTGGTGTTTGGCGATATGAAGCTGTTCGTCGCCAACCTCGTCGGCACAGTCGCGACGATCCTCCTCGGTCTCATCGGCGGTGCACTTTGCATTTTCCTCACGAAGAAGATCACCCCCCTCAGAGTCTCTGAGAAAGACGAGAAGATCGGCCTCGACATCACACAGCACGGTGAGCGTGCCTACCCGTCCTTCAACGGACTGGATGACTAAGGAGGTCCTGATTCATGTATAAAGTGGAAGCCATTGTCCGCGAAGAAAAACTCGAGGACGTGAAAGAAGCCCTGGTGGCCCAGGACATCCGCGGCATGACCATTTCCCAGGTCATGGGCTGCGGTGTTCAGATGGGCTTCACCGAACTGGTCCGCGGCAACGAGATCGCCGTCAACATGATCCCGAAAATCAAGTTCGAGATCCTCGTCTCCAACGAGGACTGGCGGGACAAGGCCATTGAAGCCATAAGAGTCGCCGCCTGGACAGGAGAACCGGGAGATGGGAAGATCTTCGCTTATAAGGTCGACACCGCCATAAGGATCCGTACCGCAGAGCGAGACGTGGAAGCCGTCACTCCTTCCCACGAGGGCCGCGACCACAACCGTCGCCAAAAGCACACCAGCAAACTCAACGAAAAATAAAAATAAATAGAAATCGAAAAAGACCAAAAAAGCTTCTCCTCACGGTCAAGCCCCGAAGCCCACAGCCCTTGGGTTCGCGCCTTGCGCTTCGCGCGTCCACAGCTCACTTGGAAACGCCGGATTGACCGTTCAGAGAACTTTTTTGGTCTTATTTTGTTTTAGGTTTCTGCTCTTCGCTTACTGATCCACTTCTGTGAAAGCAGATCAGCTTTCGTTCAAGAAAGCATGGCAAGGAACTCTTCTTCGCTCAAAACCGGGATCCCTAGGTCCTGAGCTTTGGTGAGTTTGGAGCCGGCGGCTTCTCCCGCCACCAGGTAGGACGTCTTCTTCGAGACGCTGCCGGTGGCTTTTCCGCCGTTGTTTTCGATGAGTTCCTTGATCTCATTCCGGGTCAGGGTCGTCAGCGTGCCGGTGACCACGATGGTCTTCCCCTCCAACACGTTCGACTGCTGCGTGTCCTCCTGTTCCATAGTGAGGCCGTATTCCGTGAATCGCGCGAGCATCTCTTTCCCGAAGTCGCTGTCAAAGTACTCCCGCAGGTCCTCTGCCGTCGTCTGCCCGATGTCCGGCACCGCCGTCAGAGTTTCGAGGTCCGCTGCGGCCAGGGCCTCCAGGGAATGGAAGGTCCGCATGAGGTTCCGGGCAGTAGTGTTGCCCACATTGCGGATGCCGAAGCCCGCCAACAGCCGCCAGGGCTCGTTGCTCTTCGAGGCCTCAATATTCGAAAGAAGTTTGTCGGTATTTTTCTCTCGGCCCACGACCCCTTCCGCAATGAGTTCTTCCCGGTGGTCCCCCAGTAAATAAATGTCCGCGTAGGACTTGAGGTAACCTTCTTTGACGAGGGTATCTACCAGGGTCTCGCCGAGGCCCATGATGTCCATACAGCCCCGGGAGGCAAAATGGGAGATGGTTCGGGTCAGCTGGGCAGGACAGGAGGGGTTGACACAGCGGATGTCCGCAGTATCCGCTTCTTTTACCAGCGGTTCTCCGCAGACCGGACAGTGGTCCGGTGCTTCATAAATGTGCTCCGGCTCTGTAAGGCATTCCACCAATTTGGGGATAATGTCCCCGGATTTTAAAATGGAATAAATGCCACCAATGCCGACTTTCTTTTCCCGAATGTAATCCTGATTGTGCAGGGTAACATTGGAAACATTGGTACCGCAAAGTCTTGCGGGCTTTCCGGTTTCCGCATCTACGACCCGCCCAATAAAGGCGATTTTCCCGGTACGGCCCACCGTGGGGGTAATATCTTCCATAATAACCGGCCGCTCTTCCGGCGGGTACTTATAGGCAATATGACCGCTGGAATACTTGGAGCCTGCAGGAAATTCGTTTCGCAGTGCCGTCTCATCAATTTTGACGACGGCCCCGTCCAAATCGTAATGGAGTTCTCCCCGTGAATCGCCAATGCGCTGAATGGCAGACAAAACCTCCTCCGCCGTTTGACAGTGCAGATGCTCCACCACCGGCACCCCTGCGGCCGCCAGGGCGTCCAGACCGGCACTGTGGCTTTCCGTCAGTTCTGCGGGCCCCTCCTGAACATTAAAGACAAACATCCGAAGTCACCGTTCTGTGGTAACTGAGGCATCCAGCTGCCGCAA
>JAFUZN010000063.1 GCA_017476565.1 Clostridia bacterium
CAAAAAAGTTCTCTGAACGGTCAATCCGGCGTTTCCAAGTGAGCTGTGGACGCGCGAAGCGCAAGGCGCGAACCAAAGGGCTGTGGGCTTCGGGGCTCGGACGTGAGGAGAAGCTTTTTTGGCCTGATTTGTCTTTTATGTCTGCTCGCTTGTTTTAGTCCGATTGCTCGTTTTCCGCCATCAAAAGAAGGCAGGTCTTCAGGTCTTTCAGGGTGTCGGCGGAGTCCTGTTCCCCTTTGACGGAGGTGTGCTCGACTTTGAAGGTCACGTAGGGCTTCGGCCCGCCGCTGACCATGAGCCGGCCCCGGAACTCTTTGGAGGCCCGGGCCACCGCTGGCATGTCGATATGGTCCCACCAGAGAAGCAATGCATCTCCCCGCTGGGTGATCTCGTGGATGCCAAGGCAGGCGGCCGTGTTTCGAAGAAGGGCGACCTCGATGAGGCCTTCCACGGAAGGCGGCGGGTCTCCGAAGCGGTCGATGAGTTCATCAGTAACGTCCATCGCGTCTTCTGCGGTACGAATGTCCGCAATGCGACGGTACATGGCGAGGCGGTGAGGAATGCTCTCAATGTAGTTTTCCGGAATGTGAGCGTCGATCTGGATATCGACGAGACACTCTCGGGCGGTCGAAGGAGCAGGGACATGGTCGCTCACGCCAACGTCAGAGCCGGGGGACCGTTCTGCCAAAGTCTCATCGGAACCGCCGACCTGCAGCTTCTGCTCTTCAATGGCTTCCGCCAAAATCTTGAGGTACATATCGTACCCGACGGCCTCCATGTGTCCGTGCTGCTGGGCCCCCAGAATGGAGCCGGCGCCCCGGAGTTCCAGGTCCCGCATAGCGATCTTGAAACCGGAGCCGAACTCGGTGTATTCCCGAATGGCGGAGAGCCGCCGCTGGGCAATATCCGTCAGTTCCTTCCCGCCGTAGAAAGTGAAGTAGGCGGAAGCCCTCCGGGAAGAGCGGCCGATGCGCCCCCGGATCTGGTGGAGCTGAGAGAGACCGAACCGGTCGGCATTCTCGATGATGAGGGTATTGACGTTGGGGATGTCGACCCCGGTCTCGATGATGGTGGTGCAGACCAGGACATCGATTTCCCCTTCCATAAGGTCCCGCCAGACCGCTGAAAGTTCCTCTTCCGACATTTTGCCGTGGGCAATGCCGATGCGGGCCTCCGGCACCAGTTCGTGGACCTTCGCCGCACAGTGAGTGATGCCCTCGACATTGTTGTAAAGGTAATAGACCTGGCCGCCCCGACGCAGTTCCTTCTCAATGGCCTGAGCCACAATGCCGGGGTCGTACTCCAGGACGAAGGACTGGACCGGGTGGCGGTCCTGGGGAGCCTCCTCAATGATGGACATATCGCGGATGCCGCTCATGGCCATGTTGAGGGTCCTCGGGATGGGGGTCGCCGACAGGGTCAGCACGTCCACATTCGGGAATTTCGCCTTCAGTTTTTCCTTCTGGGCGACGCCGAACCGCTGCTCTTCGTCCACGATGAGCAGCCCCAAGTCCCGGAACTCCACATCTTTCGAGATGAGCCGGTGGGTACCTACCAGGACATCGATGTTGCCCCGGCGGACCCGGTCGAGGATCTTCTTCTGCTGGGTGGGGGTGCGGAACCGGGAGAGCATGTCCACTTCCACCGGGAAGCCCTCGAAGCGCTGCATAATGGTGTTGTAGTGCTGGAAGGCGAGGATGGTGGTGGGCACCAGAATGGCACACTGTTTCCCGTCTGCGATGCACTTGAAAGCAGCCCGCAGGGCCACTTCCGTTTTTCCAAAGCCTACATCGCCACAGAGGAGGCGATCCATGGGGTAGGGCCGCTCCATGTCCCCTTTGATCTCGTGGATACAGCGGAGTTGGTCGTCGGTCTCATCGTACTCGAAGCGCCGTTCGAAGTCCGACTGCATGTCGATGTCCGGGGAGAAGGCATAGCCGGGAGCTTTCAACCGGGTGGCGTAAAGTTCCGTCAGTTCCTTCGCCATGTCTTTGACGGCGGCCCGGACTTTGCTGCGAGACTTCTCCCACTCTTTGGAGCCGAGGCGATTGACCTTGACCCGGCTCGTGTCGTCCTTCGGGCCGATGTATTTGGACACAAGGTCCAGCTGAGTGACGGGGACGTAGAGGGCATCCCCTTTTGCGTATTGGATCTTCAGGTAGTCCTTGGTGACCCCGGTGACCGTCATCTTCTCAATGCCTTCGAAGATGCCGATGCCGTGGAGGGAATGGACCACGTAGTCTCCCTTGTGGAGCTCGTCGAGACTGTGGAAAGCGTTGGCCGCATTTCGGTTGCGGATGCGCTTTCGCCGACCGGCCGCCGCCCGGTTCCCCTGAGAGATGATGAGGAATTTCGAGTCCCGGAACTGGACCCCGGCACTGAAGTTCCCCGGCAGGACCGAGATGGCCCCTTTTGGGAACTCCTTCGGGATGAGGGAGTAGTAGAAGGCCCGGTAGCCGGCGTCGGTCAGGTCTTCCGCCAGCTGCTTGGCCGCTTTCCCCGTGCCGCCGGAGACGACGGTGGTATACTCCCGGACCCCGCTGGGGAAGCAGTCCTGCTCGAGAGAGGAGAAGGTCCCGTTCCACTGGGGCGTCTGCCCGAGGGTCAGGCTGTAGAGTTCTTTGACGGGCAGGTCAAAGCTGCCCCGGGCAAAGTTGTCGAGGTAGAGAAGGTCTGCGTGTTCATAGTCGGAGACCAGGTCCTGGTAGGTGACCATGAGGTCCCCGAGGGCCTTCACGTAATCCCCGGTCTCCAGGGCCGCCTTCACGTCTTCCCGGTAGAGCTTCACCGCGCCGTTCACCCGTTCTTTCAGGGTGCCGCTCTCCGCCGCGACCAGGAGGTCTCCCTCCCGCAGGTAGCCGAGGGGCGTGCAGGCGTGATCGTAATAGAGGTTGATGTATTTGTCGACGCAGAGGTCTCTGCCGGCCCGAATGGCGTCGGCGTCCGCCTGGAGTCTGGCTCTTGCGGTATCTGCTTGTTTGGAGCGCACCTTTTTGGCAAGTTCCAAAAGCCGGTCGGCGATGGACTCCTCCGACTCCTCTGCCCCCTCTCCGGCAATGACTTCCGCCGACGGGGTCAGGAGCACTTCCTCCACGAGGTCGGTCCGCCGCTGGGACTCCACTTCGAACTCTGCAATGGTGTCGACGGTGTCTCCCCAGAGTTCCATACGCAAAGGGTTCTCCCGCTCCGGCGGGAAGAAGTCCACAATGCCGCCCCGGACCGAGAACTGGCCGTGACCCTCCACCTCGTCCGCCCGCTTGTAGCCGGCGGCGACGAACCGGGCCTTCAGGTCCTCGAGAGAAATGTCTTCCCCCACTTTGAGGCGGATCATCCGGCTCGCCAGGACCCCCGGCGGCACGGTCTTCTGGACCGCCGCTTCCGCGGAGACCAGAAGGACATCGACGTTCCCGAGGAGCCAGGCGGACAGGGCGCCCATACGCATCTGCTCGTACTCCCGGGAGCGGACCTGGTCCGACAGAAAGGTCAGGTCCTTCGCCGGGAACACCGCTGCTCGGGTCTCCATGGCGGCGAAGTCTTCCGCCATACGGGTGGCGGTGCCTTCGTCCGGGACCAGCACCATGGCTCGCCGGTGTCCGCCATCCTCGTTCAGGCTCTCGAGGAGAGAGTGGAGGAGGAAGACCTTGTGCATCGCGGTGGTGCCGAGAATGCCAAAGGGGAACCGGCCCGCCCGAAGGTCGGACAGGATGCTCTCATAGGTTTCATGTTTTGCAATGGCGCTCGAAAAACCGGACATTCTGTACCTCTCTACAACAGGTAGTGCCCCCAACCCGTTTCAGGGTGGGGGTCTACAATTTCTTTTTCGGTTTAGTTGAAGCGATTCATCGCCTCATTGACGTCCCCTGCCACGAGGAGTTCTGCCGCTTCCGCTGCATTTTTCAGCACGTCGTCGATGGCCTTCTGCTCGCTTTTCGGGAACTTGCCGAGGACATAGTCTGCAAGGTCCATGTCGGGGTGGGTCTTCCCGCCGATGCCGAGACGGACTCTCGGGAAGTCTTCAGTGCCCATACACTGGATGATGGACTTGAGACCGTTGTGGCCTCCCGATCCGCCCTTGCGGCGGATCCGCATTTTGCCCGGAGCCAGGTTGATGTCGTCGGACAGGACGATGACGTTCCCTGTGGGGATCTTGTAAAAGTTTCGGGCTTCCTCAATGGCCTCCCCACTGTTGTTCATGAAAGTGGTGGGTTTCATGAGGAGGACCTTTTCCCCGGCGAGGACACACTGTCCCGTGAGGGCGTGGAACTTCATGCGGTCCACGGTGACGCCCTGCTCTTTTGCCAGCTCATCGATGGCGAGCCAGCCGATGTTGTGCCGGGTGTTTTCATATTTGGAGCCCGGGTTCCCGAGCCCCGCGATAATGTACATAGGTCTGTTTCCTTTGAATCGTTCGAAGAGACTCATTGCACCGCCTCCGGGAAGTTCTTCGCCGCAATGTCGTTGAGGGCCTGCAGCTGTTCCCGGTCGTTGGCGCCCAGGACCACGTCTGCATTCTCGGTCACGAAGACACCGGCGTTCTTCCCTTCCTGTTTCAGGATATAGATGGTGTCGGTGAGGTAGTACTCGTGGGCAGCGTTGTCCGTCGTCAGTTTGCCAAGGGAGGAGATGAGGTCTTCCCGGCGGAACCAGTAAGCCCCGCTGTTGACGTTCTGGATCGCTTTCTCCTCTTCGGTGGCATCTTTCTGTTCGACGATGCGCTCGAAGCTCCCGTCCTCCGACTGGATGATGCGACCGTAGCCAAAGGGCTCGTCGAGGCGGGCGGAGATAACGGTGACGGCGTTGCCGCTCTTCTCATGGAGTGTGAGACTGTCCGCAATGGTGGCGGCGTCCATAAAAGGTGCATCGCCGTTGAGGATGAGCACGTTGTCGGCGTCGGAAGCCTTCAGGTACTCGAGAGCCATCATGACGGCATGGCCGGTGCCGAGCCGTTCTTTCTGCCAGCAGATGGCGCAGCGGTCTCCGCAGTGGTCGACGAGCTGTTCTCCGTAGGCACCGACGACCAGAATGGTATCGGACACCCCACTGGCTTTGGCGGCGTCGAGGACCCAGTCCACCATGGGACGGGACAGGACTTCCAGCATGGGTTTCGGCATATTGGCCTTCATGCGTTTTCCCTCACCGGCGGCGAGGATGACAGCGCAGTTTTTCGACATGGTTTATTTCCTCCAAAGGGCGATGAGAGTCTCCTGGACTTTTTCGGCAGCTTTCGTCGTGGCCTCCACCACGTCTTGCCCGTAGCCCTTCTGCATCCCGAAACTCACGATGAGGTTCAAAAGGGTGTACAGAATGGCGGCGAACAGGATGGCGGAGATGACACTGGTGCCGCCCCGTCTCTTGAGGTAGACGGCCTGTTCTTCCTTGTTCTCGATGGCCTTCGCCTTCGTCAGGAGCTGTTCACAGCGCTTTTTATAAAGGGTGTTTGCGAAGATGCCCATGAGCACATGGACGGCCAGAATGACATAGTGGTTGATCTGCAGGGCGATGGGCGGCTGAGGCATTTTTTCCACCAGGGCAGCCATCGCTTCATTGGCCGCTTCCTCGTCCTGAGCGTTGGTCAGGACATACTCCCTTGCGAGAGTGGCCGCTTCGCTGTAGTATTCGACGACACTGTCGAGGGCGAAGAGGGGCACGAGGAACTGGAGCAGGACCAGCAGAATGGCCAGGCCATACATGCGGCGGTAGGCGCTCCAAAGGGTGGGCACCAGGAAGGCCGCGAAGTTCCCCACCACATTCCGCTTCGTGTTCTCCATGAGGAAGAACTTCGGGATGTAGCGGTTTTTGTTGTTCTGGATGACGTCTCCGTACTCCCGGACCCGGAAGTCTCCGAGCATTTCCTCCGGCCCGATGACCCGCATGGTGGGGCGCATTTCGCCGTGGTCGCCGGTGGTGTAGGAGGCATAGTTGCCGTACTCGTTGTCGAAGGGCATGCCGTCGGGGCGGTTGTCCGTCTGCTGTCCCTGGCCGCTCCCGAAGGTCCGGGCCTGACGGCGGGCCGCCTCTTCCTCCCGGGCCTTCTGTTCGGCGGCTTCCCGTTCTGCATTGTAGGGAATCTGCCAGACATAGCCGGAAGCATGCTTGGGTTCATTGAAGCAGTGCCCCGCTTCCTTCCAGCAGGAGCGGTGACCGGGGGTGCCGCACTCGGGGCACACGACCACGTCATCGCCCTCCTCGAAGGGCTTCAAACAGTAGGGACACTGGACATATTTCAGATCCATAAAAGGGTTCCTTTCTGCGGTAAATCGCGGACATTATACCGCAATTGAAACATCTTTACAACTCTATAAGGTTTTATTATAATAGCCTAGGTTATCGAAAGGAAGTTTGAAAAACATGCTGCAATACGAAGAACTGCGCCTCAGTGTCCTCGAGAACGAGAAGCCCCTCAAAGAGCTGAAAGAAGCCCTGGGCTACGACACCATGACGGCAGAAGTGGCGAAGCTCGAGGCGGAAGCGGCCAAAGACGGGTTCTGGGACGACGTCGAAAACTCCCAGAAAGTCCTCAAGGAGACCAGCCGCTTAAAGAGCAAGATCGCAAAATATGACAAACTGCAAGGCCTTTACGACGACACTTTAGTCATGATCGAACTGGCCGACGAAGAGGGCGATGAGTCCCTTTATAACGAGTGCAGGGAAAGTGCCGACCAGGTCAAGTCAGACCTCGAGGCCATGACCCTCTCGACCCTCCTTTCCGGAGAGTACGACGAAAGCAATGCTCTGCTCACCTTCCACGCGGGAGCCGGCGGCACGGAAGCACAGGACTGGGCCTCCATGCTGTTCCGCATGTACAACCGTTGGGGCGAGCGCCACGGGTTCAAGGTCAAGACCCTCGACTACCTCGACGGCGATGAAGCGGGCCTCAAATCCGCCACCATCCTCATCGAGGGCGAGAACGCTTACGGCTACATGAAGAGTGAAGCCGGTGTCCATCGCCTCGTCCGGGTCTCCCCCTTCGACTCCCAGGGCAGGCGGCACACCTCTTTCGCCTCCGTCGAAGTCATGCCGGAAATCGACGACAGCATCGAAGTCGACCTGCGGCCGGAAGACATCGAAATGGAAGTCTACAGAGCTTCCGGCGCCGGCGGGCAGAAGGTCAACAAGACCTCCTCGGCGGTCCGGCTCATCCACAAGCCCACGGGCATCGTGGTCAGCTGCCAGGTAGAGCGGTCTCAGCACCAGAACCGAGAGGTCTGTATGCGGATGCTGAAGTCCAAGCTCATCGAGATCAAAGAGAGAGAACACCTCGATAAGATCGAAGACATCAAAGGAGACCAGCTGCAGATCGCCTGGGGTTCCCAGATCCGCTCCTACGTCTTCATGCCTTACACCCTCGCCAAGGACACCCGCACCGGTTACGAGATGGGCAACATCAACGCCGTTATGGACGGCGACCTCGACGGGTTCATCAACGCTTACCTCAAGATGAAGTCCCTGGAAGCCATGGAAAAAGGCGATTGACTTTATAATATTCCCTTGTTATAATAATTGCCCGCGCGAAGACTTTTCGCGCGGGCTTATTTGATAAGCTTTATCCTTGCTCCGGACGAAGTGAGTTCCGGGGCCACAAGACCAAAAGGAGGTGCAACTAATGGCTACCAAGAACTATGAAATCATGATGGTTTTCTCCGCCAAAGATGGTGAAGAAGCTGCCAAGGCTCTTCAGGAGAGATTCACAGGTCTCATCGAGAAGAACGGCACATTAGGCGAAGTGGATGAGTGGGGCAAACGCGCTCTCGCTTACCCGATCAACGACGAGCCCGAAGGCTACTATGTCGTCGTCAAATATGCTGCCGAGCCCACGTTCCCCGTGGAACTGGAGCGCCGTCTCAAGATCACCGAAGGTGTTCTGAGATTCCTCAACATCGCTGAGTAAGGAGGTCGAACAACATGCTCAACTGTGCAGTGATCATGGGTCGCCTTACCGCAGACCCGGAGCTTCGCACGACCGGCAATGGCATCAGCGTCACCAGCTTTTCTGTTGCCGTCGACCGTAATTACCAGAGAGCGGGCCAGGAACGCCAGACCGACTTCATCAATGTTGTCGCCTGGAGACAGACCGCCGAATTCGTCACCCGTTATTTCCGCAAAGGTCAGATGATCGCAGTCCAGGGTTCTATCCAGACCCGGAACTACGAAGACCGCAACGGCAACAAACGGACCGCTGTCGAAATCGTCGCGGACAACGTCAGCTTCTGTGGCTCGAAAGCCGAGACCGGCGCCGCTGCCGCCCCTGCTGCCTACGCAGCCCCGGCCGCACCCGCCGCTCCTGCCGCCCCGCAGGCCCAGTCCTTCTCGACTGCCGGCGCGGACGACTTCTCATCCGTCGAAATGGACGATGAACTCCCCTTCTGAGGAGCATCTTAACAAGGAGGTAACCTATCATGGCATACGATAGAAATCGCCGCCGCGGTCGCCGCAAAGTTTGCGCGTTCTGCGTCGACAAAGTCGAAAAGATCGACTACAAGGACACCGCTCGTCTTCGGAAGTTCACTTCCGACCGCGCAAAGATCCTTCCCCGCCGTGTCACCGGCACTTGCGCTTACCATCAGCGCGAGCTGACCACCGCCATCAAGCGGGCAAGACACGTCGCTCTTCTGCCCTACACCGAGGGCTAACGCAAAAAGTAAGACCGAAGTCGCAAGACTTCGGTCTTTTTTGTTGTCTTCAGATGAGGACACCATTGCAGTGGTCAACTTCATGCTGGATGATTTGCGCCGTGTACCCTTCAAAAGTACCCTGTCGGGGTTGCATTTGCCGGTCCTGCCACTGAACGGTGATCTTCTCGTAGCGAGTAGTCTTCCGCTACCCCGCCAGAGAGAGGCACCCTTCTTCCGTCTTATAGGGGCCTTCCCGTTTCGTGATGACCGGGTTCAGCATGACCCCGGGAAGGTTGCCGTCCATATAGACGATGATGCTGACATTCTCCCCGATCATGTTGGCCGCCAGCCCCACACACCGTTCGCGATTCGCGCGTAATGTGTCCAAAAGGTCCTGCACCACCGGCCCATCCCGGAAGTCCGCCTTCCGCGACTTCTGCATCAGCCGGAACTGGTCCCTCACGATTGCTCTTTGCATGATTTGATAACCCCTCTTCCCTAATCCTGCTTCCAGTATACCACAACTTACCAAACTGGGATTTGTGGGGCTGCGCAGACAGACTATGGTTGCACGTTGGTGAACTCCAGGGAAGGGGGAGCCAAAGCCCCTTCGGAGAGAAAGGCACCTCCCCCTGTCCCTGGGCCCATCCCCCTCCGCCTTTCTCGGTTCCAAGCAAAAGCAACCACTTTCCAAATATACTCTGTTTGCGGTTGACAAAACCTCCGCTCAGAAACTCTTCTTTTGGAAAAAAGACAACCTCTATTATTTTGTATTGCTGTTTTCGGTTGCCTTTTCCAGACGGACTGTTTTCTTCCTGCTCGATTGAGGCAACCTCTTCCCCCCAAAAAGAGCCGTTGCGGTTGCTTATTCTGAGCAGAGAGCCCCTCTTTGCCCGGAAAAAGGCAACTTGATTTTCCAAAAGCAGGTTTTATGTTTGCCCTCTGGCTTTCTACGCTCGCTTGGTTTTACCGTCGCTGCTCTCGAGTTCGCATTCTTGACGGTATTTTTCTATCTCCCCTTCCCACATACTATTTGCAGGACGAAGGGCACACTTGCCCTTCGGCCTGTTGTTTGCCCCAAGCCTCTGGGCGGAAGGAAAGTCAAGGGTTCCACCGCGCGGACGCGGCAGCCGAGGCTGCCCTTTACTTTTCTGGAGACAAGTGGCACCGCGTACGTTGATTCTTATCAATTCACAGTTGTCGTGGGGGATAAGAATAGAGCTCAGGGAGACCTGAGCTCTTTGGGTCGATTTGATTGTATTAGGCGCCGCTTACGTTCCGGGTTTCGTGCCCGGAGTGGGTATAGGACCTAGCC
>JAFUZN010000064.1 GCA_017476565.1 Clostridia bacterium
AATGATGGTGACGGTACGCGATGTATCATCACATATGTAGAAGACTACATCATTCCGGTATGGCCAAAAACGGACTGCAACATTGTTGTACTCCCCGTAAACAGGGAATTTATGTGGAAAGACAGGAATGGTATGTCGGATCTTTTGGCGAAGTCTGTTTTCCCATTGTACTGCAATATGTAAATCACCGGAGATGCTGAAGATGTACAGCGATTTGTCGTGTAAGTCACGAATCGCCTCTTCCGAAAAGCATAGTTTATATGGGCTGCTTGGCATGTTCGAAAAACTCCTTCATGATGAGGTCGACTTCCTCATCAGAATGAGTTCTTCCGGCTTCGGCATCTGCGATCCCTCGAAGAAGCTTCTCCGTACGTTCTTCTTCGGTCATATCCGACCAGGTCTGAACGGTGGGGCGGAAGGGATAGCCTCCGTTCAAAAGACTTTGGGCTGCAAAAACTCGAACGGCCTCGGCAAATGAGGTGCCAAGGTTTTTGTAAAGCTCTTCAACCTGAGATTTTACTTCAGAGTCCATACGGACTTGTAGGGTTGCATTCAGTGCCATAGAATCTCCTCCTTTGTAATACGATTGTACTACACTGTTCTGAGGAAGTAAATCGGTGTTCAAAGAATTCACCTCGCTTTCGATAAGAGAATTGGTGTTGCCATCATACCAAAGAAGGTGGGGCCTGACGGACACTGGAACGTGAGTGGTCGAAATATGCTCCCGAACGGCTGTTATGGTCCCGGAAAATTCAACATAACGACCGTTCGGTTGTTCCAAGTCGTAGGACATGGGAAGCCGATTGGACTTTGCCCAGGACTTGTGGCAAACGAGCAATAATAAACCCGCTCAGGGAGCGGGGAAGTACATCGCGGCAGCACTGGAAGGTGTAGCGGATTTTTAGGTTTGTTTTAAGTAAGGTTTGATACGCTCATCTCGTCAACAAGTTGACAAGTGAGCGTACAGCTTTACGAAATTATTGAAGGAGAGAGAAGAACATGTCATATTCCATTACTTATCTGATCATCGCGATCATTGTGATCTACCTGATCGTCACGAATATCCGCATTGTGCCCCAGACCCAGACTTATGTCATTGAACGCTTCGGGAAATACCTGAAGAGCTGGGAAGCGGGCATCCATATCAAGATCCCCTTCATCGACCGTATTGCGGCGAAGGTCTCCCTGAAAGAACAGGTGCTGGACTTCCCGCCCCAGCCGGTCATCACGAAGGACAACGTCACCATGCAGATCGACTCCGTCGTCTTCTGCAAGGTATTTGACCCGAAGCTCTACGTCTACGGCGTGGAAGACGCTCTGGCGGGTCTTCAGAACCTGTCCGCCACCACCCTTCGAAACATCATCGGTGAGATGGAACTGGACCAGACTCTGACCTCCAGAGACCAGATCAACCAGCGGATGGAAGCGGTGCTGGACGAAGCCACCGACCCCTGGGGCCTCAAGGTCACGAGAGTCGAGCTGAAGAACATCCAGCCACCGGCAGCCATTGAAGAAGTCATGACCAAGCAGATGCGTGCGGAGCGGGAACGCCGTCAGACCGTCCTGGAAGCCCAGGCCCATAAAGAGGCCGTCGTCTCCAGAGCGGAAGGTGACAAGCAGGCGAAGATCCTCGCGGCTCAGGCAGAGCGCGATGCACAGATCGCCCTGGCAGAAGGCCGTGCCCGGTCCATCGAACTGGTGTACGAAGCACAGGCCAGAGGTCTGACGAAGCTGAACGACGTCGGCATTGAAGAGCCTGTCCTGAAACTCAAGGGCATTGAAGCCCTGAAGGACGTCTCTGACGGCCGCGCCACAAAAATCTACATGCCCTCCGACCTTTCTAACGTCATTTCCACCCTTGGAGTGGCGGGGGAAGCTCTGGGCATTGGGGATGCCACCCCGGTGGACAGTTCCCCGAAAGAAGACCAGTAAATCGCCCGCGGGAAGGGGACTTCGGAAAATTGATTGGAGTTCCGGACCGTTTTGAGTATAATAGGGAATAAGTATTTTGCTTTCCGGAGGAGGTGAGCTTGTGGAAGAAGAGAGACGCTCCTGGCGCTGGCTGTGGGCGGTCATCCCGGCCGTTGTGGGCATCATTGCCCTGGTCGTGGCCCTGAAGGTCTTCTGGCCGCAGCTGACCAACCGGGTGCCGGACTACCTTGTGAACATTTCCGGGACCATTCGGGAGGCAAAGCCGGTGGAAGAACTGGTAGAAGCCACCTGGTCCATGGAGAACCAGGAGACGGTGGACGCCATACTGGCAGAGCCCGACAAGTGGCAGGGGTATGAACTGACCATGCGGCTCACCGACAAGAATACGGGCTTCAAGGGAAAACTCGCGGAGCAGGATTGGTTCGTGAACCCCGGGCGCCGCTGGGTCCTCACCGACCGGGGCTACCGGTATGAACAGCTTCCGGAAAACCCGGACCTCATTGTGGGCCCCTACCACGCAGAACGCCCCAGCCCTTTGAATGACGGGACCAGTGACTACAAAGTCCGTCTCGTGGTCAACAAGGAAGGGAAGACCCCGGAACAGGTGCAGGAGTACATCGACAACATCACCATCGATGTGCAGACCACCGTCCTCTGGAAAGACAAAGAAGTCGACTATGTCATGACCCCCATCACCTGGGCCAAGTAAAACACGAAACCCTGACCTCTTCGAAGCCTCGGAGAGGTCTTTTTTTGTCCCACAAAAAAACTTGTGTGACAGTTTCGGCCGAAAACATTGCGCTCGATTTTTTTTGCGCTTATACTACTGGAGACTACGCTTTAATATTTATGGCAACTTATCATATTGGAGGTATATTATGTCAGCTACACTGAATGTCAAAGGCCTGAAAGCAGGCGTCGGCGAAAAAGAGATCCTGCATGGCATCGACCTTGTCATCAACCCCGGCGAGACCCATGTTTTCATGGGCCCCAACGGCGCCGGTAAGTCTACCCTCGGCAACGCCATCATGGGTCACCCGGCCTATGAAGTCACCGACGGGGAAGTCACCTATGGCGATTTGGACCTTCTGGAAGAAACGGCAGACAAGCGTGCGAAAGCCGGTCTCTTCATGACTTTCCAGAACCCCATCGAAGTCCCCGGCATCACCGTGGCCAACTTCATGAGAAACGCCATTGAAATGCGCACCGGAGAGAGAGTCAAACTCTGGGATTTCCGCAAAAAGGTCAAGGAAGTCGCCAACATTCTGAACATTCCGGAAGACTATGCGGACCGGGACCTGAACGTCGGTTTCTCCGGCGGTGAGAAGAAAAAGGCAGAGATCCTTCAGCTCCTCATCCTGGACCCGGACCTTGCTATCCTCGATGAGACCGACTCCGGCCTGGATGTAGATGCGGTCCGTGTCGTTTCCAGAGGCATTCAGGAGTTCCAGAAGAAGGAAGGCAAATCCCTCTTCATCATCACCCATAATGCCGCCATCCTCGAGGCACTGGACGTCACCCATACCCACATCCTGGTGGACGGCCGCGTCGTCAAGAGCGGTGGAAAAGAGCTCATCGATGAGATCTTCTCCGAAGGGTTCGAAAAGTACATCGAAGCAGAAGCGGAATAATCGCAGAGAGGTAGCAACATGGCAAAAGAGAAAACGTTCGTCGAGGACGTCCAGCGCGACCTCTACGACTTCCGAGATGAGGAGATCGATTTTTACAGAGTCGATACAGGTCTCACCGAAGACATCGTTCTGCAGATCTCCGAAGAGAAAAATGACCCGGAATGGATGAGGGATTTCCGTCTGAAGTGCCTCGACATTTTCAACCATTCCAAAATGCCCCCCTGGGGTCCCTCCATCGACGGTCTGGACCTCAACAACATCGTCACTTACGTCAAGCCGAAGACCGGCATGGCGGGCAAGTGGGAAGATGTTCCCGAAGACATCAAGAACACCTTCGAGCGCCTTGGTATCCCTGAAGCCGAGCGGAAGTCTCTCGCCGGCGTCGGTGCCCAGTACGACTCGGAGCTGGTCTATCATAACATCCGTGCCGAAGTGGCGGCCAAAGGCGTCATCTATACGGACGTCGAAAGTGCCCTTCACGGCCCCTACGGCGAATTGATCAAAGACCATTTCATGACTCTGGTCAAACCCACCGAGCACCCCTTCACCGCCCTCCACGGCGCGGTATGGTCCGGCGGTTCCTTCGTCTACGTTCCCCCGGGAGTCGATGTGGAGATCCCCCTCCAGTCCTACTTCCGTCTGAACGCTCCCGGTGCCGGTCAGTTCGAGCACACCCTCATCATCGTCGACGACAATGCAAGCCTTCACTTCATTGAGGGCTGCTCTGCTCCGAAGTACTCGGTGGCCAACCTCCATGCCGGTACGGTCGAGATCTTCGTCGGCAACACTTCGACAATGCGTTACTCGACCATTGAGAACTGGTCGAAGAATATGTATAACCTCAACACCAAGCGTGTCGTGGTCGGGGAGAACAGTG
>JAFUZN010000065.1 GCA_017476565.1 Clostridia bacterium
CCGCCTCCCCGACACCAGCCCCTACAAACCGAAGGAGAAGGAATAAGGTTGAAATAATTATAAAATAATTATAAAATAAGGGAGGGAACCCATGGACCAACTATTTTTTGATTGGGATGAAAACAAGAACCAGAAAAATATCAAAAAGCATGGAATCAGTTTTCAGGAGGCAAGTTCCGTGTTCTTTGATAATAATGCGGTTGTTTTCGACGATCCAGATCATTCTTTGGATGAAGTACGCTTTTTGGTGATTGGAATCATTGAAACTGTAAATCGACACTTGAAAACGCTGCGCGGAGTCGTCAGTTACTGCGAACTGGAAGACAATCATATTCGAATCATTTCAGCAAGAAAAGCAACAAAGCGAGAAGAAGAACAGTACTATCGATATCTCGGAGGTGAATACTATGAGAGATGAATACGATATTGAAAAATTAAATCCCAGAAAAAACCCCTATGCGAAGCGGTTGAAGCAGCAGGTGACTATTAACCTCAACCAGGAGACGGTGGAGTATTTCAAAGCACTCTCCAAACAAAACGGCATTCCTTACCAGACACTGATCAACCTTTATTTAAAAGACTGCGTCGACAATAAGCGACAACTGAACATTACCTGGGAATAAGAAAAACCTTCGAAGCTTAACGCTTCGAAGGTTTTTCTGTTGAGTTGGAACTTATGCTTCCCGGGCGTTCCGGGCGGCCTCGGCGCGTTCGGCGTCTTCCTTCATGGCGACGGCGGCTTCTTTGCAGAAGGCCGCGAAGTCGAAGGACTCGCCTTCCTGTTCCTTGAGGTAGTCAAGGAACTCCTGGCGGGTGACCCGTTCGTACCCGCTCTCCTGGGCGTCGCTCAGGGGGTCAATATCGGAGTTGTAGGTGAGGTCGATCATCTTCCGCACGCGGTTGCGGCAGAAGGCGCCCTGGCAGAAGCCCATGCCGGCACGGGTCCGGCGCTTCACGCCGTCCACCGTCATGACCGGGATCTCCCGGGTGAGAGCATCTTTCACTTCACCCGCGGTCACCTGCTCACAGCGGCAGATGAACTTGTTCGGGTCGTCGTAGGGCAGGTCCAAATGACGGTGGACGTAGTCCGCCGGTTTCATCTCGGTCTTGCGCCGGATGATGGCCTTGCGGTACGGGTCGTAAGACTCGTCCGGAACCAGGTCCAGCCCTTCCTTTTCCCGTAGGTCGGTCACGAGGTCGGCAATGCCGGGGGCGGAGGTCAGGCCGGGGGACTGAATGCCCGCGACGTTGAGGAAGCCCTTGGTGGCCGACGGTCCGATGACGAAGTCGTCGGTGGAAGACACGGCCCGAAGACCGCAGAAGGAGCGGATGAATTTCGAGGGGTCGACGTGACCGTAGGCCGCGAGCCCCTGTTTGTAGATCTTGTAAAGCCGGTCCACGTTGGTCCGCTTCGTGGCCGTCGCGGCGTCTTCGTCAATGGCGTCCGGTCCCAGGAGCAGGTTGTCGTGGAAAGTGGAAGTGACGAGGATACCCTTGCCCATTTTCGTGGGCATGGAGAAGACGACGGTGTTCAGCACGTGGCCCGTCCCCCGGCCGAGCAGAATGTACTCGCCGGAGCGGGGAGTGATCGAAAAGGTGGGCTCGTTGACCATCTGGTCGACTTTGTCCGCATAGAGCCCTGCCGCATTCACGACGTACCGGGACGTAAAGTCCGCTCCGTCCGTGTGGACGACGAAGGTACCGTCCTCTTCGACATCGATCCCCGTGACAGGGGAGTTCAGGAACAGCTCGGCCCCGTTGTGGATCGCGTTTTCGGCGAGGGCCACGGTCATCTCATAGGGAGAGCAGACGCCGGCGCCCTTACAGTAAAGGGCATACTTGACGTCCGGGTTGACGTTGGGCTCGAGGGCGAGAATGGCGTCCCGCTCTAAAATCTCTAAGTCCGGCAGCCCGTTCTTCTCGCCGTTCTCTTTGATGGCTTCCAGTCGGGGCAGGTCCGCTTCGTCCAGGGTGATGACGAGGGAGCCGGTCTCCCGGAAACCGAAATTCAGTTCCTGGTCCAGCTGGGCGTACTGCCGCCGGCCCTGGTAACAGACCCGGCCTTTCAGCTTGGCGTTGGCCTCCGCGTAACCGCCGTGGACAATGGCGGAGTTGGCTTTGGAGGAGCCCATCGCCACGTCATTTTCCGCCTCCACAATGGCGATCTTCAGCTGATAACGGGACAGGCGCCGGGCAATGGCCGTGCCGACGACGCCGGCGCCGATGATCAAAACATCATACATGAGAGTTTCCTCCTGTGGCTCACTGCTCGTCAGCCTTGTCGCTGGAGAAGCTGGTGTCGAGGTAGGTCCGGAAGTTCGCCTTGTAATTGGGGAAGAGCTTGGGCGATACAACACCGGTGTCGACCCACGCGTCGGAGAGTTCCTGCTCGAACTCGGCGACGTGGTCCAGGTTGAGCCGGCCCACATGGTCCACTTCCTTCGCCCGGGCGGCTGCCTGCCGGCCGCTCTCGCGACCGAAGACGATGACGTCCAGAAGGGAGTTGCCCATGAGACGGTTCCGGCCGTGGATACCGCCGACGACTTCGCCGGAAGCGAAGAGGTTCTTCGTGTTGGCGACTTCACACTTCTCGTTGATCTCAATACCACCGTTCTGGTAGTGCAGGGTCGGGTAAATGAGGATCGGCTCTTTGCGCATGTCGATGCCGTACTTGTTGAACATCTTGAACATGCCGGGGATCTTCGAGACGATGGTCCCTTCGCCGTGGATCTTCTCGATCATGGGAGTGTCCAGCCAGACGGCCTGTCCGCCGCCGGGAATGTCGATGCCCTTGCCCCGCTCAGAGCACTCCCGAATGACGGCGGCTGCTGCCACGTCACGGGTCTCCAGGGGGTGCATGAAGACGTCCCCGTCTGCGTTGACGAGCTTGGCACCAAGGCCCCGGACTTTCTCCGTGACGAGGGCGCCGAGGATCTGCTCGGGGTACGCCGCACCGGTGGGGTGGTACTGCATGGTGTCCGCGAAGAGGAGGGGCGCACCGACCCGGTAGGCCAGCACCAGTCCGTCCGCGGTGGCACCGTGGTGGTTGGAAGTGGGGAAGCCCTGAATGTGCAGACGGCCGGAACCACCGGTGGTAATGATGGTGGTCTTGGCCCGTACGACCTTGAGCTCCTTCGTGTTGGTGTTGATGAGGACGGCGCCGCCGATGTTCCCGCTCTCGTCCCGCAGCAGCTCGATGCAGGCTGCGTAGTTGAGGCAGGGGATCCGCCGGCAGCGGGTCTCGTCCCGCAGGGTCCGCATGATCTCCGCGCCGGTGTAGTCCTTGGCTGCGTGCATGCGTTTCCGGGAGGTTCCGCCGCCGTGGATGGCGATCAGCGTTCCGTCTTCTTCTTTATCGAACTCGACGCCCATGTCGTTGAGCCACTGGAAACACTCCGGTGCCTCGGTGACGAGCTTGTAGACGAGTTCCTTCTTGCCCAGGTAATGCCCGCCGCCGTAGGCGTCGAGGAAGTGCTGGGCCGGGGAGTCGGTGGGTTTGGTGGCGCCCTGGATGCCGCCTTCCGCCATCATGGTGTTGGCGTCGCCGAGGCGCAGCTTCGTGGCCATCAGGACATTGGCTCCGGCGTTGTCCGCTTCAATGGCGGCGGCACAACCTGCTCCACCGGCGCCGATGATGAGCACGTCTACATCGTAGTCGATGTGGTCGAGGTTCACGTCGCCCGCGTGGATCCGGGCTCTGCCCATGAGGGTCTCGGCCAGTTCCGTGTTGACTTTATCGCCCTTGTTGGCGCCGGCCCGCAGTTCCGTGTACTGGTCCGTGCGGTAGTCCGGGTGGAAGCCCTTCAAAAGGACGTCTTTTTCTTCTGCGGTCATGCGCTCCGGCTGCAGGGCCGTGTTCGCTTCCCGCTTTTCTGCCACTTTCTCTAACGAAAGCTGTAAATATTCTGGATACATGTGACGCCCTCCTTACTTCTCGATCTCGCGGTTGTTGTACAGCTCGCGGATCTCGTCGTCAGACTTTGCCATGAGCGTGCGGACGTCTTCCAGTATATCGCCCTTCTTCACTTCGGCCACACGTTCCGTGAGGTGTTTGGCTTCGGGGGCGATGTACTTCCCGTTCAGTCGCCGGGCCAGCATGGCCACTTCGGGGTGGGAGATGCCGGCGGGGCAGCGGGAGGCACAGCAGTTACACATGATGCAGTCGAAGGACTTCTCGGCGCAGGCTTTGAAGTCACCCTTCTGGGCATCGTGGATGTAGCCCATGACGTCGAGGCCCTGGGTACAGGTGGCGGTACAGGTGTTGCAGCTGACGCAGGAGTAGATCTCGGGGTACAGGTGCATGATCATGTCCGCATTGGGCTCGAGCTCGTCGAGCTTGTAAGCCTGCTTCTCCAGAGGGAAGTAGGAGATGGTGGAAATGTACATCATGTCCTGGACTCTCGTCTCACAGCCGAGGCAGTAGTGCAGCTGACGCTCACCTTTGATCCGGTAGACCATGGCGCAGGCGCCGCAGAAGCCGTGCCGGCAGCCGATGCCCCGGGTGGGGGCATAGCCGCAGTACTCGAGGGCCTTCAGCATGGTCATGTTGTCCGGGACACGGTACCGCTTACCATAAAGGTTTATGGTAATGAGGTTGGGTTCGTTCTTTTCCGGCATGGAGGGTCCTCCTTAGATCATCTCTTCCGGATGGAAGACTTCGTCGAATTTCTCCGGGGTCAGGAAGCCGAGACGGACGCAGGCCTCTTTGAGGGAGATGTTCTCTTCAAAAGCCAGGTGAGAGGTCTTGGCGGCGTTCTCGTAGCCGATGTAGGGGTTGAGGGCCGTGACCAGCATGAGGGAGTTGTGCAGGTTGTCATGCATCTTCTCCTTGTTGGCGGTGATGCCGTAGACGCACTTCGTACGGAAGGAAGTGATGGACTCGGCAAGGAGTCTTGCAGACTGCAGGAAGTTGTAGGCCATGACGGGCATGAAGACGTTCAGCTCGAAGTTGCCCTGGGAGGCGCCCATGCCGACGGCGACGTCGTTGCCGATGACCTGGACGGCCACCATGGTGACCTGCTCACACTGGGTGGGGTTGACTTTGCCGGGCATGATGGAGGAGCCGGGCTCGTTGGCGGGGATGACGATCTCGCCGAGGCCGACGCGGGGGCCGGAAGCCAGCCAGCGGACATCGTTGGCGATCTTCATCATGTCGCAGGCCAGAGCCTTGACGGCGCCGTGGGCCACCACGATCTCATCTTTGGAGGTGAGGGCGTGGAACTTGTTTTCGGCGGTGACGAAGTTCTTGCCGGTGAGGGCAGAGACTTTCTCGGCGACCTTGACATCGAAGCCTTCCGGGGCGTTGAGGCCGGTGCCGACGGCGGTGCCGCCGAGGGCCAGAGCCTTCAGGGGTTCGACGGTGAGTTTCAGGAGCTCGACGTCCTTCTCAAGGGAGGAGCGCCAGCCGGAGATCTCCTGAGAGAAGGAGATCGGGACGGCGTCCTGCAGGTGGGTACGGCCGGACTTGACGATGCCCTCGTTCTCTTTCTCGAGGCGTTTGAACTCGGCGATGAGCTCTTCTGCAGCGGGAATGAGCTTGTCCTCGACGGCCAGGACTGCAGCGATGTGCATGGCGGTGGGGAAGGTGTCGTTGGAGGACTGGGACATGTTGATGTCATCGTTGGGGTGGCAGAGTTTCTCCACACCGGCAATGGCATTGGCCCGGTTGGCAATGACTTCGTTGGTGTTCATGTTGGACTGGGTACCGGAACCGGTCTGCCAGACCACCAGGGGGAAGTTGTCGTTGAGCTCCCCGGCAATGACTTCGTCACAGGCCTTGGTGATGGCGGCCAGTTTCTCGTCGGTCATTTTGGCGGGGTTCAGCTCGTTGTTGGCCTGAGCGGCAGCCTTTTTCAGGATGCCGAAGGCGTGGGTGATCTCCCGGGGCATGGTCTCGATGCCTACACCGATCTCAAAGTTCTCATGGGAACGCTGAGTCTGGGCAGCCCAGTATTTGTCTGCCGGCACCTTCATCTCACCGAGAGAGTCATGTTCGATTCTGTACTTCTGTTCACTCATTTTGATACAACTCCTTTTAGAGAAATAGTCACTCTTTATTGTGCCATTTTTTCACTCAATTTACAATAAGATTCGTTCCATTTTTAACAAGAAAAATACAAACCTTGACAAAAGCTTCTCTACAGACAATAATAAGGAACTAAAGGCGAGACGCCTAAAATAGTATGTAATCTAATATATATAAAGAAGCAGGAGTAATTGCATGTCGAATCTCATCATTGTGGAGTCCCCCACGAAGATCCGCACTATCAAGTCGGTGCTGGGGTCAGACTACGACGTCACCGCCAGCATGGGCCACGTCCGCGATTTACCGGCTGCCCGTCTCAATGTCGATGTCAAAAATGACTTCGAACCGAAGTACGCCGTCATCAAGGGCAAAGAGAAACTGGTCAAGGAACTGCAGGACGATGCAAAGAAATATGACCACATCTACCTTGCCACCGACCCGGACCGGGAAGGAGAGGCCATTGCCTGGCACCTGGCCACCGTCATGGGCCTCGACCTGAACGACAAAAACCGGGTCACCTTCAATGAGATCACCAAGACCGGCATCGAAGCCGGCATGAAAGAACCCCGAGCCATCAACCAGGACCTGGTGGACGCCCAGCAGGCCCGTCGTATTTTAGACCGGCTCGTGGGTTATCGTATTTCCCCCTTCGTCTCCCAGAAGATCCGCCGGGGACTCTCCGCCGGCCGGGTCCAGTCCGTCGCTCTGCGACTCATCGTGGACCGGGAGAAGAAGATCAGAGACTTCCAGCCGGAAGAGTACTGGAGTATCGATGCAAAATTCAGCCCTCCCGGTTCCCGGAAAGTTTTCCCGGCGGCCCTCACGGCCGACGAAAAGGGAAAAGTCGAGATCAAAGATAAGGAGAGCTCCGACAAGTACCTCGCCCGCCTCGAAGACGCCGTCTACGTGGTGGACTCCGTGAAGAAGGGCACCCGCCGCAAGCAGCCGGCCCCTCCCTTCATCACTTCCACCCTCCAGCA
>JAFUZN010000066.1 GCA_017476565.1 Clostridia bacterium
CCGGTAGTCGGCGAGGAGGCTCCCGTCGCGGTCGAAGACATAGCTCGTATTGTAGAGCCGGTCCCCGGCCCGCTCCGTCACGCTGCCGGCGACGAGGATGATGCCAAGGCTCCTCGCCCACTGAGCCATCCGTTCCATACTCGCGCCGCCCCGGACCTCGGCATAGGGCTCGAAGTACTCGTGGCCGAAGGGGCACTGGAACACCTCCGGGAGCACGACGACGGAGGCGCCGCCGGCGGCCGCTTCCCGGACCATCTCTTCGGCCCGTTTCATATTCTCTTCTTTGCAGGTCCGGGACTCGAGCTGACATAACCCTAACCGGAACTGACGGTCACTCATAAGGGACACCTCCCTGTCATTTTCCCCATTATACCGCAAAAGACCCTTCCGCCGAAAGCGAAAGGGTCCATTTGTTTCATTTACAGAAGTTCTGCGACTTTGGCGTCCAGTTTCTCCGGAGTCTCGGTGGGCGCAAAGCGGGCCACCACGTTGCCCTCCCGGTCGATGAGGAACTTCGTGAAGTTCCATTTGATGCGGGAGCCGACGGCGCCTTTCTTCTGCTCCTTCAGCCACTTGTAAAGGGGCTCGGCGTCGGGGCCGTTGACCTTGATCTTTTTGAAGGTCTTGAACTGAACATTGTACCGGGCTTTGCAGAACTGCTGGATCTCACCGTCCGTGCCGGGTGCCTGGTTCGCAAACTGGTTGCAGGGGAAGTCAAGGATCTCGAACCCCTGGTCTTTGTACTTTTCATAAAGAGTTTCCAGGCCCTCATACTGGGGAGTGAACCCACAGCCCGTAGCGGTGTTGACCACCAGAAGGACCTTGCCTTTATAATCGCTGAGGGAGACATCGGCTCCCAGTCCGTCTTTCACCGTAAAATCGTAAAATCCCATAAAAACCCTCCTGCGCTGTGTGCGCGATGTAAATGTTTTGTTGACAATTAGATTGTACTCTATCTTTCCAAAATGTCAATCTTTTCTTTTCAAAAAGATGACCTTTCCAAAACTGGTACATCGCCCAAACGGCGAACTGCGCCGGTCACGGTTTCCCGTTTCCGGCGCAGCTCTTGGAGTATCAGAGAGTTGCTACACGCAATCCAGTTCTCAATAATTGGAAGTCATGCGAGTGACGATCTTGTCGTCCACGACGGTATCGGTCTTCGGGTTGAAGACGGGAGCCTTGGTGAGGTCTCTCTTCGTGTAGTCGATGGGACCCGAGGGTTTCCAGGGGTTCTTGCCTTCGGCTTTGAAGGTCTTATAAAGAAGGACACAGTAAACCAGGTCGAATGCGGTGCAGCAGACGCCGACCCAGATGTTGAGCGGGTCCTGCAGGGAGGGGTACACAGCGATGGCGAGCCAGGCGCCGACGGTACCGAGCATTTTACCGATGGCGATGTTCATGGACTGACCTTCGGTGCTCTTTCTGAGGTAGAGCAGGAAGATGAAGAGGATGGACATGGGCAGGTTCTGGACGATGGCGGTGCAGCCGTTGGCACGGACGCCGTAAGCCTGCAGCCAGGTGATCTCGACGATGACCGCCATGATCATCAGAGCCACGAACCAGGGCCAGAAATATTTCTCATCGGCGACTTTCACGAAGTCTTTCTTGCCCCATTTGATGTGGGTGTAAAGGATGAGACAGTCGGCCACAAACCAGGCCGTGTTGACGAGGGCCATCATGTAGCCGCCGTAGAACATGCCGTCGTGTGCCCAGTACATGTACGCATAAAGGCCTTCCCAGACAATGTTCAGGGCAAGGGCCGCAATGGGCATCCCGTAGGTCTTCTGTTTGAAGCCCAGACGGATGAGGTCGATGTAAGCCAGCAGCCAGCCGAGACCGGCGACCGGTGCAAAGATGAAGACTCTGGCATCGAGGCCGAATTCGCCAAAATGACAGAAGTCCATAAGAGTCTGTAACATAGTGTTTCCTCCTAATTATTCGTCGTCCCGTTTATGGGTTCTGGTCCAGCCGAAGATGGCTGCAGCAACAGCTGCCAGGAACACGAACGGCCCCCAAATGCTGGAGCACATGCCGGTGCGCCACTGGTAGAACTTCACAGGCTGGGCGCCGGAGATGTCCTCCCGGACTTTTGCCTGCAGAGTGGTGGCGTCGAAGTTCGGGTCGTACTTCTTCATGTTCAGCTTGTAGTCGTCGAGGTCGAGATTCACACCTCTCGAGTGGACATTGAAGTCGATGTCTTTCCCGAACCGGGACAGGGGCAGCAGGAAGACGGGAAGTTTGCCCTGAATGTTGTGGGACTTCGTAAAGTCCACGGGCAAGATGGTCTCGCCGTTCAGGTACAGCTTGTCGACTTCCGGGTCGTTCCACGCCAGTCTCGCAAAGGTTTTGCCGTCCTTGACCACGAGTGTCGCCGGCTCGACCAGTTTCATGGTGCCGTCGCCGGAAATGGCATAGTCGATGTCGTAGTTCCCGTCGGGAAGGTCGAGGTCGACCGCGAAGGCAGTCATGGGCAGGACCAGCGCAACGACCATGGCCATGGCGGTCAGGACCGCGGCAATGGTTTTTTTCATTCTTGGTTCTCCTTTCCTTTCTCATTGGTACTTTCCGTAAAAAGTACCTCTCACTCTTGAATTGTACGCGTACAAAACGGAAAGGTCAAGAAAAGATAACAAAAGCCCCGAAACGCAATGTTTCGGGGCTGTACGTACAAATTTATTTGCCTTCTTTTTCGACGAACGCGATGGCCTCTTTCTTGACCTGCTCTGCTTTCGCTTCCACTTTTTCCTCAATGGCCGCTTCGGCTTTTGCCTTCAGCTCTTCCTTTTTCAGGTTGTTCGCGGCGATCTCTTTGTAGTTGGCGAAGGCAGCCTCGTCAAGGGCGGCGATGGAACCTTCATAGTCACCGGACTGACGCAGGTTGTAGATCTTTTCTGCCTGCTTGTTGCGCTGCTTTTTCAGCTTTTTGTCCAGGGCGGCCTGATCTTTCTTCAGCTGGGCCAGTTCCTTTTTAGTGATCTCTTTCCGGTCCTTTGCAGCCTGAACAGCCGGGCGGCGTCTTTCGAATTCGACGTCCAGTCTGGACCCGATGGCGTTGCTCAGTAATCCTTTAAAATCCATTTCGATTTCCCCTCTCAGGCGGTAATTACAAATATACAAATTAATAATAATGTTTTTTTGAAAGGCTGTCAACTAAAGTATAATTAAAGAACATATGGTTTATTGAGACTTGCAACTCGCCGAAGGGCGACTATAATAAACATGTTAATCAAAACCATTTATTAGGAGGCACTGCTTATGGCAGCCATTCTGGAATGCAGACAGCTCGTCAAAAAGTACGGCAGCTTCCAGGCACTGAACGGCATCGACCTCGAACTGCCCGCAGGGAAGATCATCGGCCTGCTCGGACCCAACGGGTCCGGCAAGACGACCCTCATCAAGCTGGCAAGCGGTCTGCTGCAGCCCACCTCCGGAGAGATCCTCATCGACGGCCAAAAGCCCGGTGTGGAGACGAAGCGCATCGTCGCTTACCTTCCGGAGCGCAATTACCTGGAAGACCGCATGACGGTCACCCAAATGCTGAAGTTCATGCAGGACTTTTATGACGACTTCAACATGGACAAGGCGAAGGAAATGCTCGCCCACCTGGACATTGACCCGAAGGCCAAGTTCAAGGCCCTTTCCAAGGGCAACCGGGAAAAAGTCCAGCTGATCCTCGTCATGAGCCGGGACGCAAAGCTCTACCTTTTGGACGAGCCCATCGGCGGTGTAGACCCCGCATCCCGGGACTACATCCTCGACACCATCATCAAAAATTACAATAAAGACGCAACGGTCATTTTGTCGACCCACCTCATTGCGGACATCGAGCCCGTCCTCGACGAGTTCGTCTTCATCCGCAAGGGCGATATGATCCGCCACTCCACTGTGGCCTCCGTCCTCGAGCAGGGCGAGACCGTCGACAGTCTGTTCCGGGAGGTGTTCCGATGCTAGGCAAACTCATCAAACACGACTTCCTCGCGAACGCCCGGTTCCTCGGCCCTGCATACATCGTGATGCTGATCATCGCCCTCTTCGGGCGCTTCTTCACCTGGCTCGCCACCCGGAAAGCCATCATGGATGCCGTAGCCCCGGCCTTTGGGAACATCATCAAACTGTTGTCTTCCCTGCTGACCGTCGCTTTCGTCATTGCGCCCTTCGCCATCCTGTTCGCGGCCGCCTTCTTCGTCATCTACCGATTCTACAAGAACATCTTCACAGACGAAGGCTACCTCATGAACACCCTGCCCACCCGGCCCGTGAACCTCGTGTTCTCGAAGCTGCTGAACGCCCTCATCTGGATGCTCATCACCATCGTTGTGGCAGGCCTCTCCTGGTACCTGGCCGTCGGCCATTTAGACGGGCTGCGCGATGTACTGACCCAGATCTGGGACACCATCATCAACCTGTTCCTCAGCAACCGGGAAGCCATCCATGAGCAGCTGGGCGTGCCCATCTGGCTCTTCATCGTTGAGCTGGTGTTCTTCATCCTCTGCTGGTTTGCACGGTTTGCCATTTCCTGGTTCTTCGCCATTGCCTTCGGACAGCTCATCGCCAAGAACCACAAAGTCCTTGGGGCCATCGGAGCTTATGTCGGACTCGCTATCGTCTCCAACATTTTCTCCACCGCTTACCTGGGCGCCCTCGGCAAAGTGATCAACAATGTGGCCTCCAACGGCCTCGCCCTTCAGTACACCATGATGGGCAACGCCGTCCTGTTCCTCATCATTACAGGCCTCCTTTACTGGGCCACCACTTCCATTATGAAGAACCGGCTGAACCTCGACTGATTTCGAACGAGAAAACACCTTCGGGAAACCGAAGGTGTTTTTTTGCGTTATTTTTACATGGATCAGACCAAAAA
>JAFUZN010000067.1 GCA_017476565.1 Clostridia bacterium
CGGCAAAAGTGCGTCAAATCCTGTTAGGTGCACCAAAGAAAAAAAGAGCCTTTTGGCTCTTTTTCTTTTTGTAACTTTTCATTATCATTAGCAAGTGTGCAATTACATTTTATGCAACTTAGATAAACATTTTACGTTTTGTTGCTATTTTTTAGTAAAGATGATAAATTATTCTTGAAAGTCATGGTTTGACCAATACCAGCTTTGGGCAACGGCCAAACCTTTTGGGAGGGAATTCTATGAAACAAGACCATCCGACGACAATATTGGCGCTGGTGGGCAAAGGCGGGGTCGGCAAGACCTCTCTCTCCGCTCTCCTCGTCAAACTGTTGTCGGAACAGTATCCGGACAAAAAGATCCTCGCTATCGACGCGGACCCGGCCGTCGGCCTTGCCACCGCATTGGGAGTCGATGTGTCCTCTACGGTAGATGACATCCGGAAATCCTTCGTCCAGACGGTGGAAGCCGGCAACAACAATGCCGCCATCGAACTCTTGGGCGAAGCCAAGTACCAGATGTTTGACGCCCTGGTCGAACTGGGGGACAACATCTCTTTTCTTGCCATCGGCCGCCCCGAAAGTGCGGGCTGCTACTGCAAAGTCAACGCCTACCTCAAGGAGGTCATCTCCATGATCGCCGACCATTTCGACTATGTGGTCATCGACGGAGAGGCGGGCATCGAACAGGTCAATCGCCGAGTCATGGAAAAAGTGACCCACCTGGTCCTGGTTTCGGATGCCAGCAAAAAAGGGCTTTCGGTCGTCCAGACCATCGAACAGGTCGCCAGGGAGCTCGTCATGTTCGACAAAGCGGGGCTCATCGTCAACCGCATGCCGGACCTATCACTCAGCGACATGCTGGACACCGGGGACCTGGAACTATTGGCCCTCATTCCGGATGACCGGGAAATGGTGCTCTCTGACATGAGCGGCGCCAGTGTATTCGAACTGCCGGAAGAGGCTCCGGTGGTGAAGGGTGCGAAAGAAGCCCTTCAAAACTTAGGCATCTGATCGGTCCCAGAGACCGGTTTTGGGTATTTGTAAAAGGGAGGTAAGTATGAAAGATCTGAAAAACGTCTTTCTCTACGAAAGACTGCTGGACGACGTCGACAACGAACTGGTTCGTCAGGCGGCAGCGGACGGCAGAAAATGTGTCGGGAACATCTGTTTCCAGACGCCGGAAGTCCTGATGGACCTGCCGGGCACCTTCACGGTCCGGCTGAGGGCACCCCGCTCCGGCTCCTTCGACATGGCCACTTACTACATGACCAGTTTCCTGTGTGAGTTTTCGAGAGCCATTCTGGAGCGAGCCATCGAAGGCGGCTTCGAGTGTCTCGACTGTCTCCTCGTCCCCGACGGCTGCACCATGATCAACCGGTGCGTCGAGAACATGGAGCTTTTGAACACCATGCCGAAAGAGGGGTTCTTCTACCAGTATCTGGAAGTCCCCATGAAGTGCGATGAAAACGGCCTGAACCTCTATGTCTCCGAGTGTCGCAAAAAGATCCTCGGAGCACTCCATGAGAATTTTGGCATCGACGTCTCCGATGATGCCCTGCGGAAGGCCGTAGAAAATTACAACAAAGTCTGCCGGGTCATCAATGAGATCGGCGACTACCGCAAAGAGGAGAACCCCCGGATCACCGGGTATGAGTTCCACCTCATCACTATGGCCAGCCATGTCTGTCCGAAGGACCTGCTGCTCCCCTACCTGGAGGAGACTCTGGAAGACCTGAAGACCCGTCAGCCCGACCCGAAACCGCCCTATCGGGCCAGAGTCGCCGTGGTGGGCTCCGAAGTCGACGACATCGACATGATCAAACTCATCGAGGAGTCCGGTGCCCTGGTCGTGGCAGACCGGTTCTGCTATGGCTCTCTGCCCGGCAGAGTGGAGATCCCGCTGAACGACGAAGAAGACGTCCTCACCCAGATCTGCCGCCACTACATCACCATCAGCCAGTGCCCACGCCAGATGAATATGGATAAGATCATGGGCCGGAAAGAATACGTCGCCAAGATCGCGGAAGAATACAAAGTGGACGGCATCATCTACGAACAGATGAAGTTCTGCGACCCCTGGGCCTATGAACGAGTCACCGGGTCCTACGACATGCGCGAAAAATTCCACTACCCCGTCCTCACCATCGACCGCCCCTATGTGGTCGGCATCAACGGCCAGCTTCGGACCCGTGTCCAGGCCTTTGTGGAGAGCGTGGAGATCAAAAAACTGCAGGGAGGTAACTGATTATGGGAAAAGCGATCGGCAGTGAACGCTTAGGCGACCTCTACACCGGCGGAAAAGTCAAAAAGCGCCGTGAATGGCGCGGTGTGGAAGATACATTTTACGATTACACCCGTTGGCTCGGGATCATGGGAATGCTGGCCAAATACCTGGTCCGTCCCCATTTCCTCAAAGGCTTCCTGCGGTACCGCTGGATGCTGAATTACATTGCTGTCCCCCACATGATCGACAAACATACGGCCGGTCTTCGGGGCAATCACCTGAAAATCGCCCATGAAGAGTATGACCTCGTTGCAGAAGACGTGGCCAAACTCCTCAATACCGCCTTCAAAGCGGACAAATACTGCGGCAATGACCGGGAACTCTCCAAAAAGATCGTCGTCCTCGACGAAAACGAGATGTTCACCATCATGTGCGGCTTCCGGAACCTCAAGGCCATCTCCTGGGAGACGGCGGCCGTCTATGTTTCGGTCCTGCTCCAAGGCAACGGCGTCACCAACTATCTCGATGCCATCCAGGAAATGGGCATGCCCGGCGATGTCTGCCCCATGCCCGCGGCCGAAGCCGGCGTCGTCGTAGCAGATGACATCCCGATCTTTGGGGCCTGTGCGGTCCAGTGCAACACCACCTGCGACGGTTCCCTCATGGGCAACGGCATCATGGCCCGGCGCTATGAGGCCGAAGGCATCCCTACCTTCCAGATCGCCGCGCCCCTCCGTCATACGGAAGACGGCGTCCAGGAATACGCCGCCCAGGAGATCCGCAATGCCATCAAATTCATTGAGGACAACACCGGTGAAAAATGGGATTGGGACTTCTATTTTGAGAACATCAAACGGTTCAACGAAGAAAACCGTCTTCGCTACAGCTGGATGGAAATGTCGAAGACTGACTACCCCCAGGTCATCGGTGCCAACCTGGCTCTATATGCGGAGACCACCTATATGGCTATCGCCGGTCGTATCCCGGACTTTTTGGAAGCTGACCGGCGCATCACGAAGCTGGCACAGGAGTCCTTCGCGAAGAAAGAGATGCTGGTCCCCGAATACCGTCACCGGGCCATCATCTGGGGCGTTCAGGCCCAGTACTATACAGACTTCCTTCCCTGGCTGCAAAACTGCTGGGGCATCTTGCCGCTGGTGGACATGCTGAGCCTCGTCTACTTCGACGAAGTTTCGGAAGACGACCCCGAGCAGGCGATCTACGACATTGCCAAGCTCTATCCGGAAATGATCATGAGAAACCGTAC
>JAFUZN010000068.1 GCA_017476565.1 Clostridia bacterium
CTCACCGTCGAGGACCCCGGCATCTCCGTGCCCGAAGGCACCGATTACATTGCAACAGTAACGCTGTGACCTCTAAGCAGCGAAAAGGACGATCCGATCGGATCGTCCTTTTTATGTTCCTTGGTAAGAGCGGAAGAGCTCGAGGGCGGCACGGTAGTAGAGTTCCTCTGCCCGGGCCATGGCCTCCTGCAGAGGCAGGTCCGGCGGGGCGGTGGTCACGACCCGGGTGATGCCCCGGTCGAGGACCTGCTCCCAACCGTCGCCAAGGGAGCCGCTGAGGGCGACAGCGGGGACGCCTCTCACGGCGCAGCGTTTACCGACACCTGCCAGGACCTTCCCGTAGGCGCTCTGCCAGTCCGTCCGGCCTTCCCCGGTGATGACCAGGCCAACGCCGTTCAGCAGGTCGTCGAAGCCGACGAGGTCCAGGACCGTGTCGATGCCGGACTTCATCTCTGCGTCGCAGAACAGGAGCAGGGCGGCGCCCAGGCCGCCGGCCGCACCGGTGCCGGGCGTGTCATTGGGGTCGACCCCAAAGGCGTCCATCAGGAGGTGCCGGTAGTTCTCCATGCCCGCCTCCAGTTCTGCCTGCATTTCGGGTGTGGCGCCCTTCTGGGCCCCAAAGGTCCGGGTGGCGCCCTCCGGCCCGGTCAGCGGGTTCGTGACATCACACATGACGGTGAATTTCGTCTCCCTGACTCTCGGATCGAGACCGGTGACCTCCATGCGAAGGGCTTTGCCGAGGTCTTCCCCCCGACCGAGGAGTTCGTTCCCCTCTTCGTCGTAGAACTTTACGCCGAGGGCTCGGGCAAAGCCCATGCCCCCGTCGTTGGTGGCGGACCCGCCGATGGCAAGGACAATCTCCCGGCAGCCCCTGTCCAGGGCGGCCTTCACCAGTTCGCCCGTGCCATATGTAGTGGCAAGCAGCGGGTCCCGCCGGTCTTCCGGCACCAGAGTCAGGCCCGAAGCCGCCGCCATTTCCAGAATAGCAGCACCGTCGGGCAGAATGCCGTACATCGCCTCCACCGGGTCCATCTGCGGGCCGTGGACGGGCACCGGAATCATCTGGCCACCCCGGGCCGCCACCACCGCGTCCACCGTCCCTTCGCCGCCGTCCGCCACGGGCACACCGATGCACTCACAGGCACTGCTGAAGACCTCGTGGGCCGCTTCGGTCAGAAGTTCCACGGTCTGAGCACTGCTCAGGGACCCCTTGAAGGAGTCAGATGCAAATAACAGTTTCATGATTCACACGCCCCTCGCTCTTGATCTGTCCCCATTATAACATGCCGAAAACCTCCGAGGCCCGAAGGCTTCGGAGGTTTCCAGAATGAGTTTTGAGGTTTATTTCAGGATGGCTTTCTTGCCGCTGTTCATAACGTCCTCTTTCGGAGGAAGCTTGATGTAGAGGTAAAGGCCATAAATCGCGGAAGCAAGGCAGAAGAGACCGGTCAGGTAGTACCAGGGGTTTGCCTGCAGGGAGAAGAACTCCGGCTTGATGGCAAGCCACATGTTGACCCAGGGGTTGAAGGAAACCAGAGCAACACAGATGAAGGTGATGCTGAGGGCCAGGCAGTTGCCGGACTTGTAGCCGCGTTTGCGCATTTCCCAAACGGGAACGGTGGTGACCAGGACCTGAGTGAAGATCCAGAACTTCCACATGGTCTCATCATGCCACTCGAACCGCAGGAAGTTGAGGCAGAGGTACATGAAGAGGGTCAGGACGACGATCTCGCCGACCATGGTCTTCGTGGAAGTGCCTGCCTTCCATATTACGGAGTGCTCATACTGTACGGCCCGCGTCAAACAATATGTTTCCATCGCGACCCAGATGGCCTCACCAATGGCGAGAAGCAGGAAGAGGGTGAAATGGTTGTAGACGTTCCAGGCGTGGATGAAGACCCAAATGCCCATGAAATCCGCTGCCCAGTAGAAGCAGTGGAGCCAGAGCGGGTAGCACTGGAGGTGTTCGTTCTCGGTCATGATGACCGGGAAGATGTAAACGAGGAGGCCGAAGATGACCGCAAGGCCAATCGCGACCCAGGCACCGACCCAACCGGGAGCGCCAATGGACAGATGGTCAACAAAGTCCTGTCCGGTGACGTCCGCCAGAGAGCCGTCGGGGTTCGTCATGTAACCCCAGGTCAGTTTCTGAAAGATGTTCATGAAAGTGACTCCTTTCTCAAATTTCTCGCGCCCTCACACAAAAAGGGCGTCTGCTTGCACCCCTATTCTAATAAGTGTCCGCGATGTACCACAATGGCCAGAAAAACGTCAACTGGGACTTAACTCACACTTTTTTGAATTTTGAGGAGAAATGCGGTAAGATAGGAAAAGAAAGTTTTGAGCATCATAAGTGAGAAAGGGGTCGAGCCTATGGCAGTCGACCGCAGAGTGGCGCGCACCAAGAAAAACATTTACATCGCGTTCTTTACCCTGCTTCAGAAAAAGGGTATGGATGAGATCACGGTCACGGAGCTGGCGAGAGCGGCAGACGTGGACCGAAAGACCTTCTACAGCCATTACCAGACCGTACAGGACGTCTTCGTGGAGTTCAAGCAGGGCGTCTATGACAAGGTCGCAGAAGTCCTCGACGAGTGTGAGACCCGGGGCGCAGAGAACCAGGCAAGGCTGAACGCCGGGGAGAGCATGGACCGAGCCGAAGACCTGGCCCCCTTCGACTTTGTCTATTTCTATGACACCATGCACCAGGTCATGGTGGAAAACCTCCCCTTCTTTGAAAAACTGTCGAGGGACTCCTCTTCCATGTTTTTGAAGAACGATTTCAAGAATGTCCTGAAGCAGGCCATTCTCGACAAGTACCCCGAGTGTCCGGGCATTTCGCCCTACACGCAGAGTCTCTATACCGAGTTCATTGCGGCGGGCACCATTTCCATGTGGACTGACTGGCTCCACCACAAGCAGGTGCCCATGGAAGAATTCCGGGACTCCGCCATCGAAGTCCTGCGGGAAGCCTGGAAAATGGGAACATGAAAGACAAAAAAGAGTCTGCGCGTCGCGCAGACTCTTTCTCTTATTTTGTTTAGAGGGCCCAGGCGGCTTCGCAGCCGGCACGGGTCGCTTCGACGAGTTTTCCTGCATGGGAGGCGTCGCCGATGGTAGAGATCCTGGTGGTGACGGTTTTGGCCGCGCTTTCCAGGTCTTTGACGGAGCGGACACCGAGGGACAGGACGACGGCATCCACATCGATGATCTTGAGGTTCCCGGTCTTCACGTCTTCCAGGTAGACGGAGGTGTCGGTGACCTTCACGAGCTTGTGGCCCGGGACCATGTTGACACCGGCTTTGTCGAGGTTCGGGACAATATCCCAGTAGTGCTGGGTCCAGACACCGGGGGCGATGGACTTTGCCATTTCAGCCACCGTCACGGTGTTGCCCTGCTCCACGAGGAGTTCCGCGGTCTCCAGACCGGAGAGGCCGGAACCCACGACGGCGACTTTCTTCCCGGAGAGGTTCACTTTTCCGGAGAGGACGTCGGCGACCGTGCAGACGTTATCCCCGTCCAGGCCTTCGATCTTCGGGACGACGGGCACACCGCCGGTGGCGAGGATGACCGCGTAGGGTGCGAGTTCCTTCAGCAGTTCCGGAGTCGCTTCCGTGCCAAGGCGAAGGTCCACCCCCGCGATTTTCGCGTTTTGGGTGAGGTCGTCGATCGCCCACTGCATCCGGTCTTTCTTCGGCGGCTTCTTTGCGAGGTTCAGCTGGCCGCCGGGGACCGCTTCCTTCTCAAAGAGGACCGCGTGGAAGCCACGCTTTGCCGCTTCTCTCGCTGCGGTGAGCCCGGCGGGACCGGCACCGACGACCACCACCGTGCGGCCGTTGCCGTCCACTTTCCGGGTCTGGTCGTTGTAGGTGATCTCCCGGCAGTTATAGGGGTTCAGAGCGCATTCGCAGGGTTCACCTTTCAGAGCATTCTGCTCGTCCGTCATGAAGCAGGTCACGCAGGAGATGCAGCGGACGATGTCCTGTGCTCTCCCCTCTTTGGCCTTGTTCACCCAGTGGGGGTCCGCCAGCAGAGGACGGCCCAGCGTGATGAAGTCCTGGTTGCCGCTCTCGAGGAGTTCTTCCGCCTGCTCCGGGGTCCGGATGACGCCGACGCCGGCGACGGGGATGTTCACGGCTTCCTTGACGGCTTTGGCAAGGTAAGTCCGCCATCCGGGCTGGAAGCTCATGGGCTCGATGAGGGTATTGAGGGTCTCATAGTTGCCGCAGGAAACGTTGATGAGGTCGGCCCCGGCCGCTTCCAGACGTTTCGCCATCTCGACCCCTTCCGGCAGCTGGATGCCCCGGTTTTCAAAGCCGAGCAGATTGTAAAACTCATCGACCGTAAGACGGACGGAGACGGGGAAGTCCGCTCCGCATTCCTTCTTGATGCCGGTGAGGATATTGAGGAGGAACCGCATGCGGTTTTCCAGGCTCCCGCCGTACTCATCGGTACGGGTATTGGTATAGGGAGACAGAAACTGCTGGATCAGGTAGCCGTGGGCACCGTGGAGTTCGACGCCGTCAGCGCCGGACTTCTTGACCCGGACCGCTGCCTCGATGAACTGTTTTTCCAGGCGCTTGACTTCCCAGGTCATGAGCCCACGGGTGTTCTGCCCCTTGATGATAGAGGAGCCGAGACCGGCAGGGATATTGGAAGCACCGACGACCGGCGGCAGAAGCTTCATCATCGCTTCGACTCTGGGGTCTTCCAGCATGGAGGCGTCTGCGAGCTGACCCATGGCATAGGTCATGTCCCAGAACCCCGGGATAATGTGTCCGACTCTCTGGAGCATGCCCCAGGAGTAGGCAATGGCAGACAGGTTCTGCCGACCCGGGTGGTGCAGCTGAACAAAGATCTTCGTGCCGTGGGAGTGGATCTTCTCCACCATCTTCGAGAAGGGCTCGATGACGCTGTCATTGCTCATGGACAGCTGTCCGCCCAGAGCGACGCCGTGGGTATCGTTGACCCGGGTGACCTCGGTGATGATGAGACCGACCCCGCCCTTCGCGCGCTCTTCAGAGTAGTCCGACACCCGCTGACCGGCTTTGCCGTCCGGCTCCGCGGCGTCGACGCCCATGGCCGCCATGATGACTTTGTTCTGGAGGGTCAGGTTCCCGATCTTTCCCTCGCTCAGCAGTTTTTCATACATTTGCAAAATCTCCTTCCAAGAGATGGACCGTTTGGTCCATTTTTTTCGACATAACGCAGTTCCAATGTAACACTCTCCGCCTTTCCCTTCAACATAATGAAAGAAAGAGCATACACAAAAGAAGCTTTTTGATCAATCTTATGATAAAATTGATTCATTCCATCTATGAAAGTAGGTTATACACGTGAATGCATGGAAAACCGTCGTGCAGAAATGGAAAGACATGAACGCGATCTTACGGATCCTCATCGGTCTTACCATCGGTCTCGTCCTGGGGCTCACCCTGCCGAACCTGCCAGTCATCGGTCTCATCGGTTCGGTATTCGTCGGCTCTTTGAAGGGCATCGCCCCCATTCTGGTCTTTGTCCTCATCATGAGTTCTCTCGCGAACTCCGGCACGGGCATCGGTTCCCGGTTCCGCACAGTCATCTTCCTCTATATGACCAGCACCTTCGTCGCCTCCATTGTGGCAGTCTTCACCTCCTACCTCTTCCCCGTCTCCATGAAACTCACCGGGGAAGCGGCGGAGCAGGCGGCCCCCACCGGCGTCGGGGAAGTGTGGACGAACCTCCTCACCAACATGGTCACGAACCCGGTGTCCTCCCTCGCCAACGCCAACTACATCGGTATCCTGTTCTGGGCAGTCCTCTTCGGCCTGGCTCTGAAGGCGATCGGCAGTGAAAAGACCAACCGGTTCATCGCGGACCTGGCGGGCATGGTCAACCGGGTGGTCCAGTGGATCATCCTCTTTGCCCCCTTCGGCGTCATGGGCCTGGTCTTCAGCGCCGTCTCTGAGAACGGCCTTGCCATCTTCACGGTCTATGGCAAACTGGTGGCGTCCCTCGTGGGCTCTATGCTCTTCGTCACCCTGGTCACCGACCCCATCATCGCGGGACTGTTCCTGAAACGGAACCCCTATCCCCTGACCCTGACGGCCCTGCGGGAGAGCGGCATCACCGCCTTCTTTACCAGAAGTTCGGCGGCAAATATCCCCGTCAACATGAACACCTGCGAAAAGCTCGGGATCGAGAAGGACTTCTATTCGGTCTCCATTCCACTCGGCGCCACCATCAACATGGACGGTGCTGCCGCTGTCATCACCATCATGTCCCTGTCCGTTGCCCGGACCATGGGTGTGGAAGTCTCCATTCCCACGGCCATTGCCCTGAGCTTCCTGTCCACCCTGGCTGCCTGCGGCGCCTCCGGTGTGGCCGGCGGCTCCCTTCTGCTCAACCCCATGGCCTGCTCCTTCTTCGGCATCAGCAGTGACGTTGCCATGCAGGCCGTCGAGGTCGGCTTCATCATCGGGGTCATCCAAGACTCTGTAGAGACCGCCCTCAACTCCTCCGGCGACGTGGTCTTCTCCGCCGTCTCCGAATACTATACCCGCCGCAAACGGGGCGAAGACATGCGCTTCCTCGGGGAGTACGCGAAAAAGAAAAAGTCCGACGCCAAAGGGTAAGTGGACCAACAAGAAACCAAAAAGAGGGACTCCTGCGAGTCCCTCTTTTCTTCTGTGAACTGGGATAGATGGGGCGGATGTTTCCGCATAAAAACACCACGCACGGGGTCTTTTGGATTTTTCCGAATTTCAGCAGGGCGAGGAGGGCC
>JAFUZN010000069.1 GCA_017476565.1 Clostridia bacterium
ATATCCTGAAAGCGGTGGCGCCCCACGAGAATGTCAACGCGAAGGGCGATGACATTGAACAGGGGAGCGTAGCCGTTCCCAAGGGGACCCTGCTGGAACCTCGGCACACGGCAGTGCTGGCCGCCCTCGGAATTTCTCAGCTCAAGGTGAGAAAGCCCCTGACTGTGGGCATTTTGTCGACGGGAGACGAACTGGTGGATTATACCGAGACCCCGAAGGGGACGGAAATCCGCAACATCAACTCGGTCATGATCGCATCTGCAGTGAGAGCCCTCGGGTGTGACGCAAAACTTTACCCCATTGTGCCCGACGAAGAAGACGCTCTTCAGGCGGCCATCGACACCGTGCGAAAAGAATGTGACTTCCTCATCATCTCCGGCGGCTCCTCCGTCGGGGAGCGGGACAACGTCAATCGCGTGCTGTCCTCCTTCGGAAAAGTCTATTTCCACGGGGTGGCCCTGAAGCCCGGGAAACCCACCATGTTTGCCATGCTGGAAGGAGACGTGCCGGCCTTCGGTCTGCCCGGTCACCCTGCCGCAGCCTTCTTTACCTTCCATCTCTTCGCAAAACCGGCTATTCTGAAGCGCTACGGCGCCATTGCGGTGCCCCGGTATGTGGAAGCGGAGCTTTCTCAGAAAGTCCCCTCGAACCACGGCCGAGAAGAGATCATGGCGGTTGCTCTCGAGAACGGGAAAGCGGTGCCCCTGCCGGCGAAGTCCGGAGTGGTCTCCGTCCTGTCGAGAGCCGACGGCACCATCACCATTCCCCGGGACCTGGAAGGGCTCGAACGGGGCACGAAAGTCAAGGTGTTACTGTTTTGAAAAAGTATGAGTTTTTGACGAATATTTCGCTGGAAGAAGCGAGACAGAAAATAGTGGACGCGGTCCGCGCTGCGGGCCTCCCCCTGAAGACCGAAACGGTCCCGGTCCGGAACGCCAACGGAAGTGTGACGGCGAGGGCCCACTACGCGGTCCGTTCGTCGCCCCACTATGTGGCCAGCGCCATGGACGGCATTGCAGTCCTGGCTTCCAAGACCGCAGGGGCTACGGAAGGCAACCCGGTCCGCCTGACAGAAGCGGACTACATCGTCGTCGACACCGGGGACCCGCTGCCCGAGAACACGGACACGGTCGTCATGATCGAAAACGTCGTCGAGGCGGAGGGGAACGATGTGCTCCTCTACTCCGCCAGCATCCCCTGGGACAACGTCCGCCAGGTGGGCGAGGACATCTGCATGGGGGACATGATCGTCCCTTCCTATACCGTCATGACCCCCGCCCTCATCGGTGCCTTCATGGCCGCCGGTGTCTATGAGGTCGAGGTGGTGAAACGGCCGGTTTTCGGCATCATCCCCACGGGGGATGAGATCGTCGACGGAGATGCAGACCTGAAACCCGGAGACATTCCGGAGTTCAACTCTGCCATTTTTTCCGCCATGCTCTCCGACTGGGGTGCTGACTCCATCGTGTACCCCGTGGTGAAAGACAAAGTCGAACTTCTGGAAGCCGCTGTCACCAAAGCGGCGGAAGAGTGCGACGCCGTCCTCACCATTGCCGGCTCTTCCGCCGGCCGGGACGACTACACCTCCACCATTTTGACGAACCTCGGAGAGCTGCTGGTCCACGGCATTGCCATCAAACCCGGCAAGCCCGCGGTCCTCGGTATGATTGGGCAGAAGCCCTTCTGCGGCATGCCCGGTTACCCGGTCTCCGGCATCATCGTCATGGAGGAAATCGTCAAATATGTCTGTGCTCAGCTCACTCACCGGGAGCCGGAGCGGGACGAGAAGGTCAAGGCCCAGGTCTCCCGGAAACTGACCTCCTCCCTCAAGTATGAAGAGTTCCTCCGCTGCCGCGTTGCGGAAGTGGACGGAAAGAATATTGCGGTCCCCATGCCGAGAGGTGCGGGCGTCGTCACCGGCTTTGCCAAGGCCGGCGGCCTGTTCGTAGTGGACCAGAATAGCGAGGGCCTGGAAGCGGGTGCCGAAGTGGAAGTGGCCCTGCAGCGGGACAAGGTGGAACTGGAGAACAGCCTTTCCATCACCGGCAGCCACGACCCCCTCATCGATGAGGCGGCAGACCTGCTCATCCGTCAGGAGGACCGCACCTATGTGGTGTCCTCCCACGTGGGCTCCATGGGCGCCATCATGGCCCTTCGGGCCGGAGAGACCGCCCTCGGCGGGATCCACCTTCTGGACGCCCAGTCCGGGGAATACAACAAAGCTTATGTCCGGCAGTATTTTCCCGACGGCGGCGTGACCCTCATCCGCTGTGTCATCCGGCAGCAGGGTCTCATGGTCAAAAAGGGGAACCCGGAGAATATCCACTCGGTGAAAGACCTCATCGGGAAACGGTACGTCAATCGCCAGAAGGGCGCCGGTACGCGCATCCTCCTCGACTATCTCTTAGAGAAAGAAAGCATGATCTCCGACGACATTTACGGGTACACCCGGGAAGAGTACACCCACACTGCGGTCGCCGCAGCCGTCGCTGACGGCGGAGCGGACGCCGGCATGGGCATCTACTCGGCGGCCAAGACTTATGGCCTCGACTTTGTGCCCCTCTGGGACGAAGAGTACGACTTCCTCGTTCGGGACTCCGCCCTGGAGACCCCGGAAGTCCGGCGCTTCCTTGCGGTCCTGAAGAGCGACGAGTTTGCAAGGCGCCTCGAAGAGATGGGTGGCTACACGTTGGAAGCCCCCGGAGAAGTCATCCCGGTCTGAAGAAAGCAAAAAAGAGCCGTGTCACGCTAGTGACACGGCTCCTTTTATATGTCTTAGTCCAGTTCGTGGATGAACAGCCCCGACAGGAGCTTCGGCTCGAACCAGGTGGATTTCGGGGGCATGAGCTCCCCGGCATCGGCAATAGCCATGAGCTGGTCGATGGTAGTGGGGTACATCGCGAAGGCGATGTCCATGTCGGAGTTGGCTCTTCTCTCCAGTTCCTTGAGGCCCCGAATACCGCCCACAAAGGCGATCCGCTTATTGGTGCGGGGGTCTGCAATGTCCAGAACGTAGTCGATGAGGTTTTCCTGGAGAACGGAGACATCGAGAGAAGCGACCGGGTCGTGCTTGTCGAAGGTGTCTTCCCGAGCAACGAGTTTATACCACTTCCGATTATAGTACATCCCGAAAGTCCAGGGCTCTTCCGGCCGGTAGGGGGAGGTCTCTGCCTCTTCAATGTAGAAGCGGATCCCGATCTTGGCAAAGAGTTCGGTCTCGGTCATGTCTTCCGGGAGCTTCGCCACCCGGTTATAGTCCATGATCTCCAGGTCTTCCGAGGGGAAGGCCACTGCCAGGAAGAAATTGAATTCTTCCTCGCCGGTGTAGTCCGGGTGCTCTTTTCGCTTGTTTTCCCCGACACGAACGGCGGAAGCGCAGCGGTGGTGTCCGTCGGCGATGTACAGCGAATCGACGTCTTCGAAGAGCTTGGTCAGAGTCTCCGCCACTTCCGGGTCGTCGATGACCCAGCAGCGGGTCTCTACGTCGTCGGCGGTGAACTCATAGACCGGCTCTTCTGCCGATTTCCAACGGCGGATGATCTCGGAGATGCCCACCTGTTTGCGATAGGTCAGGAAGATGGGGCCGGTGTTGGCGTTGCAGGCCGTGACGTGACGAATACGATCTGTCTCTTTGGCGGCCAGGGTGTTTTCATGCTTCTTGATGACTGCATTGTTGTAGTCATCGATGGAGGCGCAGCCTACAAGTCCGGTCTGGGTCCGGCCTTCAAAGGTCTGTTCCATGATATAAAAGCCGGGGACTTCGTCCTGTGTCATGACCCCGTCCGCCTTCATGTGGCGGAGGTTGGAAGCCGCCTTTTC
>JAFUZN010000070.1 GCA_017476565.1 Clostridia bacterium
AACGAAAACGGCTGGTGGAAAGTGAAGAACTCCAAAGTCGACTTTAACTTCACGGGTATTGCGTCCAATAAGAACGGTACCTGGTATCTGAAAAACGGCAAAGTGGACTTCTCCAAAACCGGCAAAGTCACTTATAACGGAAAAACATACACCGTGAAAAACGGGAAAGTCCAATGAGAAAAGGAGCGGCTCTCAGAGCCGCTCCTTTGTATTGTGAAGAGTGAAACACCGGTGTGGTAAGGTAGTCGCAGAACACTCAAAAAGACGAATGGGAGTTTCGTAAAAACCGCATAGCTACGCGGAAAACGAAACAAAAAGAAGGACTTGACAAAGCAAAAATCTTTGCTACAATGGAGTTGCTGATGGGGTGACCGGCAACCTGAGTTAGGAGCTTGCTATATGACACCCCTTGGACATTCTTTCAATAACAGGGACGGTCACCCCACCGAACTGTTAGATTCTATCAACACCACCCGCAAGAATCCTTTGCTCGATGAAAACGCCAAGAGCATCCTGTCTTACCGCATTATGCAGGCTATGCTGCTGAAGCACTGCGTACCGGAATTCGAAGAAACTTCTTTAGAGTGGATCTGTCGCAATGCCTTCATTGGAGAAGACCCTTTAGAGAGTGCTTCCTTCGGGCAAGTCTGTTTTACTAAGCTGAGCGGTGACAGCGGAGAGTTCTTTTCTCCCGGAAACAAGTCTCGAAACTTTGACACGGTGTATCGCGCCAAGACAGAGGCCGGAGAGACACTGGTCATTGACGTGGAATACCAGGGTGACTTCTACAGCGTCGACACGAACCGACGAGTGAATCGGGCACAGTACCAGTCCTCGCTTTTGCTGACTCGCCAGAATGGGACGCTGTTCCACGGGCAGGAGTTTGAGAACATTTGCAAGAGCTACACCCTTTGGATCTACATGGCGCCGAAGGGGAAGCTGAAAAATGGCATGAACTTAACGCAGTTCGACACGTGGCGTATTCACGGACGTGTCGAGGAGCAGGAGTTCGGGCTGAACAACATTATTAGCATTTATTTGGACGACCCATCGCGGGTCGAAAACCACGACATCATTTATTTTCTAAGCGTTCTTCTGCGCAGTAACCAGGTGGAAGCTGTGCTGAAAATGCTGGAAGAATTCGAAATACCCATCGACGAAGTGGACAGAGAGGAGTTGAGCACAATGTGCGATATTAGCGTAGGCATGTATAACATTGGCGAAGAGGCCGGCATGGAAAAAGGCTTGGCGAAAGGCATGGAGAAAGGCATGGAAAAAGGCATGGTGAAAGGCAAGCAGGATGAACAGAGGCACACGATTCAGATCCTGCTGGATCTCGGACAAAGCGTAGAACAAATTATTCACGAGTTCCATTATCCGGAAACTTTGGTTCATGAAGTTGTCAAGGAACAGCTGGCGTGATAATTGTTATGAAGAAAAACAAAGGAGCGGCTCTCAGGGCCGCTCTTTTGAAATATATGAGGAGTGAAACACCCGTATGGCAAGGCGGTGATGGTACACCCAAAAAGACGAATGGGAGTTTCGTAAAAACCGCGTAGCTACGCGGAAAACGAAATGCAGCAAGGGGCTTGACAAAGCAAAATTCTTTGCTACAATGGAGTTGCTGATGGGGTGTCGGTGGCAAGGAGAAAGAAGAAGCTATGGCACTCTATCTGGACAACAACACTACGAATAACAGACACCCCAACCCGATCCCTTATGGGACAACCAAAGTTCAAGTCGACCCCGCGTTCGACTCCAACGTGAAGATCCTTCTTTCGAAGCGGGTCATGCAGGCCATTCTTTTGCGGTACTGCGTGCCCGAGTTCAAGGAAGCTTCCCTGGAATGGATCTGCAGAAACGCCTTTCAGGGAGAACCCGCAGCAGAAGCAGAGTCTTTTGAAGAACTATGCTTTGCCACTTTGCACCAGGACAGCAGTGAAGTTCCGGTCCCCGGAGTGAAAGCACGTGACTTCGATATGGTGTATCGCGCCCGGACGCCCAAAGGAGAAGAAGTCATCATCAACGTGGAGTACCAGGGCGACTTTTACGAAGAAACTTCCGTGAAGCGGGTCAACCGCGCGCAGTTCCAGTCTGCCCTTCTGGTCAGCGAACAAAACGGGAAAACCTTCCGAGGGCAGGCATTTGAAAAGATGCAGAAAAGCTACTCGGTTTGGATCTATGTGAAGCCCACAAAGAACCTTCGAAACGGTGTGAATTTGACGCAGTTCGACACCTGGCGGCTTTATGGAAAAGTCAACGAGCAGGAGTTTTCGTTGAACAACATTCTTGGTGTTTACCTCGACGACCCTGCCAATGTAAAAACAAAAGGCATTGTGCATTTTCTCAGCACACTGCTGAACTGTCGGTCATCGGAGAAGATGGTCGACATTATGAAAGAGTACGACATTCCGACAAAATATTTCGACAAGGAGGCAGCAGAAAGCATGTGTACCGTAAGCAATGGAATTTACTCCTGGGGAGAAGAAAAAGGTAAGCAAGACGAACAGAGGCACACGATTCAGATTCTGCTGGACCTCGGACAAAGCGTAGAACAAATCATTCACGAGTTCCACTATCCGGAAACTTTGGTTCATGAAGTTGTCAAGGAACAACTTGCGTGATAGAGAGAAGCCCAGCACAATTTGTGGCATTAGTGTAGGCATTTCTCACCAACTGTTCAAAAAAGTATAATGTTTTCTCAAAGAATCCGCCAAAGGCATTCCTTTTGGCGGATTTTTGTATTACACTTCTTTACAGTAAAGAAAATTATTCCTTAAAAAGGTGTCACATCGGAACGCGAATGACCATCTTTACTATAGAATACAAAACTCTGCAGGTGCCTCGATATGAAATTTGACATGAAAAAACTCACCCCGAAAAAGAAAAAACTCATCGCTCTCATTGCGGTGCTGCTGGCGGCTGCCATTCTGGCGACCGTCCTCATCGTGCGCCACAAGCGAAACGGCGGGGAAGACTTTGGGCCCGAGGGCCTCGAAGTGGTCATGGTAGACCAGCAGGACTTGTCGGAGAGCATTTCGGTCACCGGCAGGGTGGCAAGCCGGAAAGTCATGGCGGTGACATCGGACCTTTCTGCCAAGGTCAAGACCCTCAATGTAGACCTGGGTGACCACGTAAAAAAAGGCGATGTACTCCTCACCTTCGATATCTCCGACGTGGAAGAGCAGATCAAAACTCTGGAAAAGCAGCTTTCCAATGAACAGAAACTGAAAGCCCGAGAGAAGTCGAGACTTCAGAAAGCCGTGGACCAGGCCGTGGCCGACGGCAATGCAGCTGTGAAAGAAGCCGCCGCAGAGGCGGACAAGGCCTATAAGGTCTGGGCCAGAACTGCCGGTGACCCGGAAGCAGAACCGGAGGAAGTGGACGAGGCCGAGAGCGCCTACTATGCTGCCGAAAAGGCCGTCAATGCGGCGGTCAAAGAGGGCAATGCCGCGGTGGCGGCGGCCCAGGAAGCCATGGAGGACGCCGAACTGGACACCGGGGAGGATAAAGAAGATTCCTCCAAAGAACTGGCGAAACTCTACCGGCAGCGCAACAATGCGACCCTCAAAGCGGACCAGGACGGCATCATCACCCAGCTGAATGTGTCTGTGGGTAGCACTCCCGAAGGGACCCTCATGCGCATTGAAGACGACAAGGCCCTGACCATTCAGGTGGGGGTCAAGACAAAGGACATTGTCCGCCTGGAAAAAGGCATGCAGGCAGAGATCACGACAGAGGCCTACCCGGATGAGACCTTCGGCGGGATGGTCACCAAGGTCGTGAACTTCACCTCTTCCGACACCGGTATGGCCGGCGGGGACATGGGAGACTCTGACTCCGGAGACGGCTACCGTGCGGACATCAATATCGACGACTCGGAAGGCCTGCTCCTCGGGATGAACGTCAAGGTGAAGATCCTCTTAAAAGAAGGGGATGAGGCCATGGCCGTCCCCTATGACAGCATTATGTCGGAAGACGACGGTGCCTATGTGTACCGCGTCGTACCCACCGACGAAGAACTCTCTGAGGACGGCACCATGAAGGGGACCGTCGAGAAGGTCAAAGTCATTCCGGGAGAAGCTTCGGACTACTATACCGGCATCACCAGTGAAGACCTCGCCATGGGGGACTATGTGGTGTCCTTCCCGGACATGACTTCGGAAGGGGAGACCGTGGACTTCTTTGTCTCCGACAGCATGGACTTTTCCGAGGAGTTAGAAGAATGATCATCGAAATGCGGGACATCGTAAAGTCCTACTACATTGGCCAACCCAATGAGCTGGAGATCCTCCACGGCATCGACCTCTTCGTGGAAGAAGGGGAGTTCCTCTCCATTGTCGGGGAGTCCGGTTCCGGAAAAAGTACCCTCATGAACCTCATCGGCGCCCTGGACCGTCCCACTTCCGGCACCTACCTTCTGGACGGGGAAGCGGTGGGCGATTTAGACGACACCGAACTCAGCCGCATTCGAAACAAAAAGATCGGCTTCGTGTTCCAGAGTTTCAACCTCATTCCCAGAGTCACTGCCCTCGAAAACGTGGAAGTGCCCCTCATGTATGCGGGGGTCCCTGCAAAAGAGCGGAAAGCCCGGGCTATGGAGCTCCTGAAAACCGTGGGCATGGAAGACCGGGCAGACCACCTGCCTAACGAACTCTCCGGCGGACAGAACCAGAGAGTCGCCATTGCCCGTGCCATGGCCAATGAGCCGGCTATTCTGCTGGCGGACGAACCCACCGGCGCCCTCGACTCGGAAACCAGCCACCTGGTTATGGACCTCTTTCATGAACTCCACGAAGAGAGCGGGAAGACCATCGTCCTCATCACCCACTCCGGGGAGCTGGCGAAGGAGACGGAGCGCATTGTGACCCTGTCCGATGGCCGGTTCATCGCGGACACGAAAGGGGTGGGGGCATGAACCTGAAAGAGAACCTCAAGCAGGCCCTCACGAACCTGAGAGTCAATCGCATGCGGACCTTCCTCACCATGCTGGGCATCATCATCGGCATTGGGGCGGTCATCACCATCACGACTCTGGGGTCCTCTCTGCAAAAGACCCTGGAAATGTCTTTCCAGTCCATTGGGGGCACGAACCAGATCGCCGCCTTCATGAACTACGAACCCCCGGAGGACGCCGACGAAGACGACTGGGTCGAGTGGAAGGAAGAGGACTACCTCACCATGGAGGACTTCGAAAACTTCCAGGAGGCCTTCGAGGGCCGGGTGCGCAATGTGGTTTTGGAAAACTACATGGGAGACGCTACGGCAGTGTACTCCGGAAAGCCCGGCGGAGACCCGAGAAAAGTCTCCATCATGGGGACTACGGCGGGGTACCTGGAAAACCACGGCCTCAAACTCCTGCGGGGACGAGACCTCACCGCGAGAGACCAGACAGAAAACAAAGCCGTCGCCCTGGTGTCGGACCTCTATGTGAAGTATGCCTGTGACGGGGAGTCCCCCATTGGGAAAGCCATTGAGATCGAGCAGGAAAACGGTCAGGTGGCCAAGGTCTATGTGGTGGGCGTCTACCGCTTCGACCGGTCGGAGCTCCGTGCCTTGAAACAGGGGAACGAAGGCGGAACACCCATGACCGAAAAGGACATTCAGACCAACGTCTTTCTTCCGTACCAGTTCGTTCAGAACAACCTGAAGGATGAAATGTACGACATGGGCGGCATTCAGGACTTTACCATTGTGGCAGAGCCCGGGGAAGACGTCGAAGTGCTCCAGGAGGAAATCAAAGCCTGGTTTGCCGAGAACAAGTGGGCGGACAGCAACTTCGGGTTGGAGACCTGGAGCAGCATGGAGGAACTGGAAGAGATCCAGAAAGTCCTGCAGATCGTCACCCTCGTCATCGCCGTCATTGCGGCCATTTCCCTGCTGGTGGGCGGTGTCGGCGTCATGAACATCATGCTGGTGTCCGTCGTGGAACTGACCCGGGAGATCGGGATCCGCAAAGCCCTCGGTGCTTTGAACCGGGACATTGAACGGCAGTTTTTGTCCGAGACCATTCTCATCTGTCTCATTGGTGGGCTCCTCGGAGTGCTGCTCGGCCTGGCCCTGGGCTTTGTCGGTGCGGAAGTCGGCTCCACCATCATCCAAAACCGCATGCCGGACATGGAAGAACTGGCCAATGTGACGGTCCGGCCGTCCCCGGTGGCCATTCTGGTGTCCGTGGGCTTCTCGGTATTGACCGGCCTCGTGTTCGGCCTCTACCCGGCCCGCCGGGCCGCCCGCATGAGCCCCATCGATGCTCTGCGGTACGAATAAAGCAAAATAATAAGGAGCTGCTCGCAGGAGCAGCTCCTTTTGTCATTTCTTTCGAAGGCTTTCGGCGAAGGCCTCGTCGGGGGTCACGTAGATGGTCCAGTTTTGGTGGAAGATCACTTTGCCGGGGCGGGCGCCGGTGGGCTTCTTCAGGTTCTTGACGAGAGTGTAGTCCACAGGGACTTTGTCCCCGGTTTTCGCCGTGCTGTTGACGGCGGCGATGACAGCGGCTTCCTCAATGGCGCGGTCGGAGACCTCTCCGTCTTTGGCTTCAATGACCACGTGGCTTCCGGGAAAGTCTTTCGTGTGGAGCCACATGTCGAGCTTCCCGGACTGCTTCATGGACAGCTTGTCGTTTTGCAGGTTGTTCCGGCCCACCCGGACCCGGAACCCGTCCGAAGTCTCGTACTCAATAGGCGGCAGGGCCGGGGGCTGTTTCATGGCCCGGGGGGCTTTCCCGTCCCGGCGACCTTTGCCCTTTTTCAAAGGGGTCCGGTCCTTCAGGTACCCGCCGGCCACCAGTTCTCGGCGGATCTCCCCAATGTCCCGTTCGGTCTCCGCCCGGGACAGGGCATCTTGAACGGTCTCGAGGTAGGCGAGTTCTTCCGTGCCCTGCTCGATCTGCTCCGTCAGCTTCTTTTCCGCGGTGTAGGTCTTCCGGTAGGCTTTATAGTATTTCTGGGAGTTCTGGGCGGGGCTCAGGGCCGGGTCTGCCGGGACTCTCAGAATGCGGTTTTCGTCGTAATAGTTTTCGAGGTCGTAGTAGAGGACTCCCTTTTCCAGCCGGTAGAGGTTCGCGTTGATGAGCTCCGCATAAATGCGCCACTTCTCCCGGTCCATGGACTGGGCAAGCTCCCCCCGCTGCACTTCCACTTTCCTCGCAATGCGTTCGATGGCATTGTTCAAAAATCGCCGCAGGTCAGAAGCCTTGTGGGCGATCCGCTCCATAGCATCCCGCTTCGCATAGTAGTCATCTAAGAGCTCCGAGGCGGTCTCATAGTGGTCCATCGCCATGCCCGGGCCGTACTGCTTCAAGTCGAGAAAAGAGAACTCGAAGGGACGGTCGTTGTCGTCCCGGACCACACAGTAAGTGTGGGTGGGGGCGGCCGCTTCTCTTTTGAGTTCGAGAAGGGGGTACTCGAGGTCCAGAAAGTCTTCTTCCGTCATTTCGGAGAGGTGCTTGTCGTCTCCGACGGCCCGGAAGGCGACCTCTCGGGCCAACACCGGGGAGACCCCTTCGACGGAGGAGAGGACCGCAGAGGACAGCGTCTTGTGTCCGTAAGCCTTAATGCGTTCCACCAGCTCTTCCACCGAGTGGTCCGGCAGGTCCAGTTTGTCCTGCTTCGGGGGCAGCTCATAGAGGAGCCCCGGCAGAATGAGGCGCTTGGAAGAACGGGTGAGGTCCACCCGTTTCAAGGCGTCGATGATCTTCCCGTCGGGACCGATGAGGACCACGTTGCTGTACTGGGCCATGATCTCCACGGCGAGGGTCAGGTTTTCCTTGTCGCCCATCTCGTTGGTGGCGGAGAAGTCCAGGAACAGAATGCGGTCGAAGCCCGCCTGACGAATGCCGGTGAGGGTAGCCCCGCCGAGGCGTTTGCGCAGGAGCATGCAGAGCATGGGTGGCTTGGCCGGGTTCTCGAAGGAGGCCTTTGTCAGCTGGACTCTCGGGCTGTTGGCCCGGGCAGAGAGCAGCAGTTTGAGCGCCCCCAGGTCCCGGGAGCGCAGGGTCAGCACCAGTTCCTCCGAAGAGGGCTGGTACACTTTATCTACTTTTGCGCCGACGACGGCGGTTTCCAGTTCCTGCCCAATGCAGTGGAGGAACAGTCCATC
>JAFUZN010000071.1 GCA_017476565.1 Clostridia bacterium
ACCTCTACAAAGTAAACAAGCTGCCGGAACTTCTGACTACTGTTTCCGAAGTCGAGGGCGTCGAGTGGATCCGCTTCCTTTACTGCTAGCCCGAGCGAATCGACGATGAACTCCTGGAGGTCATGGCCACCAACCCGAAAGTCTGCCACTACCTGGACATTCCTCTGCAGCATGCTGACGGCTCTGTCCTGAAGGCGATGCATCGCCCCGGGAACCGGGAGACCTTTGAAGCCCTCATCCGTAAGATCCGGGCCCGCATTCCGGACGTGGTCATCCGCACCACCGTCATGACCGGTTTCCCCGGTGAGACGGAGGAAGAGTTCGAGAACCTGGCGGAGTTCGTGAAAGAGATGCAGTTCGACAACCTCGGGTGCTTTGCCTTCTCTCCGGAAGAGGGGACTGTGGCGGCCGACATGGAGGACCAGCTGGAGGAAGACGTGAAAGTCCACCGGCAGGACCTCATCATGCAGCTGCAGCACGACATCGTCCTGCAGAACAATAAAAAATTCCTCGGGAAGACTTTGAAAGTCCTCGTCGATGCGTATAATACTTATGACGACACTTATATTGGCCGCTTCTACGGCCAGGTGCCGGACATCGATGGCACCGTCCTCTTTACGAGCCTTCGGGAACTGGAACCCGGCGACTTCGTGGACGTGACCATTTTAGGCTTTGATGAATATGACCTGACCGGCAAAGCGCTGTGACCCGCCGGCAGGAGAGAGGAAACCAAAACTTATGAACGTACCTAATATTCTTACCGTTACACGGATCATCCTGACCCCCATTGTGCTGGCGGCCTATATGATCGCCTTCCCCGGCCACTACCTGGTGGCGACCATCCTCTATTTCATTGCGGGAATGACGGACTTTTTCGACGGGAAGATCGCGAGGAAGAACAACCTGATCACCAACTTCGGCAAGTTTGCCGACCCCCTGGCCGACAAAATGCTGACCACCGGTGTGTACCTGGCTCTCATTTCCAACGGCTACTGTAATGTCTGGGTCCTGTTCATCATCCTGTTCCGGGAGTTTGGTGTGAGTTCCATCCGTCTCGTCGCCGCTTCCCAGGGCGTGGTCATCCCCGCCAACATGTGGGGGAAGGTCAAGACCTTCAGTATGATGATCTTTACCGGCTTCATTTACCTTTTACTCTCCCTGCAGTTCGACTTCGGTGTTCTCTCGGAGACCTTCCCGGTCCACACGATCTCGAGCGTGCTGCTTTGGACTACGGCCATTGTCACCGCCATCTCCGGTATCACCTATGTCATCGAAGGCACCAAAGTCATCGACTTTTCCAAGTAATCAAAACCCATCAAGGAGTTTTCCATTATGCAAGTATTCAATACTCTGACCCGCAAAAAAGAAGAACTGGTCCCTCTGGTCCCCGGCGAGCTGAAAGTCTACTGCTGCGGACCCACTGTTTATAATTACATCCACATCGGTAACGCGCGGCCCCTTTGCGTCTTCGATGTGTTCCGCCGTTACCTCGAATACAGAGGGTACAAAGTCACTTTTGTCCAGAACTTCACGGACATCGATGACAAGATCATCAACCGGGCCAACGAAGAGGGTTCCGACTATAAAACCGTCTCAGAGAAGTACATCGCGGAATACTGGAAGGACGCCGACGGCCTGAACGTGCGCCGGGCGGACATCCACCCCCGTGCGACTGAAGTCATGGATGAGATCATCGACATCATTCAGACCCTCATCGACAAGGGCCACGCTTACGTCGTAGAGAATGGCGATGTATACTTTGTCACTTCTTCCTGCCGGGGCTACGGCAAACTCTCCCACCAGCCCCTCGATGAACTGCAGGCCGGCGCCCGCATCAACATCGGCGAACTGAAAAAGGAGCCTATGGACTTTGCTCTGTGGAAAGCCGCCAAACCCGGTGAACCCTACTGGGAGTCCCCCTGGGGCCACGGCCGTCCCGGCTGGCATATTGAGTGCTCTGCCATGAACCGCCGTTACCTTGGCGAGACCATCGACATCCATTGCGGTGGTAAAGACCTCATCTTCCCGCACCACGAGAATGAGATCGCCCAGTCCGAGTGCTGTAACGACAAGACCTTTGCAAACTACTGGATGCACAACGGCTTCATCAACGTCGACAATGAGAAGATGTCCAAGTCCAAGGGCAACTTCTTCATGGTCCGGGAAGTGGCCGAGAAATACGGGTACGAGATCATCCGTTTCCTGATGATCTCCTCCCACTACAGAATGCCCATCAACTATTCCCTCGACATCATTGAGCAGTGCAAGGGCTCCCTTGACCGGCTTTACAACTGCCGGGACAACCTGGCCTTCGCGCTGGGCAATGCTTCTGACGGAGAACTCGATGAGGCCCTGAAGACCGAACTCGACGCCCACCGGGAGAAGTTCATCGCCGCCATGGACGACGACCTCAACACGGCAGACGGCATTGCCGCCATCTTTGAACTCGTCCGCGATGTGAACACCAAAGTTCTGGTGGAGGGCACTTCGAAGGAGACCATTCAGTACGCCGCAGACCTCTTCGCCGAACTGACCGGCGTCCTGGGACTTCTCTACGAGCGGATCGCCGCCGGGGAAGAGTCCCTGGAAGAGGAAGTGGAGCGGCTCATCGAGGAGCGCACCGCTGCCCGTAAGAACAAAGATTTCGCCACTGCGGACAAGATCCGCGATGACCTGAAAGCCCGGGGCATTATTTTGGAAGATACGCCCCAGGGAGTGAAATGGCATAAAGCATGATCCACTTACTGGCCAAATGGTTGATCGACAATTATAAAGATTACCAAGACCCCGCTACCCGGCGGGGTTACGGCATTTTGTGCGGAGTCATGGGCATTTGCCTGAACCTTCTGCAGTCCGTTGCGAAGCTCATTGTGGGTCTTTTGGCCGGGTCCGTCGCCATAGTGGCCGACGGCGTCAACAACTTCTCCGATGCAGCTTCCTCAGTCATCACTCTTTGGGGGTTCCACAATGCGGGCCGCCGGGCGGACGAAGACCACCCCTTCGGCCATGGACGAAGTGAGTATGTGGCCGGCGTGGTAGTCGCTGTGCTGGTCATGGCCATTGGGGTCGAGATCCTCAAAGAGTCCATCACGAAGATGATCCACCCGGAGCCGGTCACTCCCGGTCTTCTGAGCTTTTTGGTCCTCGGGGGCTCCGTCCTTTTGAAACTCTACATGTGGGCCTACAACCGGAGCTACGGAAAGAAACTCCATTCTCCCACTCTGGGGGCCGTTGCCGTCGACAGCATTTCGGACGTCTTCGTCACTTTGGTGGTCATTGTCGCCATGGCGGTCTCGAAATTCTCTTCTCTCAACGTGGACGCCTACGGCGGTTTCCTCGTCGGACTCTTCGTCCTCTACATGGGGGCCCAGAGCATGCGGGAGACCATTTCACCGCTACTGGGCGTGAAACCGGAGACCGAGTTCGTAGAGCAGGTGAAGGAGATCGTCTGCCGGCCGGAGCAGATTCTCGATGCCCACAACATTATTGTCCATGACTACGGCCACGGCGTGCGGTTCGTTTCTCTGGATGTAGAAGTGCCGGGAGACATGGACCTTTTCTCCATTCACGATGAAGTGGACTTTGCGGAACACCTGCTTCGCAAGGAACTGGGCTGCCGGGCAGTCATTCACTATGACCCGGTCATGGAGGAGACCGAGGAACTGTCCGAAGTCCGGGCGACGCTGGTGGGGCTGTTGCAGGAACACTTTGAGAGTTTTGAACTCAAGGATATCCGTATCATTCCCCAGGAACCGAAAGACAAACTGGTCTTCGAAGTCTACGTCCCCATCGACTACGCCGGAGCGGAGCAGGACCTACGCAAAGAGCTGAAAGCTCTTGTGCAGACCACGATGCCTCAGTTTAGTGCCCGGGTGACGGTAGAGCATAAGTACGTATAAGGATTACGCTCGAAAATTGAAAAATCGCGAAGAAGAAAACGGATAGAAAAAGCGAGAAAAAGCGAGAAAATAAGAGATAGTGGATATCTAAATCGAAATTTCGAAAATTTCTTGTTGACTCCGAAAAGCCGCGGTGTTACTATAGTCGGGCAACAAAAACTATTTGGAGGAACAGGTATGTCAACTTATATGTCGAAAGCCAACGAAGTTGAGCGTAAATGGTATCTGCTTGACGCAGAAGGCAAGACCCTGGGTGCTCTTGCTACTGAAGCCGCTACTCTTCTCCGCGGCAAACACAAACCCATCTTCACTCCCCATGTCGACACCGGCGACT
>JAFUZN010000072.1 GCA_017476565.1 Clostridia bacterium
ACTCATCCCCCGGTATAAGATCCGTGGTAAAAAAGCCGTCATCCAGGAGATTGTGAACAAAATGCTGGAACATGCGGAAGGTGGGAAGGACTACCATGGGAAAGTCTTCCTCTCCATGTCCGCCTGTGAAGAAGATGCCAAAGCCGTTGCTGCCCTCGTCGAAAAGACCTTCAAAAAGATGGACGGAAAAGTCGTCATCAACAATATTGGGACCACCATCGGCTCCCACACCGGCCCCGGCACCGTCGCCCTGTTCTTCTGGGGCGATGAACGGACTTCATAAAAAAGACCGCCTTTCGGCGGTCTTTCGTTTGAAAGCTGTTAAGATTCCTCTTCTTCCGGAACCAGGACCTGTTTCATTTGAAGGATCCGAGTGACGGACTCATTGATCCGCTCTTCGGAAATGTTCCCGCTCTTGACGGCGGCCAGAAGCCCCTCATAATGCTCCACCGGTGTGCCGGTACACAGAAGGTCATTCCCCGCTTTGACCGCCATGACGGCAGCCTTGGCCGGGTCGCTGACGAACTTGGTGATGCCACCCATTTCCAGGCCATCGGTGACGATGACCCCCTGGAAGCCCAGTTTGTCCCGAAGGACACTGTGGACGGCTTTCGACAGGGAAGCCGGGTTCTTTGCATCGTAACAGTCGACAATGTTGTGGCTCACCATGACCATGGGAGCGTTTGCCGCAATGCCCGCCTGGAAGGGCTGGGAGTCTCTGCTGTCAAGGACCTGCTGTTCCCTGGTATCTTCGATCACGGTGAGGTGGCTGTTGCCTCCATCGCCATAGCCCGGGTAATGTTTGAGACAACCGAGGACGTTCTGGTCGTTGTATTCCCCGATCACCGTCTCTACATACTGGGAGACCTGTTCCGGGTCCGTGGAGAAGGCACGGTTGTAAATGTAATTCTTTTCATCATAAGGGACGTCGGCTACCGGAGCAAGGTTCGTGTTGAGGCCGAGGACTTTGAGGAACATGGCTTTTTCCTTGGAGTCCGCCAGGACCCCGTCCCAACCGCCGCCGTGGAACACTTCTGCCCCGGAGGCAAAGGGTTCATCCCGGTACTGGGGGTATTTCGAGATACGGTTGACCTTTCCGCCCTCTTCATCGACGGCGAGAAGCATGGGCTGTTTCGAGACGTCCTGCAGAGCCGCCATGTCCGCGACGACCTGTTCCGGCGTGTTGTTCTTGAAATACTTGGCAAAGAACACATACCCGCCGAACTGGTACTTCTTCTGGACGCTGACAAAGTCCTGTTCCGGCTGGTAGGACAGGATCATTTGGGCGACCTTTTCCTCCAGCGTCATTTTGTCGAGCTGGTACTGGATGGATGCCTTATACTCTTTCCGGGTCTCGTTCTTTGCCTGAATGGCATGGACGGCCTTGATAATGCCGGAGACAATGCCGAAGATGATAGCTGCGACGAGAGCCAGAGCGATGATCACCGAAATGATTCGCCGGGTCCGCGCGCTCTTTTTATACTTAGCCATGATAAACACCCCTCGTGCAACAGTATAGCACGAGGGGTGTTGGTTTGAGAAGTATCTCCCTGCAAGAAGATTTTACGCAAGTAAAGCTTCTATGCGCTTCATGGCCTCCACGGTGTTCTCGTAGGAGGAGAAGCTGGTGAAGCGGAAGTAGCCCTTGCCGCAGTCACCAAAGCCTTCGCCGGGGGTGCCGACCACCTGAGCATTCTCGAGGAGATAGTCAAAGAATTCCCAGGAGCCCATGCCCTTCGGACACTTGATCCAGACATAGGGGGAGTTCTTGCCGCCGGTGTAGAAAATACCGAGCTTGTCGAAGGTCTCCATGATGACCTCCGCATTCTTGCGGTAGTAGTTGATGTTCTCGTCGATCTCCTTGAGGCCTTCCTCAGAGAAGACAGCGGCAATAGCTTTCTGGACCGGCCAGGAGACACCGTTATACTTGGTGGACAGGCGGCGGTACCAGAGTTTATAGATGTTGTGGCCGTCCCGCTCCAGTTCCTTCGGGATGACGGTGTAGCCGCCACGGGTGCCGGTGAATCCGGCGGTCTTGGACATGGAACAGAGTTCAATGGCGCAGGTGCGGGCACCTTCCACCTGGAAGATGCTGCGAACGGAGTCGTCTACCACGAAGTGCTCATAAGCAGCATCATAGATAATGACGGCGTCCTCCGCGTTGGCGTAGTCCACCCACTCCTTCAGCTGCTCTTTGCTGTAGGCAGCACCGGTGGGGTTGTTGGGAGAGCAGAGGTAAATGAGGTCCGCATGGACACTCTTGTCGGGCATGGCGCAGAAGCCGTTCTCCTCGGTGGCGGGAGCATAGATGATCTTCCGGCCGGCCATAATGTTGGAGTCCACATAGACGGGGTACACGGGGTCCGTGACGAGCACGATATTGTCCTCCGAGAAAATGTCCTGGAGGTTGGCACTGTCGCTCTTGGCACCATCGGTAACGAGGATCTCATCGGCTCCGACTTTGACGCCGAAGCTCTTATAGTAGTTGGAAATGGCTTCCCGCACGAACGCGTAGCCCTCGTAGTCCGGGTAACCCTTGAAGGTCTCTTTGTGGGCGAGGTCCTCGGCCCCTTCCTTGAGGGCCTCTACAGCAGCCTTGCAAAGGGGCAGGGTCACATCGCCAATGCCCATGCGGATGACCGGCTTGTCCGGGTTTGCCGCGATGTACTCATTGGTCTTGCGGGCCACATCTGCGAAGAGATAGTTGGGGACCAGGTTGTCGAAATTGGAATTGACTTTCATTTCACTCTTCCTTTCCGGAGTGGGTCTGACTCAAAATTTGCAGAAAGTATACCATAAAACCGCCTGTATGTCAGCCTTTTCCGGACACACAGACGGTTCTTTTTTCTTTTAAAAAAGTCGACGTTTCTTTCGACGCAGGGGTGGCAGCTTCAGAAGAAGAGCTTTGGTCGCACCGCCTTCAAAGTCCCCAAAGTGAAGTTTCCGGAAGGCTTCCAGGCGCTCCGTTTGGAAGTCTCCGCCCTCGAAGACCCGGCAGAGTTCTTCCATGGTCTTCACCACAGGTCCGCCGACGGTCTCTTCATAGGGGAAGTAGAAGTCTCTGTCCCCTTTGAACCGTTCCAGGTCATAGGCATAGAACACGATGGGCTTGTGGAGCAGAGCATTGTTCATGCAAATGGAGGAGTAATCTGTAATGAGCACATCGGAAAGGACCGAGAGTTCGTCGGAATCCGGGTAGTCGGTCAGGTCCAGGACATTCGGAAAGCGCTCAGAGAGGCTTTTCAGAGTCTCTCTTCCCCGGC
>JAFUZN010000073.1 GCA_017476565.1 Clostridia bacterium
ATCCGAAGGAAGTCAAGATCCCCGGCGTGCTGGTCGATTACGTTGTTAAAGCTCAGGACCCCATGTCCAGCTGGCAGGCGGAAGGCGACTACTGGGAGCCCTCTTTCTCCGGGCAAATCAAGATTCCTCTTGACGCGATCAAACCCATTCCCTTCGATGAGCGCAAGGTGGTCTGTCGTCGCTGCGCCATGGAACTGAAGAAAGGCGACATCATCAACCTGGGCGTCGGCATGCCCGCTGACGTGTCCAAAGTAGTCGCGGAAGAGGGGCTCATCGAGGAAGTCACCATGAGTACCGAATCCGGTATGGTGGGCGGTGTGCCTTCGGCACTGCCGAGCTTTGGCAGTGCTTATAACCCGGAAGCCATCATCACTCCCAACGATATGTTTGACCTTATCAGCGGCGGGGGACTGGATGTCACGGTCCTCGGCATCGGAGAAGTCGATCAGTACGGCAACAATAATGTTTCCCGCATGGGCAAACGCCTGACGGGCCCCGGCGGTTTCATCGACATTACCGCGGCCACCAAAAAAGTCATCTTTGCCGGTACTTTCACCGGACACTCGAAAGAGGCCGTGGGTGACGGGAAACTGACCATTCTCGAAGAAGGGGATATTCAGAAGTTCGTCGATACCGTCGGCCAGATCACCTTCTCCGGCCAGTTCTCTCCCGAGACCCAGGAAGTGTTCTACATCACGGAACGTGCCGTGTATAAACTGATTGACAAGAAGATGGTCCTCACAGAACGCGCTCCCGGGATAGATTTACAGAAAGATGTCCTCGATCAGATGGGCTTCGTCCCTGAGATCGCGGAGGACCTCAAAACTATGGACCCCGCTATTTTTGAAGAGACCTGGGGAGGACTGGAATTATGATCTTTAACGAAAAATATGAGATGATGCGCAAACTCTATCGGGAGTTTGCGGAGACTGAGTTTACCGATGAACTATTAGACCGGCTCGAAGAGACCGGTGAGTTTGACTGGGAGATTTTCCACAAGATGGCCGAGTACGGTTTCACCGGTGTGAAGATTCCGAAAGAATACGGCGGTCAGGGTGGCGACTCAATTGCCTATGCTCTGATGGTGGAAGAGTTTGCCCGTGTTTCCCCGGTCCTTTCCCTTTATGCCAACACCTCCAACTCTCTCGGTGCCGGACCACTGCTCTACTGTGGAACGGAAGAGCAGAAACAGAAATACCTGACTCCCGTCGCAAAAGGCGAGAAGATCATGGTCTTCTGCCTGACCGAACCTGGTGCCGGTTCAGATGCAGGTGGTACTTTGACTACGGCCGTGGAGGATGGTGACTACTACGTGCTGAACGGCCGGAAGACCTTTGTCTCTGGGGCTCCCATCGCAGACTATGCCATCGTCTATGCCAAGACCGACCCCACCCAGAGAGGTTCCCGGGGCATCTCGATGTTCATCCTGGACCTCAAACTGCCAGGGGTCACCATCGGAAAACCGGAGCACAAAATGGGCATTATCGGTTACCCGACTTCAGATGTGGTCATGGATAATGTCCGGGTCCACAAAAGTGACCTTTTAGGCCCCCTTCACAAAGGCTTCTCCACCGCCATGAAGACCCTGGACGGCGGACGTCTCGGTGTGGCAGCTCAGGCCCTTGGTATTGCCCAGGGCGCCTTGGAAGAGTCCATCACCTATGCCAAAGAGCGCAAACAGTTTGGCCGGCCCATTTCTAACTTCCAGGCCATCTCCTTCATGATTGCAGAAATGGCAACGGAAATCGAGGCGGCGAGAGAACTCGTTTACTCCACTGCAGAGAAGAAAGATGCGGGAGATCCCGAATCCTCCAAGCTTTGTGCTATGGCAAAATTCTTCTCTGCTGAAATGGCCAATCGGGTCTGCTACAAAGCGGTCCAAATTTTCGGTGGCTATGGTTATATCAAAGAGTACAAAGTGGAAAAATTCTACCGGGATGCCCGGATCACCAGCATTTACGAAGGGACTTCCCAGGTACAGCAGATGGTCATTTCCGGCAACCTGCTGCGATAAGGAGGAGCGCACTATGAAATACATCGTTTGTGTCAAACAGGTCCCTGATACCTCCGGCAAGGTCGCCGTAAAGGAAGATGGGACAATGGACCGGTCTAAAATGGCGACGATCATCAACCCTGATGACCTCAATGCTGTGGAAGCGGCCCTGACTTTAAAAGACAAAAACCCGGAAGCGAAGGTCATCGTTGTCTCCATGGGCCCGCCTCCGGCTGCCAAAATGATGCATGAACTGCTGGCCATGGGTGCCGATGAAGCGGTGCTCGTCTCTGGCAGAGAATTCGGAGGTTCCGATACTTTTGCCACGTCTCAGATCCTGGCCGGGGCAATTGCTCATATTGGCCTTGAACAGGATGACATCGTCTTCTGTGGCCGCCAGGCCATCGATGGCGATACTGCCCAGGTCGGCCCGCAAATCGCGGAAAAACTGGACCTGCCTCAGGTCTCTTATGCAGCGGACATCGAGCAGGAAGCCGGAAAACTGAAAGTCAAACGGATCCTGGAAGATGGCTACATGGTCATCGAGGCGCCGACTCCCTGCCTCATCACCTGTATCAAGGAGCTGAACCAGCCCCGCTACATGACCGTCAAAGGGATCCTGGAATTCGATCAGAAACCCTATACCGTTTTTGACTTCGAAACTCTGAAAGATGAACCCCTCATCGAACTCGATACCATCGGCCTGAAGGGTTCTCCCACCAACGTCTACAAATCCTTCTCTCCGCCGGTGAAAGGCGCCGGGATTACCGTCGAACCGACTGCGGAAGGCATTGGCAGCATGGTCAGTACCCTGGCCGCTAAACACATCATTTAAGGAGGAACCAACATGTCGAATTACGATTGCAGAGATATACAGGCATTCTCCGGTGTCATGGTGTTTTGTGAACAGCGGGAAGGCGTGATGAACCAGACCAGCTTTGAACTCCTCTCGGAAGGCCGGAAACTGGCCGATGACCTGGGCGTCGATCTCTGGGGCCTACTTTTGGGCTCCGGTGTGGAGGAACTTGCCAAACAGCCCGGCGGTTACGGTGCCGATAAAGTCTTTGTCGTGGATGACCCTCTTCTGGAGCCCTACACGACAGATGCCTATACGAAAGTTATCACCGAGGTTGTGAAAGAGAAGCGGCCGGAGATCCTGCTCATCGGCGCTACCAATCTGGGCCGGGACCTGGGTCCGCGGATCGCTGCAAGACTTCACACCGGACTTACCGCCGATGCCACACACCTTGATATTGACACGAAAAAATATATGGACTTTTTGGCGGAGGCCTCGAACCTCGACCTTACAAAAGGCAAATGGAATATGGAAGACAAGGGTCTCAAAATGACCCGCCCTGCTTTCGGTGGTCACCTGATGGCAACCATCATTTGTCCCCGGTTCCGCCCTCAGATGTCTACGGTCCGGCCCGGCGTCCTCGCCTGTGCAGAGTTCGATGCCGCCAAAGCGGAAACCGTCACAGTCGAGCCACTGAAGGTCCCTCTGGCAGAGTCCGATATCCGAGCTAAAGTCCTGGAAGTCGTCAAAGAGACGAAGGAAATCGTCGATCTCATCGGCGCTGAGGTCATCGTTTCCGTTGGCGGCGGCATCAGCAAAGATGTCGAAGGAGGCTTGAAACTGGCAGAAGAACTGGCAGAAGCCTTCGGTGGAGGTGTCGTTGGCGCTTCCCGCGCAGTCGTCGATGCAGGCTGGCTTCCATCTGATCGCCAGGTCGGTCAGACCGGGAAAACTGTCCGGCCGCGTATCTATGTAGCCCTTGGCATTTCCGGTGCTATTCAGCATAAAGCCGGCATGCAGGACTCTGAGTACATTATAGCGGTCAATTCGAACCCCGATGCCCCCATTTTTGAAGCGGCAGATTACGCCATTTCCGGGGACCTTTACAAGGTGGTCCCCTTGATGATCGAGGCACTGAAGGAAGTGTGACGACATGATCCCGTTACGGAACATCACGGTCGACCAGGCTCTCAGCGAGGCTGTAGAGAAGTTTTCTCTGCGGCCTGCGCTGGCGTTTGCGGGGAAGCACTGGAACTATGAAGCCTTTGACCGGGAGGTCGAACGTTTCAGCCGTCTGTTTCTGGGGCTTGGCATCAGAAAGGGAAGTCATGTAGGAGTTCTGTGCGAAGCGGAACCCAACGCTATTTTTGCGATGTTCGGACTTTGCCGCATCGGTGCGATTGCCATTTTGTTCAACACGAGCCTTCGACGAAAAGAACTGACTCAGCTTTTGGAGAATACTGACGCAGAGTTTCTCTTAATAGGAGACGGGTATAAAGAAATCGACTATCGAGAAGAATGTGCAGGGTTCCTTCGGGGAATCAGCTGTCTTCGGGAAATTATCTATATTGGTCTCGAGGGAGATTCCAGGGGCTATCGCAGTCTGAATGATTTGATTCCTTTTATGGCGGGGAACGGTGTCCTGGAGCGGGCAAAACTCATGGTACACCCCCAGGATGACGCTTTTATCCTGTTCACCAGTGGGACTACCAGTCTTCCGAAAGCGGTGGTCACGACCCAGTATAATCGGGTCAACTCTGGTTTGCAGCAGGCAGGAGATCAGCGGTTGACAGAGGAAGACAAAGTTTGTGTGGCTATGCCAGTCTTTCACTGCTTCTGTCTCTCTGTCAATGTCATGGCCTGTCTGTTTTCCGGTGCCTGTCTCTGCCTACCAGACTCCCGTCACACCGAAGACCTTTTGAAAATGGTCCAGCAGGAGCGATGTACGGTTCTCAGCAGTGTTCCGGCTCTGTTCCATGCCATGATCACCCGGGACGATTTTTCTACCTGGGACATGAGTTCTCTTCGGTGCGGGTTCATCGGTGGCAGTTTCTGTACCCCGGAACGGTTCAAGGAAATCGAGCGGGCAATCGGGTTCACTCTGCTCTCCAGCTTGGGACAGACCGAGGCGACCTCCGGTATCACTACAGCGAATTTCGAGGATCCGCTCGACGTGCGAGCTACGACAGTCGGTCATTTTATGGACCATGTGGAAGGGAAAATCAGCAGTAAAGGCGAAGTCTGTGTACGGGGCTATGTGGTCATGAAAGAGTACTACAAAGACCCGGAAGCAACGGCGAAAGCGGTGGATGTGGACGGGTGGCTCCACACCGGAGACAAAGGGTTTCTGACAGAAGAGGGGAATATCACCCTGACAGGCCGGCTCAAGGAGTTCATTATCCGCGGAGGAGAGAACA
>JAFUZN010000074.1 GCA_017476565.1 Clostridia bacterium
AAGGGATAAAGTTAAAGATTTGTCAAGGACGGAAAGCGAGTGGTGCTTTCGTTTCCAAGAAAGATTGTTTACAATATATAGTTAGGAAATTCGATTCCGGAAGTGGGGTGAGAATGTGTCAAAGAAGCCGAAGGCGGTGCTGACGCCGGAAGCGGCGGCCGCCGTGGACGGGCTGGCGGCAGAAGTGCTGCAGGATGCCCGTACGACCCTGACCGTACATCTCCGTTTTCTGGACCGGGCCCTCGGGCAAATGGGGCCCGTCGCCTCCCGTCAGAGCGGGGGAGCCGCTCCGGAAGACTTCCGGTTCGGTACAGACGGCAGGCACCTTTACTACGATGCCTTTCAGGTTTTGTGGGATTATAAGGAACAGCCGACCCTGGTCGCCCATAAGTACCTGCACTCCCTGCTCCACAACCTGTTCTGCCACCGGTACGGCTGTCAGGACCTGGACCATAAACTCTGGAATCTGTCCTGTGACATGGCAGTGGAGCTGCAGATCTTGAACCTGGACCTGCCCTTCGCAGAGGTCCCCGTCCAGGAGCGGCAGCGTCACGAACTTTTCCTGCTGGAGCGGGAGGACTCCCGGTTTGGCCACATGACGGCCGACCAGATCTATCGCTTCTGGAAAGACCGGGAACTGACGGACGCCCAATATGCTCTCCTTAAAGAAGTCTTCGCAATGGACGACCACCAACTCTGGTACCAGCGCCCGGCCTCAGAAGGGGCCCAGACCAACGACCCCGGGGAAGAGATGGAGAAGGTCTGGCGGGAGCTGTCCCGTCGCCTGCAGTCAGAGCTGGAACTCATGCAAAAAGACCGCAAGGGGGCCGGGGACCTGGTCCAGAGCCTGAAAGAACTCCATCGCCGACAGGTAGACTATCAAAAATTCCTCAAACGCTTCGGGCAAATGGCAGAGACCATGAAGGTCTCGGAAGAGGAATTCGACTACCCCTACTACCTCTACGGCCTGGAACACTACGGCAACATGCCACTGGTGGAACCCCTCGAATATTCGGAACAGAAGATGCTTCGGGACTTCGTCATTGCGGTGGACACCTCCGGCAGTGTTGGCGGACCGGTCCTGCAGTCTTTCCTGCAGCTGACCTTCGACCTTTTGAACCAGGACGACACCTTCTTCTCCCGCATGAACCTGTTTCTCATCCAGTGCGATGACCGGGTGCGGGATGCCGTTCGTATCTCTTCGGTGAGAGACTTCGAAGCCTACACGGACCGGCTCGTTATAGAGGGCCTCGGAGGCACCGACTTTCGACCGGTCTTTCAGTACATCGCGGAACAGCAGAAGAAGGGCGCAATGCCGCAGCTTCAGGGACTTTTGTACTTCACCGACGGCAATGGTGACTACCCCCAAAAACGACCGCCGTACCCCACCGCCTTTGTGCTGTCGGACCCGGCTTTTCTAAAGGACGTGCCCCCCTGGGCGATGCGTCTTACTAAGACCAAGGAGGAATTGGAAGATGTGGGCACCTGATATTTCGAACGGCGTGCTGACCCTGCCGGAAGACTGTTATGCGCTGGAACCGAGCCAGTTTGCGAACTACGACTCGTTTTCCGAGATCCGCTGGCCCAGCCACCCGGTGGAACTGGGCGAGGAGTCTTTTTACGGCTGTACGTCTCTGACCCACGTGACTCTGCCGGAGGGGACGAAGAGCCTTCCCATGGGGGTGTTTGCCGCCTGCATCGGTATCACCTCAGTAGAACTGCCGGAGAGTCTGGAAGAAGTGGGGGACAGCGATTTTATGTTCTGTTCTGCTCTGGGAGAAGTAAAGGTGCCCGGCAACGTCAAGCGGGTCGGGAAGACGGCCTTTTTCGGCAGCGGTCTTCGGTCCGTCACCATGTCGGCTTCCGTGGAAGAAGTGGACGAGAGGGCCTTTGCCAACTGTAACTCTTTGCGGCATGTGGACCTCTATAATGATGCAGCGGCCCTCGGAGCGAGTGCCATTTTTGCAGACCCGCCGGAGGGGGCCGGCGACGCCCTTGACTTCATCTCTCTTCTGGGGTTCCAGTCGGAGTGCAACATTTGTGAAGGCTACCTGAAGGCCGGGCTCCCCGTGGAAAACAACGACCCGCGTTTTCCGCACTATGCGGAGATGTGGGCCACCTGTCCGGAGAAGCACGATGCTGCCACCGGGGAGCGGATGAAGGTGTACATCGCGGGACATGAATTAGAATTTGTGAAGAGCGCCATTGTCCACCACAACGTGGCTGCTGTCCGGACCCTCGTGGAAGAAGGCCTGCTCTCGGCAGAAAACAAAGACACCTATGTGCGGCTTTCCACGGAAGAAGGGGTCTCGGAACTGACGGCTCTTTTACTGACCGGCCCCGCCGGCAACGCCATGAGCTTGGAGGAGGAATTCTCATTATGATGAATATTGCAACGGCTAAAGAGCAGATCCGTAACGCCATGTCCGTTTACTTTGAGCGGGACGAGTTCGGAAGCCTGCAGATCCCTTTGGAAGAACAGCGCCCCGTCTTTCTCATGGGCCCTCCCGGCATTGGCAAGACGGCCATTGTGCGGCAAATCGCCGATGAACTGGGAGTGGGCCTCGTCAGCTACTCGATGACCCACCACACCCGCCAGAGTGCACTGGGCCTGCCCCTCATCCTCGAGAAGACTTACGGGGGCGAACCGACCCAGACGACGGAGTACACCATGTCGGAGATCATCGCCTCTGTCTATGACATGATGGAAGACGCCGGGGTCACCGAAGGGATCTTGTTCCTCGATGAAATCAACTGTGTGTCGGAGACCCTGACTCCGGTCATGCTCCAGTTTCTGCAGTACAAGCAGCTGGGGACCCACAAGGTGCCGGAGGGTTGGCTCGTGGTCACCGCCGGCAACCCGCCGGAATACAACCGTAGCGCCCGGGAATTCGACATCGTCACCTGGGACCGGCTGAAGCGCATCGACATTGAGCCGGACTACCGAGCCTTCCGGGACTATGCTCTAGACGCCGGTGTGCACCCGGCCATCCTGACATACCTCGATTTAAAGACCGAATACTTCTATAAAGTGGAGAGTGAGTTCGACGGTGCCAGGTTCGTCACCGCCCGGGGCTGGGAAGACCTGAGCCGGGTGCTGGTCCTCTATGAGGAGCGGGGCTTGCCTGTGGACCGAGACCTCGTGTCTCAGTACCTGCAGGACGACGACATTGCCGAAGACTTCGCAATCTACTATGACCTCTTCCGGAAGTATGAAGAGGACTACGGCGTCGGGGAGATCCTCTCCGGGAATGCCTCTCACCGGACCATCGACAAGGCGACGGCTGCGAAATTCGATGAGCGTCTGAGCCTTCTCGGCCTGCTGCTGGATGCGGTCCTGAAAGATACCGGGGCTGCCGTCGGGACAGAAGATTACCTCAAGAAATTACTGCCTTACCTGAAGGCGGTGAAAGAGTCCGATGCACCCCTTGCCGAACGGCTCGGTGCCGCGGTAGAGGAGCAGGCTAAAGCCATCGACCTTCTGAAACGCCGGGGGGCCGTTTCGGCGGACCACCTGTACCTGGAAAACCGGGTTCTGGCCTTCCTGAAAGATGTGGCAGCTGCTGCGGAGCGGGGCGAGTACGCGGACTTCTCCCAGGTGGAAGCGAAATTCCAGGAAGAAGTGGCCGGGCTGAAAACGAGCTCCGGTTCCGCTTCCGAAGAGCTGGAACACGTTTTCTCTTTCCTCAACGACGCCTGGGGCGCCGGCCAGGAGATGCTGGTCTTCCTGTCGGAGCTGTCTGCCAGTACGGCGACGGCTCGGTTCATCGCCCGGTATGGTAGTGAGTCCTACCGGAAATACAGTGATCTTCTCATGTTGAAAGAGCGGCGGGATGATCTCTTGAGAAAGGTGGATCAACTTGCTGGAAACGTTGACCTTTGATAAGTGCAATGTTACAATTCGTTCATAAACTGCTTTAAGGAGAGAGTGTTATGAACAAGTACCCAACAGTCTTCGTCCACGGCTTCATCGGCTGGGGAGAGGAAGACGGACTCACCAGCAAACTGGGCATCGACTACTTCGGGTTGAAGCACGGCCTTCAGGCCTACCTGAGGGAGCAGGGCTTCGAAGTCTATACCCCTGCCGTCGGCCCTTTCAACAGTCTCTGGGACCGCTGCTGTGAACTCTACGCAAAACTTTACGGCGGAACGGTCGACTACGGAAAGGTCCACAGTGAGCGGTACGGCCACGAGCGGTACGGGCGCACATACCCCGGTCTTTTGAAGGACTGGGGACAGCCCGGGGACCACGAGAAGATCAACCTGGTAGGCCACAGTTTCGGCGGTCCCACTGCCCGCATGTTTGACTACCTCATGGCCTACGGCTCGGAAGAGGAGCGGGCCGGCACTCCGGCAGAGGAACTGTCCGGACTGTTCAAAGGAGGGAAGGGGCACCAGATCCACACGGTGACCACCCTGTCCGGTGTCAACAACGGCACGACTTACGCGTCCTTCCATGGAGTCCTTGTCAACAAGTTCCTTTGCTACTACGTCCTGTACTTCGTCACTCTGCTGGGCAACAGCTGGGTCGGCAAGTACTATGACCCCCATATGGAACAGTGGGGTGTTATGAAGAACCCGGAAAAGGTGAAAGTGCGCCGGTTCCGCCTGCCCACCTACGAGTGGCTGAAGATGCACCGTTACGCCCAGAACCGGTTCGACAACAGCGCATTCGAACTGGGGCTTTACACCATGGCGGACATCAATAAAGATATCCACGCCCATGAGGGCACCTACTACTTTGCCCACCGGGCCTGCCGCTCCCACAAGAGCCTCTTCGGACTGCAGACTCCCGACAAAGAGATGTCCCTCTTCTGTCTGGACGCGGGCTATGTCACGAGCCACATCATCACTCCGAAAATGCGCCGCTTCGGCATCACTAAAGACTGGCTGGCCACGGACGGCTATGTGAACACCATCGCCACCGGCGCTCCTCTTACAGAAGAGGCCACCGAGTGGAAAGAGGGCATGAAAGTGACCCCCGGCCACTGGTACAACATGCCCATCGAGAAAAAGGACCACGTCTCCTGGAACGGCCTCAAAGAGTCCCGGCAAGACGTCCTCTCCTACTACAAAGCCCTCCTTACCAAGTTTGCTAACCTGGACTAACA
>JAFUZN010000075.1 GCA_017476565.1 Clostridia bacterium
TCCGCGTAAGCGGCGGAGGCGGCGTGCCAGCCTTCGTCTTCCAGGAAGGCATCGTCCGCCCGCAGGTTCATGACCACGTCGGCGCCGGTCTTCGGACTCTTCGGGATGAGCTCCGACGGGATGCGTGTGGAGACGCCTTCCTCCGGCATGACATAAATACCGTCTTCATTGAGCACGAAGCCCTGGGCGTCCATCGCGGACAGGACCCAGTCGAGGTTGTCATATGTCTCTCGCTCGAAGGGGTCCACGCTCTGGAAGAGCCCATAGTCTCCCTGGGTGTAAAAAAGCCGCTTTTTGTCGAAGCCCGCTTTCTGGAAACAGTGGTCCACGTTGGTGGTGATGACAAAGTAATCCTTTTCTTTCACCAGTTCCAAAAGGTCTTCGTAGACGGGCTTCGGTGCGTTCAGGACCCGATTGACATAGATGTTCCTTGCCCAGAATGCCCAGCGGGTCTCGGCATCCTCGTACGGGTAAAACCCGCCGGAGTACATGTCCGAAAACCCATATTTCATGGAGAAGTCCGAGAAGTACTCATAAAACCGGGGGCCGCTGTAGGTGAACCCGGCTGCCGTGGACAGGCCCGCTCCGGCCCCGATGACCACCGCGTCCGCCGTCTTAAGTTCTTCCTTCAGCCGGGCCAGCTGCTGGGCCGGGGTCCCCTTCCCCTCCGACCGGTTCAGGTCGAAGTAGCGGACCTTGCCGACTCCCAGTTCAATGGTCTCCCGGTAACCGTCCGGCTGTTCAGCGTAATAACGTTTCATAAAGTCTCAAATCCTCATCTTTGAATACATTGAAAATGACCCGGTCCAGGGCCCCTTCGTGGGCGGCCATCCATTCTTTCACAGTGTTCACCGCGATCTGCGCTGCCCGGTCGTTCGGGAAGCGGAAGACCCCGGTGGAAATACAGCAAAAGGCAACGCTGCGAAGGCCGTTTTCCCGGCAGAGGTCCAGGGTGTTGCGGTAGCAGTCTGAGAGGTCCTGCTCCAGTTCCGGCGTCAGCCGACTCCGGACGATGGGACCCACCACGTGGACGACCTTTTTCGCCGGCAGGTTGTAAGCCTCCGTCAGCAGGGGTTCCGCCGTAGGCTGTTCGTAGTCCTGCCCGTAGCGGATGCGCAGTTGGTTCATCTGCCGGGCGCACTCTGCCCGGAGCTGTACCCCGGCGAAAGTGTGGATGCAGTTGTCGATGCAGGTGTGCATGGGGATAAAACACCCCAGCATCTGGGAGTTGGCCGCGTTGACGATGGCGTCCGCCGCCAGCCGGGTGATGTCCCCCTGCCAGACGGACAGACCGGGCTGCACCTCGGGGATATCTTCGACCCGTACGACGCCCTTCTCCTCCGCCCGGGCGGAGAGGTAGGCGTCCTGCACTTCCAGTACATCGCCCGAGAGGCCCCGGGGCATGCGGATGTTCATGAGGGAGCGCAGTACTTCCTGCTTCCCCTCGGTGTCCGCCGGAGTCTTCAGGTCCCGGTACTGCCCGGAGTCTTCTTTAAAAGCCTCGACCAGAAAGTCGAGGCGTTGTTCCTGAGTCACGATGCATCCTCCTCCACGACCACTACGATTTTTCCGTTCACGGTACCATCATCCTGTGCCATTATAGCACTGCGAATGTCGGAGAAGTCAAACACGTGGCCTACATCAGGAGTTATGTGATGTTGATGGATGAAAGAAATCAGTTCTTTCATGACCTCCTGTGTAGGGAAGTTCGAGAAAAAACCGGTCAAATAAACCCCGTTTGGGATGTCCTTAATGGGGTCAAAATTCTGACAGGTATATACTCCTCCTAAAAGCCCCGTCTGACAAACGACGCCACCGGGGTCCAGTGCCCGAAGGGTATCCTTTAGTACACGAGGGCCCACCAGGTCCAGAGCTTTGGTAACTCCGGAAACCTTTCCGGAAAGTGTGCCGTCATCCAGCAAAACCTCATCTGCATTCTGCAGCAGTTTCATTTTTTCCTTCTTATGGGTCGTTGCCACTACGTGACACCCCAACGCCTTTGCCAGCCGAATTGCCGCATACCCCAACGCACAAGTGGCGCCCCGCACCAAAAGGATATCTTCCGAAGTCAGCTGCAGAGACTGAAACAAAGAACCCCAGGCCGTAAAATAGGTTTCCGGAAAAGCCCCGAGGGCACTAAGAGGGAGGTCGGGCTCCAGCGGGAACAACAGATGTCGCGGTAAGAGAGCATATTCCGCATAACTTCCGTGGAAAGAGCGACCCATACCTCCCATGAGGGCAACCACTTTCGTACCCACTGCAAGGTCTGTGTCCGAAGGGTCCACTACTTCCCCGACACATTCGATTCCGGGAATAATGGGTTTATGGATATGATTCAAGTTGATTTCATTCAGGCGGAGCAGCTTCTCGGAATGGTTCAGCCCGAAGGCCTTTATTTTGACCAGCGCCCAGCCGGGACGCACAGTGGGGACCGGGACCTCTCTCAGAACAATATCCTCTGCGGGGGTCACCCGATCCAAAAGCACCGCTCTCATTGTCAGGGGCAAGCCGGACATTATGCTACCTCCTTTAGCTTACGTGCCGTAGCACGTTCGTAATTCGGGGACGTAAAAGTCCACTTTCTTCCATGGCCCAGCATTGCGGGTCTTCTCCGTAAAAACTTCCGCCGGTTCCCTTGGCCACTGCCGGGCAGCCTCGACAAAACTGCTTCAGTCTGCAACGGGAGCATTTGGAAAATTCCTCATAATTTCGATACTCCTCTACCGAAGTTACCCAAAGGTCCGCCAGCCGGTCTTCCAGTGTGTTTCCGACTTTGCTTTCGGCAACACGGCGGCAGGCAA
>JAFUZN010000076.1 GCA_017476565.1 Clostridia bacterium
AATACCCATACAAAAAGCCTTCTCCGAGGCGATTTGTATGGGTTTTTGACGTTTCTGAAGTTTTCTCCCGCCGGAGGCGGGAATCATTTATACCTGATACTCCCCCATGCGGTTGAGCAGGTTGAAGGCCATCAACGTGAAGTCGTCTTCGACGGTTTTGAAGGTCCGGGCTTTGAAGTTCGGCACGGTGGAGAGAAGGGGCGGTTCCAGGTCCTCCACGTGGGAGAACAGGACTTTCGCTTCGTTCCACAGCATGGCGTCATCGATGACATGGACGAGCCCCAGTTCCTCTTCGGTGAGGTCCCCGAGGCCGAAGTGCTCGTAGATCGCACTCTGAAAAGCGCCTTCCACTTCCTTGAAGCCCGAGAGGAGCACTTTCACCGGACGAATCACGTCTGAGACGTAGGCCTCCGCGCCGTCGTGCAGGAGACAGGCCAGAATGACCCGGTCGGAGTAGCCACGGCCCTCCGCCTCCTTCGCGCAGTTGATGCAGTGCTGCCCCACCGACAGAAAATGTTTGACCTGTCCGGTTCCCCGGCAGATGAAGCTCAGGGGATGGGCAATGTCATAGAGCCGAATGTCTTCCGGCTTCACGTTCGCCGGGTCCAGAAGGACTCCGGAAATGGTATTCATGGGGCCTCCGGAGACGCCGTTTTCCGTGTTGACGCCGTCGATGGGCCGCCCTTCTACATTGTACAGTTTCATGGCTGCCTCTTCTTCGGCGAGCTCCTTTCGAAGTTCCAGCAGTTCTTCGCTCTGCATATGCCTATTCTCCTTTAACACCAAAGCTTATTTCCCGCGGGCGCTCCCAAACACCCGTTTCTTACTTGTCTGCGCCTCCCGCGACTTTCGCCTGGGCGGCGGTCTCCCGGTCCCACTCCTCTTTCGGGATGGTCCGGTTCATGCTGCCGGTGTGGTAGCCCCGAAGCTCCACGGCAACGAAGGTGTAGCCAAGACCCTTGAAGTAGGTGTCCACCTCTTCCGCGATTTGCGGTTCATAGATGCGGGGCAGTTCCTTCGGGTCCAGTTCAATACGGGCGATCTCCCCGTCGTTGTGATCCCGGACCCTCATGTTGCCAAAGCCCAGGTCGACGAGTTTCTGCTCTGCCGCCCCAATGCGGTCGAGCTTCTCGCTGGTGATGGTCTGGCCGTAGGGGACCCGGGAAGCGAGACAGGCAAAGGCCGGCTTCTTCCAGGTGGGAAGGCCCAGCTCCCGAGACAGTTCTCTGATCTCGTCTTTGTAGAGGCCCACGTGCCGGAGAGGACTCTTGACCCCCAGTTCCGCAATGGCGATGAGCCCGGGGCGGTAGTCCCCGTTGTCATCCATGTTGGACCCTTCCACCACGAAGGATTTTCCGTGTTCCTTCGCAATGTCCATAATGTCTTCGAACAGGCTGTGTTTGCAGTGGTAACAGCGGTCCGCCTGGTTGTGGACGAAGCCTTCGACGGCCAGTTCATCCTCCGCGAAGACCACCTGTTCAATGCCCTCTGCCTCACAGAAGGCGATGGACTCATCTCGCTCCCGAAGAGGGAAGCTGCCGGAGCTGGCGGTCACCGCCAGAACATTGTCTACACCGAGGGTCTCCTTCGCCACTTTCAACAGCAGCGTCGAGTCCACCCCCGAGGAGTAGGCCACCGCCACAGAACCCAAGCTTTTCAGGTATTCCTGAAGCGCCAAATATTTCTCTTGAGTTGTCATGTTCAGTCTCCTAATAAGGTTTGAGAAATTTTCTGCAAAAGCTTCGTCTTGCGGCGAAGGTCGCGTTGCGGAGGCTGTACGGGGGAATCAATAACGCCAGAGGCGAACCCCGCAAAGCTCGATTCTTGCTTCGACGAACTTTTGCCACGAAAATTTCTGTAATTATAAATTAAACAGAAACGATTGTTCCGCCGCCGACGACGGTGTCGCCCTCATATAAAACCACAGCCTGGCCTTTCGTAATGGCTCGTTCCGGTTGCGAGAAGACGACCTTGACTTTTCCGTCGGGCAGCGGGTATACCGTCGCCGGCCGGTCCTCCTGCTTGTACCGCACTTTCGCGGTGACCTGCAGGGGTTCGTCGTCGACGGAGGTGAAGCCCGGGCGGCTGATCCAGTTGAAGTCGTCCGCAATGAGGGTGGTCGTAAAGAGGTCGTCGTTCAGCCCGAGGTACACTTTGTTCTCCTCGGGGGCCACTTTCGTGACGTACATCGGCTGGGGTAGAGCAAGGCCCAGGCCTTTGCGCTGGCCCACCGTGTACCGAATGATGCCCTTGTGGGTCCCGAGGACCTTGCCCGTGCGGACGTCCACGAAGTCCCCTTCCGGGTAGGTCTTCCCGGTGTAGTCTTCAATGAAGTCTGTGTACTTCCCCGTCGGCACGAAGCAGATGTCCTGGCTTTCGTGCTTCTGAGCATTTTTGAACCCGGCTTCTTCCGCTACAGCCCTTGCGTCTGTTTTGGACATATCGCCGAGAGGGAAGCGGATGCGTTTCAGCTGTTCCTGGGTCAGGTTGAAGAGCACGTAGCTCTGGTCCTTCTCCGGGAAGGCCGCTTTCTTCAGTTCCCAGCGGCCGGTGTCTTCGTTGAACCCGACCCTGGCGTAGTGGCCCGTGACGATGATGTCACAGCCGAACTCGTCCGCCTGGCGGAAGAGCTCTTCGAACTTCAAAAAGCGGTTGCAGTTGATGCAGGGGTTCGGGGTGCGGCCGGTCTCGTAGGCCTCCACAAAGGGGTCCATGACCGTTTCTTTGAACTGGGCCTTGAAGTCTACCATGTGGTGGGGGATGTCCATCTTCAGGCAGACCAGCAGGGCGTCTTTCACGTCTTCGTCGGTGCAGCAGGCCTTGTCCGGCCGCACTTCACAGGCGGTGTCGTGGTCAAAAAGACGCATAGTGACCCCCACACAGTCATAACCCGCCGCTCGGGTCAGCCAGGCGGACGCTGAAGAATCTACTCCTCCGCTCATGGCGATGAGGGCTTTTGCCATGGGTGTCACCTCATTTCTAAAACAAACTGCATCTATTATATAGAAAAGGGGCCTTTCCTTCAAGGAAAAGCCCTTTCTCTGTTTTGGGAGTATTTCTATTAAAAGGAGATTGCATTATAACGGCAAATGATGCCGGTTTAGGAAAAGATGGATTTGAGCTTCGCAGTCACCCGTTTGATGGGTTTTCCTGCGTTCTCTTTATGCACGTCTTCCGCGTCAGCAGATGAGGCCTTCGCGTCCGACTCGTGCTCGCCCCTTCAAAGAGCTTTGAAAGCCTGGTCGAGGTCGGCGATAATGTCGTCGATGTGCTCGGTACCAATGGAGAGGCGGATGGTGTTCGGGTGGATCCCCTGGTCTTCGAGCTCTTCCGCGTTCAGCTCGGAGTGAGTGGTGGTAGCGGGGTGGATCGCCAGAGACTTCACGTCGGCCACGTTGGCAAGGAGGGAGAAGATCTGAAGGTTATCGATGAACTTCTGGGCCTCTTCCTGGCCGCCCTTGATGTCGAAGGTGAAGATGGACCCGCCGCCATTGGGAAGGTACTTCTTATAGAGTTCCTGCTGTTTCGGGTCGGTGGAGACAGCCGGATGAGACACGCTCTCGACCTGCGGATGGTTGTTCAGGTACTCAACGACTTTCAGGGTGTTCTCGGTGTGACGCTCGACTCTGAGGGAGAGGGTCTCGAGGCCCTGAAGGAAGATGAAGCTGTGGAAAGGAGACTGGGTGGAGCCGGTGTCTCTCAGCAGGATGGCCCGAATGTAGGTGATGTACGCTGCGGGGCCGGCGGCTGCCACGAAGGACACGCCATGGTAAGAGGGGTTCGGCTCAGTGAACTGCGGGAACTTGCCCGAAGCAGCCCAGTCGAATTTACCGCTGTCGATGATGACACCGCCGATTGCCGTGCCGTGGCCGCCGATAAACTTGGTGGCGGAGTGGACGACAATGTCTGCGCCGTACTCGATAGGCCGAATGAGGTAAGGAGTGGCGAAGGTGGAGTCGATGATCAGCGGGATCTTGTTCTCATGAGCCACATTGGCAACGGCTTCAATGTCGATGACCGAAGAGTTCGGATTGCCCAGGGACTCGATGACGACCGCCTTGGTGTTCTCCTGAATGGCAGCGGCAACGGCTTCGGGTTCCGGTTCCACGAAGGTGGTGGTGATGCCGTACTGCGGAAGCGTATGAGCCAGCAGGTTGTAGGTACCGCCGTAAATGTTCTTGGCCGCGACGATGTGGTCGCCGGCACCGGCAGCTGCCTGAACGGCATAGGTGATGGCCGCTGCACCGGAGGAGACGGCCAGAGCAGCGACGCCGCCTTCCAGGGCTGCGATGCGCTGTTCAAAAACGTCCTCGGTGGGATTGGTCAGGCGGGAGTAGATGTTACCGGGGTCCCGCAGGCCGAAACGGTCCGCAGCATGCTGGCTGTTATGGAAGACATAAGAGCTGGTCGCATAAATGGGTACTGCGCGGGCGTCCGTGGTGGGGTCCGGGTTTTCCTGACCGGCATGAAGAGCAATGGTTTCGAATTTATAGTTGTCATATGTGTAGCTCATGAATATACCTCTTTCATATTAGGATTATTAATGTGTCGTCCCGTCTTGCTTCCAGCAAAAACGGACAGCGGTTCTAATGCTTTAATAACATCGACATCGACACATTCGTCCGTTGCGGAAGTTATGACGGAGGGCCTTTTGAATGAGATGCATCGGCTTTTCCTCCTTTTCCTAGTTTTCCCCTAGGAATTGCTTCGTTGTGCATACTATAACACTCTATTTTCCGGTTGTCAATAGGGTTTTTCGAAAAAGTTTCCGATAACTTTTCATTTCCTATACGCCCCGGCAAGGCAACCCGATTTTCGTGCAGGTTTCGCAAAGGAGGATGGTTTGTTTTGTTGAACTTAGCAAAGACTTCTCCCTTTGCTAAGCGAACATTGACAAAAGACCGACCTCCATTTTGTATAAAGTGTTGCTTTGCGGAAGTAAATCGCGGCAGTAAACTATGTGTGTACAGGAATGTACTGTGTACGTGTGTGAGCAATATGAAAGATTATTTAATAGGAGGAAATTATGGGTAATCTGCTTGCAACGCTGCCCCAGGCAGCCATCAAATATTCCTATATGCACTCCGACACCGATGCGTTCCGCAAACTGTATGAGAAGATTTACGGCATCAACCTCGATGGCGTAGACCTCTCCCAGTTCGGCGTCGACGACCCGACGTATGCGCTCGGCCCGGAAGCACTTGCAATCCCTTCGGGTGTCCCCATGTGGGATATCCTGACCATCATCTCCGGTCTGTTCTGGACCCTGACCTACATCATCCTGATCGTCAAGGGCTTCAAGAACAAGACCTGCGGTATGCCGATCTTCGTCCTCGGCCTCAACTGGGCCTGGGAGCTCCAGATGGGTTTCTTCGGAGAACCCTTCATGAGCACGGACGGAACATTGTTCGGCATCTCCACTGCCCACGGAACCTGGCAGAGGGTGTGGGACATCATATGGTTCCTGTTCGACTGCGTGCTATTGTACCTGAAAGTGAAATACGGCAAGAAAGAGTTCAAGGCGGCAATGCCACATGTACCGGATAAACTCTATATCCCCTATGTGGTCTTCATCTTCTTCATCTCCTTCTGGTTCGTATTCATGTCCGTCTACGAGTGGCACGACCCGAACGAGTTCTATGCAGCCTACATGCAGAACTTCTTCATCTCGCTGCTGTTCATTGAGAAACTGTTCCGCGAAGGCGGCGTCAAAGGAAACGGCGTCAACCTGTGGATGGCCATCCTCAAGTTCTTCGGAACGCTGGCCCCGTCCATGCTGGGTGCTCTGACCCTCGTCATCTCCTACAAGCTGGGCCTTGGCACTTTCAGCACTCACTCCACCGGCGCCCTCAACTTCACCTGGATGCCCTTCACGAAGTTCCTCATTCTGAACGTCACCTTCATGGATATCTTCTATATCTTTGCGGTGTACAGGACCATGAAGAGAGAGGGCCTGAACCCCTGGGCCTTCTTCGACGACAAACCGGCCAAGACCGGCTACACGAACGAAGAGAACGCTACGGAAGAGATCTTCTGACCTCGACCGGGAAAGTCATAAACAGCTCTTTATTCTCAAGACTCTCACACGTAATTTTGGACGGAAGACCCCGGCACTTCGGTGCCGGGGTTTTCTGCTGTTTCCGGCGACCCGGAACAAGGTTTCCTGCCCGTACCGCACAGTTAACTGGCTATGTATAGTATTTCTTTAGTTAACAAATCGCAGACCCCTTTTTTATTGCAGGTTTTTCTTCACAGAAGTAAACTGTACTCGTACAGGAAATTGGTTTGCGCGCAATTTAATTTCCAATAGAACGTACATCCAAAATGTGTGATCCCAAAAAGAGGAGTGTGAGAAAAACCCTGATTCATTAGGAGGAAAGCTATGGGTAATCTGTTTGCTGCCCTGCCTCAGGTCGCGCTGAAATATTCCTACCTGCACAGTGAATATGCGAACCCCGGCAGTGGTGACCTGGCGGTTACCGATCCGACGGCGGCTCTGGGCCCGGAAGCCCTCGCCATTCCGTCCGGCAACGCGCTGTACGATATTCTGACCATTATTTCCGGTCTGTTCTGGACCCTTGTTTACATCATCCTGATCTACAAGGGCTTCAAGGACAAGACCTGCGGTATGCCTCTCTTCGTCCTCGGCCTGAACTGGGCATGGGAGTTCCAGATGGGATTCCTGGGAGAGCCCTTCATCAACACCGACGGCACCTTCTGGGGCATTTCCACCGCCCACGGTGTACCGCAGAGAGTTTGGGACTGCATCTGGTTCATCTTCGACTGCATCCTGCTCTACCTGAAGTTCAAATACGGCAAGAAGGAATTCAAGGATACGATGCCTCACATTCCGGACAAACTCTGGATCCCCTACATCATCTTCATCCTGTTCATCTCCTTCTGGTTCGTATTCTTCTCTGTCTATGAGTGGCATGACCCCAACGAGTTCTATGCTGCTTACATGCAGAACTTCTTCATCTCGCTTCTGTTCATTGAGAAACTGTTCCGGGAAGGCGGTGTACGCGGCAATGGTGTCAACTTGTGGATCGCGATCCTCAAGTTCCTCGGCACCCTCGCCCCGTCCCTCCTGGGCGCTCTGACCCTCGTCAACGCTTACAAGCTTGGCCTCGGCACTCCGTCCATGCATTCCAACGGTGCGCTCAACATCACCTGGATGCCATTCACGAAGTTCCTCATCCTGAACGTCACGCTCATGGATATCTTCTACATCATCATGGTCTACAGAACCATGAAGAGAGAGGGTATGAACCCCTGGTCCTTCTTCGCCGACAAACCCGGCAAGGATGGCTACACCGACGAAGTGAACGCAACGGAAGAAGTCGTCTGACCACATTGAAAGTACCTCTTTTTTCTCAAAACTCACACATTCTTTTGGACGGGAACCCCCGGCACTTCGGTGCCGGGGCTTTCTGCTGTGCCCGGCAGCCCCGGGTCAGCATGATCCATGGGCAACATTGTTAAAAAGATGTAACAAAATGAAATTAAAAAATATCTTGACCGCGTACAGTTTTCGTAATATACTATACATGACCAAGATAACATGCGATATGTGCTTTTGATGGCAATCCATAAAACTCTCTTTTATTCTCAAAACTCTCGCAAAGTATTTGACCCAAAAGGGCCCGGCTGACTACCGGGCTCTTTTGGGTTTTATTGCGCTTTCAAGACGAATGGCTGTTTCGTGAAACCGCGTAGCTATGCGGTTTGTCGGCTCTTCCGGATTTGACGCCGACCTCTTCCGCGTGGTATGATTCAAACGCTTCCATAAAGAATGGAGCACCGAACAGGCGGAAAGAAGGTATTATGTCAAACTATTATTCGGGGCTTTCTGCCCCAGTCCCTCAGACGGAGTTCTTAAAGAGAAAAAAATTCCTGGAGAAAACAGTCGTGTTATTGGAAGAGCGTTTAGCCGAAGCGCCTGACGGCAGTCTTGTTGTTGCCAGGCATGCGAAGTCCGGGGCAGCAGGCTTTTATCGGGTTGCCCATGGCGGCTCTGAACGAACCTATCTTAGCCAAACCCATGGCCAGACAATTCGGCAGCTGGCCCAAAAGGAGTACGATCGAAAGGCATTGAAAACAGCCAGAAAAGAACTGACTGCGCTCAACGCTGTTCTGAACTACTGTACCGTTGACAAAGTGGAAGACGTTCTGGACCGTTGCCAGAAAGACAAGCAACCTTACATCGCCCCGGTCGTCGAGTCCGATGAGAGGTACCGGCAGAAGTGGCTTTCCCAGACGTATTCCCAGAAGCGAGCGCAGGACGGCGAGAAACTCTACCCGACGGAGAAAGGGGACCTGGTCCGCTCGAAGTCAGAAAGCATACAAGCAGACTACCTCTACCACCACGGGTACGACTACCTCTATGAAAAACGCGTCACTTTGTACGACCAGGGGCAAAAGACATACCGCTACCCTGACTTCACCATTCTCGACCCGGTCACCCGGCAAGAAGTCATTTATGAGCATTTCGGCATGCTCGACGACCCGGACTACCTTCGGAACAGCTTAAAGAAACTGAAGCTCTATTTGGAAAACGGCTATGTCATTGGAGAGACCCTGCTCATTACCTGCGAGACATACGAGCAGCCTTTCACGACAGACCAACTCGCCCGTGTGCTGAAGGCAAGGTTCGGCCACTGACTCGGCTGCTGACTCGGCCGCTGACTCGGCCGCTGACTCGGTCGCTGACTCGGTCGCAGACTCGGCCGCTGACTTGGCTGCTGACTCGGCCGCTG
>JAFUZN010000077.1 GCA_017476565.1 Clostridia bacterium
CCTTACCGAAGGTACCGCCGTTAGCGTCGAAAGTGACGACATTGTCGTACTCGACGCCATCGTGTTTCGGCTTTGTATTGTCTGCAGCTTTGCCCACTGTCAGGGCAAAGAGGCCAGACAGTAAAGCCATGACCAGGAAGAGAACGGTCAGCGTTTTCCCAATCTTTCTGGTGGTCAATGTGTTTGTTTTTTCCATTCGTAATTAGCCTCCTTGATTCAAAGATTCTATACAATAAATACCTGCAAACCAGTACTAATTGCGACCTCATAATAGCAATTCCGAGAAAGGCTTACATTCGGTTATCCGAAGATTTAAAAGTCGACCAAAAATTAATTTTTGACTGTCCCACTAATGGGAATCGACCCTTTGAAAGCTCCCGGTTTACCCACCACAAAGTACCATTAATGGCACCAAAGACACTGTAAAAAACCATTGATTCTTTCAATAAATTGTGCACAGTCTATCAACTTTATAATTACATATCTTCGGGTAGCCGAATGAACCAACTTACAATAACAGGTTAAATAGAAAGGAGCTTATTAATAATGAATGTAAGTGGGTTTGAGCAAAATGAAAGATATTTCCATTCTCCAAGACTTCCTCAGCGAGTCACTGTCCGTGGAAGAAAGGTCCACAATAGAGTCATTTCTCCAAAGCGGAAAAGTCATCCATTGCCTGAAGAACGATTTTGTATGGAAGCCGGAAGAACGAGCAAAGCAGGTCGTCTTTCTTATGGACGGTAAAGCCCGGGAATATGCCATTGACGAAGACGGTCACGACAATACCTTCCGCTTTGCGTACAAACCTGGGGACGTCCTCATCAACGATAACCGCTACTTGGAGGGGGCGGTCTTTTACTGGGAAGCCCTTTCCAAGTCCAATTTCCTCAGCGTTCCATCCGTCATCGTTGACCAGGCCTTCGAACGGGACGAAGGGTTTCGTAACAATATCCTACAGAGAATGAAAGAACACCATGCTCAGGACGCTCGCCTGCGCTATGCTCTGATGACCAAATACTCAAAAGAAAAATACCTTTGGTTTCTGGAAGAGTTCTCCGACATTCCCAAAGGGGTTCCTCAAAAGTACATCGCGACGTACCTCAACATGCTCCCGCAGACTTTGAGTGAGATCAAACACGACATCAAAGTAGAGAAGGGCGATTAACTCTCTTTTGTTATTCTTAAGGTTATGGGCTATAATGAATGTAACGAAAAACATTCGGAAAGGAAAAGCCTATGATCGTAGTGATTACCGGTGTCGGCACAGAAAAAGGTTTTTTAGCTGCCTGCAAGGCAGTCGAATATAGACACAAAGTGTATGGGGTAGACTCCCGGGACCTGAACGACCTCAAGTACCAGGAACTTGTAAGAGAAGCACCGGACTGTTATTTCAAACGAGTAGACCTCGAAAACGAAATGGAGTTCCTTTGGGGAGTGGGCCCCTTGAAACCGGAAATGGTGGTGGACTGCACGAAGTACCCGAAAGAGACTTCCACCGTTCAAAAGGTCTGCGAGCAAAAGCACTGGGACTACCACCGGTGAATCGCCACGAAAGGCCAAGTACAAAAGTCAAAAGCAGCTCTCTCAGAAGGGCTGCTTTTCTTGTTATTGGAAATGGGTTCTGCTATACTTTTAGTTAACGCAAAACGTTAAAACTCGTATAACTTGAGGAAGGAGGGACCGGCCATGAGCAGTGTGCAGAACAGCAAAACTCGCATTTTCTATTTAGACTTCCTGCGTGTGTTTGCCATTTTCAACATTATTGCGAACCACGCCATGAACCGGGCCTTCTACAATTTCTCTTGCCAGGAACTGGACCTTGCGGCCATGTCTATGCCGGGCACGGTTCTGAAAGCCTTTCTGACCATGTTCAGCCGGGTAGGCGTCTTTCTCTTTGTTATGATCACCGGCAAACTCATTCTGAATAAGGACTTCACGCAAGAGGGTGCCCTGCCAAGGTTCCTAAAACACAACTGGCTGTCACTCTCCATTACCTCGGAGCTTTGGTTCTTCCTCATGTTCTGGGAACTGCAGCTCCTGGGGGAGAAGGTGCCCATTGGCAGTCTCTTCCAGACCCTGCTCTTTACGAACCAGGTCACCATGAACAACATGTGGTACATGAACATGCTCCTGGTCGTGTACCTGGTCCTGCCGGTCTTTGCGCTGGCTCTTCGCAAGCTGAGCCCGAAAGTCTTCCTGTTGCCCCTAGGCTTGCTGCTGTTGGGCGCTATTCTGGTGCCGACGGCCAATGACCTTCTGGGGCTCCTCGGCTCCCACCGGGACATCGACTTTGCGTTCCAGCCGAAGTACCTCTTTTCCATGTTCGCGATTTACTTGATTTTAGGCTACTTCCTGGACAAAGGGCTCCTCGAAAACCTGTCGTCCAGCCTTCTCTATACAACCTTTGCCCTGACGCTCATAGCCATGACCGCTGTCCAGGTCTACGGCTACGAAAGCCCCAAGAACTACCTCTTTGACAATTCGAACTTCGGCTTTTTGGTGCTGGCCCTCTGCATTTTCGAAGGGGCCCGCCGACACGCCGGTGCCTTCGAACGCTTCCGGGAACCGGTCACCCGACTCTCCGGCATGACCTTTGCCATTTACCTTTTGCACATGTGTGTCATGCACGCCATGCATTACTTTATGCAGGACCTCGGGCTGAACCACTGGCTCTACTTCGTCATCCTCTACGTGGGCTCCATTGTGGGGAGCCTGCTGTTCATCACCCTTGGGTCTCGTTCGAAGATTATCAAACAATACTTTTTCCTGATCAAATAACAGAGCATTCCGAAGCTTTTTTGAAAGGAGGTGTCCCATGAGCACCCTGCAAAACAACCCCCAAAGAGTTTATTGGATCGACGTGGCTCGTGGGCTCGCCATTCTTTCCATAACCTGCTGCCATGCGGCGACCCGAAGCTTTGCCATTTATGAGGGCACCCTTCTCGAGTTCCAGTCCCACAGCCTGGTCTTTTCCATTTTGAAAGCCTGCCTCTACATCTTCAGTCGGCTGGGCGTCCCGCTCTTTCTCATGATCACCGGAGCCCTCATGCTGCCGAGAGACTATGAGCGAAAAGGTGCGGTCGAGAAACTCTATCAGAACAACTGGCTGCCCATTCTGCGGACCACGGTCATTTGGTTTGGCATCATGTACCTGTACCTTTCCTTGTTCCACGACTCGGTGCTACGGACACAGGGCGTCGGGAAAGGGATCCTCAAGTTCTTTGAGACCCTTCTGTTTGTTAACCAACAGAGCTTTGCCAGCATGTGGTACATGCCCATGATCTTGAGCCTTTACCTGCTGCTGCCCATAATGGCAGTGGGACTTCAACACTTTGGGGACAAGTATTTCTACGCCCTCAGTGGCCTTGCGGTCCTCCTGGCCATGGTGCTACCGAACTTCAACGCTCTGTTTGCACACCTGGGAACGGAGTTCCGACTTTACTCATCCCTTTCCGTCGGGAACCTGTTTTCCGTCTTCTGGGTCTACCTGTTCTTCGGGTACTGGGTGAGACGGGGGAAGCTGGACCGCCTTTCTGACGGCGGGGTCCTTGCCGGTGTGTTTCTGTCCTTTGCTGCCACCGTAGCCTTCCAGGTCTGGGTCTACTCCGGGCCCACCGACTACGACGTACAGTACCAGGACATCGGCATTTTGCTGACCGCCCTGTTCCTCTTTGAACTGCTCCGACGGAAAGGGGAGGAGTTCCGAGGCTTAGAGAAACCGGTCCTCAGTCTTTCTGCCTGTGCTTTTGGCATCTTTTTCTTACACATCTGTCTCATGCACGGCTTAAACCAGGTCCTCAAACATGTGGGCGATGTACCCTATTTCAGTCGATTCTTCTTACTGGAAGTCCTCTCTTTCGGGGGGAGCTGGCTTCTGGTCTCTCTGACTTCCCGGTGGAAGTTCTTTAGAAAATACCTTTATATGATGGAGAAGTGAACCAACCCATGTCTTACAAGCAAAAGTCCCTTATTCTCTATATTCTGCTCTTTGTGTTTCTGATAGCTATGTTCACCCAGAAGCAGAGTTTCCATGTCGACGAAGTCTGGTCCTATGGCCTCGCGAATTACGATGGGAACGCTTACATGCAAGTGGAAGATGGAAAGCAGTACAACGGGGAAGAGCTTTATCACCGGTACATGACGGTGCAGGAGGGGCAAAGGTTCGACTATTCGAAAGTCTGGGAGAACCAGCGCAATGACAATCACCCGGTCCTGTTTTACCTTCTGCTTCACACCATTTCTTCCTTTTTCCCGGGAAAGTTTTCTTTGTGGTTCGGAGCCGCCATCAACATCGTGTTTGCTCTGGTGCTGCTTCTCTACGTGCGAAAACTTCTGTTGCTGCTGACTCACAGTCGTCAGGTCCAGACCATGTGCTCCCTTGCTTTTGTGACAACTTACGGCATTGTGAACGCCATGTTCTTCATTCGGATGTACGTCATGGTCATGGCCCTGCAGACCATGCTTTCCTACCTCTGTCTTTTACTGTTGGAACAGGAGAAGGGTAATGACATACCGGAAGACCTGGAAACCCATTCGAAGTGGTTTACGCTCTATTCCATCTTTGCGGTCACGTATTTTAGCGCCCTGACCCATTACTACTGTATCGTTTACGCGGTGTTCCTGACCTTGACACTTCTTGTCGCGCTGCTGTTCCAAAAACGCTGGAAAACCGCATTGCAACTGTTTGGAACTCAGGCATTGGCAGGGCTCCTGGCTCTGGTTACTTTCCCGGCAATGCTGGAACGGGTCTTCGGCGGAGACCGGGGCGCTCAGTCCATGGAGAACCTCAAGTCCTTTGAAGGCGGGGAAGAAGGCCGACTTTCCCTCTTTTTAAGTTTCATCAATAAAGAACTTTTCGGCGGACTTGCCTTGCTGGTGCTCGGCCTCTGCGCAGTGCTCCTGCTCTATTCCTTGTTCGCAAAGAAGAAAGTGAAGACGAGGGCTCTTTCGTTTCGCGGGTCCCTCGTGCTCCTGTTCCCGGTGCTTGTATACTTCTTTGTCATTGAGCTCACGGCTCCCTTGCAGGTCAGTCGGTACCTGTACCCCTTGTACCCGGTCATCTTTGTGCTGGTGGTCGCATGGTTGGGGGTCCTTTTGGAAGTGGTCTTTCCGAACCGTCAGAAATTGGCCGCCGTTATTTTGGCGGTCACACTCTTTCTTACGGTCGTCTCCAGCTACTTCAACCGTACGGAGCGCCGGTACTTCGAATACCTTTATCCGGAAGCCAAAGTTTACCTGAGTACGGCTGCCGAATACCAAAATTGCAACTGTCTCTTCATTTACCATTGGACCTATGAAGTCATGACTTCCTACAAGGAACTCTCCCAGTACCGGTCGGTGACTTTCTTACGGGATACGGAGTTGGATCAGTTAGACGACCTGGCTGTCGCCAAAGATAAAGAACTCATTGTAAGAACCGTCAATATTCAGGACTGGTATGAAACCACGGGAGTCGTCATGGAGCATTACTCTCAGTTCACCAAAGCGGAGCAGCTGTTCCGCTATGCGCCGGACGGCATTACCAGTATTTTGACCTAAAGAAAAACAGCCCCTTTTCAAAAGGGGCTGTTCCTTATTGGTAAAATTCCTGTTCCAGTTTTTCTATGTCGGCTCGCGTCAGGAGCAAAGGCAGTTCCTCCGGGTCATGGATATTCTCCGACTTAAATAGGAGCATCATCTCATTGGTGAGGGAATAGGCGTCCGGCTGGAGGGTCATTTCCTCCGGCGTCAGCCAGACACCGGTTTTGAGCTCGTTTTTGTCGAGCCGGATGAGTGGGTCGCCGTTGTCGTCGTAAACATCTTGGTACATCGCTTCCATAGCTTCCGTGTCCGCTTCACAGAAGAACCCCATGAGAAGGTCGTCCACCACGCCCCAGGGCTGGGACTTGTAGTAGCGGATGTTCTTGACACAAACCCCCGTCTCCTCCATGACCTCCCGCTCTACACACTCTTCGAGGGTCTCGCCGATTTCCGTAAAGCCGGCCACCAGGGCGTAGTAAGGGAAGGCGTGCCCGGTTTTCGGAGAGTACTTCGTCAAAAGGATCTTGCCCTTATAGGTCACCGCCACAATGACCGCCGGCAGAATGCGGGGATAAATGGTCCGCTGGCAGTTGGGGCAGAGGAGAGCCCGCTCTCTGGGGCTATGGACGGTAGGCGTCGCACAACGGCCGCAAAACTGGTTATCCACATACCAGTTGTTCAGCTGAAGGGCTGTCATGAGGAGGAAGACCTGGTGCTTTTCCAAAAACTCCAGCTGGCGAATGTTTCTGAAACCGGAAAAAGAAAAGCCTTTGAGAGGCTCTTCCAGTTGAGCGGCGAAAACGTCGGTATTGTCGTAGGTGAAGAGAAACCGAATTTCCGTGTCTTTTGGTAATTCCCTGTAACGCGGCAGGAAAAAGCCCTCGTCCCGCAAAAGGATCTCTTTCTCACGAAAGCAGACCACCGGGCTGTCGGGACCGGGCGCTACACCGGTTTTGAATTCATTATTGAGTTTATGGGGAGCAATGTCCTGGATCATACGAACCCTCCGGGAAAATTGTTTTTCTTATTATACTACAAATGAATTGCGAAGGCGGCAGGAAAAGTATATACTAGTACAAAAGCGACGAAAGTTTTGATTATCATTTCAAAGGAGAACTGGAACATGACCCGAACGAAAGTAACAAAAACCATTGCCATTCTGTTGGCGATGTGCCTTGCCTTTGCGCTCATGAGCGTGACCATGTTGAATGGCACCATAGCGGAAGCCGCCAAAATTGAGGGTGCCGATTATACTGCTGAAATTTCAGAACCTGCTATTTCTGCTATCCCCAATAAAACAAATTGGTTTGTTGCCGATAGCAATTCCTATGAAACCATTCCAGATTTCAGTATCGATATTAGGTTCCCGAAGAACAATGCAACAATGTCCGACAAGAAATTATCCGACGTTGTAAAGATCTATTCCGATTCCGATTTGACCCAGGAAGTTCTTCTGTCAGAAGATTTGTTTACAGATGTTGTGAATAATGCTGCTCAAGTATCATTTAACGTATTAGTTAGTAAAGTCACCGTTTTACAAAACGAGAAAACTTATTATCTTTCCTTTGGAAAAGAACTCTCTACTACTACCGATAACGAAGGAGAAGCGATCGTAGTTCAGTTCACTGTTCCCGGCACCAAAACTACAACAACCACGACCACAACGACAACTACTACAACAACCACCAAGCCCTCTACTAGTGCTAAATCGACTTCTCGCACGATCAAGACGACCGCTCGCACACTGACCACCCGTACCCTTCGCACTGTGACTACCAAGTATAACGGTGTCAAAGCGAAGGCTGCCAACACCGGGGACGAGAACAACATGCCTCTCTGGGTCGCCCTTGCCATTCTGGCCGCCGGCGCCTCCGGCATTGCCTATGTCTGGAAAGAAAACTAAATTCGTTTTGGAAATTTCACAGCCCTGTCTAAAAAGATAGGGCTGTTTTCATGTCTTGTTTTCTGCTAAACTAAGTTTATCACCACATTAAAAGGAGTTTGGAACTATGCCAAACGAGCCAAAGAAAATCATTAAAGTCAAAACGAAAGTCCGTTATGAAGAACCGGAATACTTTGATACAAAACCCACGGAGCCTCAGGAACTGAACCCGGAGAACTTCGATTACCGGGAAGACGCGTTGAATGAAGAGTTTGACAATACTTACGTTGGGAAGAAAGCTTCTGCTCCCATTTATAAAAAATGGTGGTTCTGGCTGATCATCGCCCTGGTTTGCGGCGCTCTGGCACTGCTTTTACTAAACTGGGGGAGAATCGCCCCGAAGCAGGAAGAACCCTCTTCCATAGCCTCACCGGCCAGTTCAGTCACCACTACTACAGAAACCTTCTATGAGACCATTACTGCCCGGAATGTCGTTCCTCCGGAAGCTGCCGAAGTCCGTAAAGGGGAGAATGGCAAGTGGGCCCTTTATAACGGGAATCAGATTCTGACCACTTACAACGGCATTGCCTCCAACGAGAACGGTACCTGGTATATCAACAACGGTTTTGTCGATTTCAATTATACCGGTTACCTGAAAGTCAATGGGGCCACTTACATGGTCAACAAAGGCCGGGTGGACATTTCGAAGCCCGTCGAGGTGGAACCCTCAACAGTGGCCGGCGCCGATGTCACCACCTCAGAAGCTTACGAACCAAAGACCGAAGCCGGCATCAACAACGCCGGAACACAGTCTCAACAAGATGCTTTGGCTCTGGCGGTGGACTATATCAACCAAATGGCCTTCTCCCGGGACTGGCTCATCGCTCAGGTCCAGTCCGAAGGGTATAACCAGGAAGATGCCACCTGGGCCGCCGACCACTGCGGTGCCGACTGGAACGAACAAGCATACAAGAAGGCCCTCGAGTACTTGAAACTCACGACCTTCACCCATGACGACATGCTGACCCAGCTGCAGTTCGAAGGGTTCACCGCCGAACAGGCGGCCTATGGAGCCCAAAAAGCTGGTCTTTAAACAGAAAAAATCGCCCTTGCCGGGCGATTTTTTTAATTCTTTTACTTTCCTAACGGTATGTTGTTGTTGTCAATATCGGTAGAAAACGCCCTTCGCTCTTGCCTTCGAATGTAGTCCTGCCCTAAAACCTCTGACGTACGATGGTTTTTCCTTGATAAACCTGCATTTTTGTGGTTATAATAATCTGAAAAAATAATGAAAAGGAGAGTTCATTATGGCGAAGAAAAAGATCGAGATCGAAGAAGTCCCCGTCCTCACGGAAGAAGAGAACGAGAAGAGCCCTCTTTGGTACAAAACAGGGGTCTGGTGCAGCGTGGCTGCCATTGCCGGCGTTGCCGCTGCCGCTCTTTATGAGATCTACAAGTCCAGCAAAGAGTCTCCGGCACCCTCTGTCGACCTGTTCAAGGCTCCGACCCAGCCCGTCATTCCTCACGTAGAGCCGGTGGAAGAACCGGTCCGGGTGGAAGAGGTCAAAGAAGAAGTTGTGGAAGAGCCGAAAGCGGAAGTCCTTGAAAAGGCTGCTCCGGTCAAGAAGGAGACCCCCGCACCGAAGAAAGCCTCTGCTCCCAAGAAAGCTCCGGCTGCAAACGAAGGGAAATTCGTCGCCAACAGCAAGTCGATGGTCTACCACACTCTCGACTGCCGCTACAGCAAACGCATTGCGGAGGAGAACAAGGTCTTCCTGAAGACCAAGAACGCTGCGACCCGCGGCGGTTACACTCCCTGCAACTACTGCAACCCGTAAATCGCAACAGAAAGAAGAGTTGACCCTATCATGAAAAAAAAGAATATGGTGAAACGGCTGTTCGCTGTGCTCCTGACCCTCGGGATGGTAATGTCCTCGGTGGTCTTCTCCGGAGCCCTGAGCCTGACCGACCTGTTCCCGCGCGGAAGCAACCCTCCGGTGACAGAACCGGAAGAAGGGGAGGGGAATACAGGTCTCGGCAAGGTCATTGAGACTCTCTTCACGCCCACCGCACCGGACCAGGTCTTGGAGGCCTTCGGTGTCTATGCCGATGAAGAGTACATAAAGACCCATGAGTACTGCTTTGCCGTGAACACCTCCCAAAACATTGTCATTGCCTATACCATAGGCGTCGACGGCGTTTACTCAAAGCCCGTCAAAGCCCTGGTCTGCTCCTGTGGTCTCGAGTCGAGCCCTACTAAGAAGGGCATCTTCAAGACAACCGATCGGTACCAGTGGAGAGCCCTTAACGGAGGCGTCTACGGAAAGTGGGCCACCCGCATTACCGGACCTTACCTGTTCCATTCCGGCCCCAACGAGAAGCAAAGCTCCTCCACACTGGAGACAGCCGAGTACAATAAACTCGGGCAGAACGCGTCCGCCGGCTGCGTCCGGCTGGCCTGTCACGACGCCAAGTGGGTCTACAACCGTTGCCCCGAAGGGACCATCGTCTACATTTACGACGGCAGCGATGTCAAAGAACCTCTCGCCAAACCGACCCCACAGAGAATAGACCCCACCAGCCCCTACGCAGGGTGGGACCCCACAGACGATAACAGTAATAATCCCTGGAAGTCTTAAAGAAAGTTCAAGTTCCCCGCCTCCGGCGGGGAACTTCGACGTTCTGAAACCCTTTTAGCAAATGGAAACCGCAGCTTTGGGGAAGTAACTCTAAAGTTTGACAAGAGATCCCGCCGGAGGCGGGGTCTCTTAGACAAATGGAAACCGCAGCTTCGGGGGAAGCTGCGGTTTTCCATGTTTGTGTGTGTTTGTAAATAGAAATGTACTAAAATGATTAGGTCAGCACCATTCCAGCACAAGTCTAGGGTTACCTTGTGTAGAGCAAATGACCTGTGTTTGCTTATTTAGACGCGGGAGGCCGCGTACTCAGCTTGACTGCTGGTGAATTGTCCGTCTTCCACGAGGATATCCTTGATGTCTGCAGAGGAGAGGGTCGTGTTTTCTTCTTTCGCTGCTGCTACGATCTCTTTTGCCAAGACAAGGGCCTGTTTGTTCCAGAAGTTGGCGTCACTCTTTGCATCGTCGTCGACCACGCTCAGTGCGTATGCCACTTCGGAGTCGGTGAACTCATAAATGTCCGCCAAGATCTCTTTGAGGCTTTCCCGGGAAACTCCGTTGGGTTCATCGGTGTCTTCATCGAAGAGAAGTTCCGATGCTACCAGCACGGCCTGTTCCTTCCAGTTGGCGCCACAGTTGTCGACCCCGTAAATGGCCTCTTCTTCCGTAAACCCGACGTCTTCATCCATCATGATCTCAATGAGAAGGGCTCTGGAAATGGGGTACTCTTTGACGGTTTCTTTCGCCACCTCTACCGCCAGTGCCTTATTGTCTTCACCGGAAGTCGGCTCCTGATCATCGGGAAGGACCGGTTCCAGGGGGAGGGAAGGCTCGGAAGGCTCACCGGGAGTCGAAGGTTCTTCCGGCTTCGTGGGATCCGTCGGGTCTACGTTGGTGATCTCGGTGGCTCTGCCGTTGGTGATCAGGTAATTCTTACCGGAAGCCAAGTCATAATAGACTTTTCCGTTTTCCTCAAACCGGACACGGCCCCCATCGAGGTACCAGGTCCCGTTTTCGTTGGATGCAATGCCGTTAAAGTCAAAATCGACTTTGGACTTGACGACTTTCCACCAACCCTTTTCATTCTTGAAAACGCCGTTTTCCTGGAATGTGACTCTGCCGTTTGTGGTTTTCCACCAACCGTTCTCATTTTTATAAATGCTGTAGGCCTGGAAGTCTACCCGAGAGTCAACCACTCTCCACCAGGAATTGTTATCGTAGTTTTTGAATACGCCGGTCTCTTTGAAAGTGACCTTGCCGTTGGTGGTCTTGTACCAGACGCCGTTATCTTTGTTTTTATAGATGCCGTTGGCAGAGAAGTCGACATAGCCGTTCTTCACATACCACCAGCCGTTCTGGTTTTTGTAAAAACCGGTGATGGACTGATCGAGCTTACCGTTCACATAGGCGCCCCATTTGCCGTTGGAGATCTTTTGGACCTTGACATTGGGGGAGGCTGCCTCAGACTTCACGGCATATGGAGATGCAATAACGATAGCCATAGTGAAGATGGCAATAAAAAGCCACATAATAGTAATGCGGACGACTTTCCAGTTAGCTGTCATTAGAATCTCTCCTTTCGCGTGTGCCTATCCTATCACTTTTATATGTATTTGAAAATGCGAAAAAAGGGACACTTGAAAAATAATTTAACGGTACGAAAATTCGGACTGATAGTAAAAGCACTCAAAAGCAAAGTACGATTTATCGTCACAAAAATCGATGTCTGATTTTAGATAGATTTTGCACAATCCAAATTCAAAAATCATTGTAGCTACGCGGTTTGCAGACTTGATTTTCAAAGATTTCTCAAATTTTTCTTTTCCCTCTTGCATTCGTTTTGGGCGATTGCTATTATATAGGTACTTAAATTCCATGCGCTTCTCCATGTGCGCATGACAAACAATTCAGAAGGAGTGGAAACACAATGACAAAGGTCAACCAGAAAATTTGGGCTGTCGTTCTTGCTGCGCTCATGCTCGTTTCTGTCGTCGCTGGTTTCTCGTTCAGCATGAATGCAACAAAGGCTTCTGCTGCAACCTCTCACGTTGAGACTACTCTCGACGTTCAGAAAGCCAAAGACGGCAAATGGTATGCGTTCAACACGAAGACCAAAAAGATCGCAACTTCTTACACCGGCGTTGCCAAGAACAAGTATGGCTGGTGGAGAGTCGTCAAAGGAAAAGTCGACTTCAATGCTACCGGTGTCTATAGCAACAGCTACGGCTCCTGGTGGGTCGAGAACGGCAAAGTTAACTTCGACAAGTATGACACCGTGACTTCCGGCGGCAAGAAATATGTCGTTCGGGGCGGTAAAGCAGTTTTGGAAAAGAATTACAAATATCAGACCTATAACTGCAACGATCTCATCGTTCGCCAGGGCGGAGACAAAGTCTGGTACGCCTTCTACGGTGACAACGTTGCTTACGATTACACCGGCATTGCCCGCAACGTCTGGGGCTGGTGGCGCATCGTCAACGGCCGTGTCGATTTCGATGCCAATGGCATTTTCAAAAATGACAACGGTACTTTCTATGTCAGAAACGGTCAGGTAGACTTCACCTTCTCCGGCGTTGTTCCTTACGAAGGCAAGACCTATGTGGTCGCCCTCGGCGAAGCCCGTCTGAAGGTCGATGTGGAGAACCCCATCACGGTCAACTCCTACTCCACCAAGTATGACTCCAAGAAGCTGAAGGTCAAGAAGGCCAGCGATGGTCAGTGGTATGCCTATAACGGCAACAAGATCGCCTCCGACTACACCGGTGTTGCTTCCAACGAAAAAGGCTGGTGGCGCATTGAAAACGGTAAGGTCAACTTCACCGCTTACGGCTTCTACCCGAACGAATATGGTCTGTGGTGGGTCCATGACGGCCAGGTCGACTTCGGTTTCACCGGTGTCGCTGCGGACGCTCTGGGCGTTGCCTACTATGTCCTTTCCGGTAAGGTGGACTTTGACAAGTTCGGTGTCGTAGACTTCGACGGTCGTATGTGGACCATCGAGGGCGGCATTGCCACCAAGCTTGGTTAAGCCCATTCTATTCAAACACACATTGGGACCAGGGGATACCTGGTCCCTGTTTTTTACTGAAATCAAGATTTTGTTACTCTTTTGTAATATTTTGACTTTGTGCCCCATATCTAGCGGGTTCACAAGTTTGTCATAAATTGATATAATTAGGTAAGTTTTATAGAGGGAGGATCCTGATGGCTGTCAACACAGAAGTAAGGACCCGAAAACAGAATAGTAAGCTTACATCGCTTCTTGCCGTCATTCTCATGGTTTTCGCCATGGGACTTGCTATGTTTTACTTTCCGAGCCTGAAGACCGATGCAGCCAACCTCAAAGTGGTCACTTCCTGCAAAGGCCTGGAAGTCCGTAAAGTGGCCGGAGTCTGGTGGACCTACCAGGGCAACACCCGAGTCAGTTACACCGGTATTGCTCATAACGAAAACGGCTGGTGGCGAACGGTTAACGGACAAGTGGACTGGAACTACACCGGCATTGCCTGTAATGACAACGGCTGGTACCGCATCGTGAACGGAAAAGTCCGCTTCGACCAGACCGGCGTTTATAAGAATGAATACGGCTGGTGGTACTGCCAGTACGGAAAAGTCGACTTTGGCTACACCGGCATGAAGAGCAACAGCTATGGCAGCTGGCGCGTCGAAGGGGGCAAAGTTAACTTCAATTTCAACGGCATAGCACCCTCCGATGACGGGCATTGGTATTACTTCGTCAACGGTAAGTTCGACGGGAGCTTCACCGGCCTTGTCAAGAACGACTACGGTACCTGGTATGTCTCGAAAGGGGTCATCGACTTCACGTTCAATGGAACCTATCGCGGATATACCATCAAAGAGAACAAAGTCATCGAAGAAACCAAAACGACCACGACGACTAAGACTCCCTCAACAAACCAGAAAAACCTCAACAACAATAATGTCATCACCGATGCGAACGGCAACCTTGTGGTGGAAGACCGGGGCATCGTCGTCGATATCTCCAAGTGGAACGGAAACATCGACTTTGGCACCATGAAGAAGTCCGGTGTCAAAGGTGTCATGATGAGAGCTGCCTATGCTTCTTCCAAAGACATCAAGTTCGACACCTACTCTTCTCAGTGTGAAGTTTACGGCATCGACTACGGTGTTTACCAGTTCGCCACTTTCCACTATAACAGTACGAAGTCCGCTGCCATGACCAAGGCGAAGACCCAGGCCGACGCACTGCTTGGCTTCCTGAAGGGGAAGAAGATCAAAGGCTATGTCACCTTAGACCTGGAGCTGGAAAGCGGCTACAAGCTGGAGATGACCGCACAGGAACTGACCGATGTAGCCAACTACTGGTGTGACCTCATCCAAAAAGCCGGGTACATGCCCATGATCTACTGCTCCGTCTCCTGGATGCAGAACAATCTGGTAGCGTCCAACATCCATGCGCCTTTCTGGCTGGCCTATTACAACGATACAGGCAGCTACAACTTCCCGAAGACCGGCTATGGCCAGTACATGGATTCCATTGACGGGAAGATCACAATGTGGCAATATACCGATAAAGGGAACGGGGCCAAGTACGGCGCCGAATCCGAATACATCGACCTCAACCGTTTGTATCATTCGTTCACAGGAGCAACGAAATAAATGAATCGCGCAATTTCCCGAAAAACAACTGCAACAGGGCTGCTGACAGCGGTCCTGTTGTTCTGCGCTTTTTTGGCGATGTGCCTCCTTCCGGCAGCAAGTCTTACTGCAAAAGCCGAGTCCGGCCCGGCAGATGGAAACCACACAGCCGAGATCACCTTTGTTTCCAAAGATAAAAAGGACCTGAAGTTCATCTACCTCTCCGGTCTTGTCCTGGAGTCCGACTTCAAAGGGGTCTCCTACAATAAGCAGACCAACACCTTGACCCTCAACAACGTGCAGCTGAGCAAAGAGAACCTCCATTATTCACTGACCATTGCGAACATGGGGGAGGACTTTCAGCTGGAAGTCATTGGGAGAAACTCCCTCGACTACCTTTCTTTAGAGTCAATCGGCTATGACACCGGTTGCACTCTGACCGGTTCCGGTATTTTGGACATTGGGTACCTGGATATTTCGAACGATGGCAAAAAGATGACGGTCACCGTGGGGAACACGGTCAATTTCAATATCGATTCTCAGAAAATGGGTTACGACAAACTGCCTGCCATCAAGGTCAGCTCCAAATCTCCTTTGACGGAAATGGAATCGATGATCGTGATCAAGGGGAACACAGAAGACCAGCTTGTCTATGAAGAGACCCCGGCCGGGTCCTCTTATGCTTATGAAACCACCAACAATAAGATCAACGTCACTCCTACACAGGTCGTCAAACGCGGCCCGGACGGGAAGTGGGGTTACTATATCAACAATAAACTCCAGACGGAGTACACCGGCCTTGCCGGGAACTCCTACGGTCTCTGGTACATCTCGGACGGGTATGCAGACTTTACGAAGACTCAGCTCGTCGACTACCAGGGCCAGACCTATATGGTCGTCGACGGACATGTGGATTATGACTTCAACGGCTTTGCTTCCCGGGATAAGAAATCCTGGTTTGTGGAAAACAGCATTGTGCAAAAGGGGTATGTGGGTCCCGTCGTCATCAACGGAGTCGTGCACCAGGTAGATAAGGGAGAAGTAAAATGAATGAACAACAAAACGCCGCCTTCGATGCCGCGTACAAGGTAGCGTATGAAGCTGCTTTAGAAGCGGCTCAGTCGGTATCCGGCGGTTACGAAAAGGAACCGGTGACCGGGGAAGAGGACACCGTAGAGATCTCCTTTCGAAAAATCCTCGATGCTTTTCGACGGCATTGGCCCATCATCACGGCCCTCACCTTGTTGTTTGCCCTCTTAGGGGGCCTATATGTCCAGCTTCTGGTCACTCCTACGTACCAGGCGTCGGTCAACCTCATCGTTCAGACCAACAATGTGGAAAGTTCCGATCAGACGGTCAGTAATGAATACGTCAACTCCGCCAAAAACCTCGCCAAGACCTATGCTCGTATTCTGAACAGCAGCAAGGTCCAGAACCACGTCATCAAAGACCTGGGGCTTGACCTTTCCTCTTTAGAACTAAAGGAAATGGCGGTGGCCGCTCCGGTGACCGATTCTCAAATCGTTACCGTTACGGTCTCCACCGATCGTCAGGACCTGTCTGAGCAGATCGCCGACGCGTACCTGCGGCTCGGTCCGTCGGACTTGAACGCCCTGGTGGAAGCCGGAAAGTGCAATGCCGTCAGCGGAGTCGACGTCAAGAAAGACCCCATCAAACCCGGCATGAAGCGTACCGTTGCTTTAGGAGCTCTTTTAGGTTTTGCCCTGAGTTTTGCCTATGCACTGTTTTCGGAGCTGCGGAAACACTTTATTATTTCCACTTCCGATGTCAAAGAGATCCTAAACCTTCCGGTCATCGGCATTATCCCGGCGTTCGGGGAAGAGTAGGGAGGGCCACTCATGAATGAAACGCGTAACGATGAGATCGAGATCGATCTCGGGAAAGTAGTAGAAGCGGTCAAGAAGTTTTGGGCCCTGCTCCTGACCATGACCCTGGTTTTTGGCCTGCTCGGGTTCCTGGCCAGTTCTTTTGGCATGACGAAAAAGTATGTCGCTTCTGTCGATATGATCGTCAACACCAGTTCCAACGCCGACCTTGTCAGCAACGACCAGGTGAATTCCGCTAAGAACCTGGTATCTACTTACAGCTACATCATCACCGGCAGCAGTGTGCTGACCAAAGTCATCGACAACCTTAGGCTTGACGTGACTTATGAGGAACTGGCCAAAGTCATTTCCGTCAATGGGGTGACCGACACTCAGGTCTTCACAGTTTCCGCCACCACCAGCGACCTCGAACGGTCAAAAGACATTGTCCGGGAGATCATAAAAATCGCCCCGGGAGAGATCGAAAAAGCCGTCGAAGCGGGCTCCTGCAGAGTGGTCTCTGACCTCGATTACCTGAACGATCCGGTCTCTCCGGACGTCGCAAAATACACCGCTGTCGCAGCCTTTGCAGGGTTCTTACTCTCTCTGGCCTATGCGCTGTTCCGGGTCCTGTCGAAGAACTTCTTAGTGACGGAAAAAGATATTTCCGAACAATTAGACCTTCCGGTCCTCGGGGTTATTCCACTTTTGGAAAAACCATGATATAATAACGGGAATCCTTTTCTATTAAGAAAGGTTTCCCGTTTTTATTTTCTTTTTTGAGGAGAATCCCATGAAGCGAGTCATCACATACGGCACCTTTGACCTTCTGCATTACGGGCACATCAACATGCTCAAACGCTGTAAAGAATACGGGGACTATCTGATCGTCGCGGTTTCGACCGATGAATTCAACTGGAATCAAAAGCAGAAAAAGTCCTATTTCAACTATGAACAGAGAAAGACTCTGGTAGAAGCGGTCCGCTATGTGGACCTGGTCATCCCGGAAGAAAGCTGGGACCAAAAGGCGCGGGATGTACACGAATACCACGTGGATACTTTCATCATCGGTGATGACTGGAAAGGGAAGTTCGACTTTCTCAAAGAGGAAGGGGTCGAAGTCGTCTACCTGCCCCGGACCCCGGAAGTCAGCACGACGCAAATCAAGAACGACCTCTACGGAGACGAAAACGAATGAATTATTACCTGAAAGAGCGAGATGCGCTGGAGACCTACCAGAAGAATGCCGGCAGCAAAGCCCGAAAAGATGTCGAGGACATTCTCGACAGTCTTGGCTGGCAGCCGGTCCAGGTAGCGGTTCCTTTCAAGCGGAACAAAAAGCTCTCGGCGGCGGTCTTCTCCCATGTACGAAATTTCTTCTTTTATTTCTACAGGCTGAAGGCTTTGGGGAGAGGCGACACCCTCCTTGTGCAGTTCCCGCCCCGGTCTCACAGTCTCTTTTTTCCCATTATTTATCGCTTTTTGCGTCTGAAAGGCGCTAAAGTCATTATTCTCATCCATGACATTGAGCAGCTTCGGTTCCTCCATCTCGATGAGACCAGTTCCAAAAGCCAGGTCCGCATCAAGCTCGAAGAAATGCCTCTTTTGAAGAGTGCCGACTCCATCATTTGTCATAATGAGGTCATGAGAAATTACCTGAGAGAGCAGGGCATTCCCGACAAGAAGCTCATCACTCTCGGGGTTTTCGACTATCTGACGGACTTCGAACCGGACACCGAGTCGAAACGCTCCCTTGAGACTTCCGGAAAACCCGAAGTCCTGCTGGCCGGGAACCTGAACCCCGGCAAGAGCATTTACCTGACAGAACTTCACAAAGTACCGGACATCCAGTTCCACCTCTACGGCGTCGGCTATGAAGACCGAGGGCAGGAGAACGTCACCTATATGGGGTCCTTCCTGCCGGAAGAGCTCCCCGGAGAGTTGAGCGGACACTACGGTCTGGTCTGGGACGGCACCTCTATTGAGACCTGTGATGGGCCCTTTGGAAACTATTTACGCTTCAATGACCCTCACAAGCTGTCCCTTTACTTAGTCTCCGGTCTCCCGGTCATTGTCTGGGCTGAGTCCGCGGTGGCAGGTTTCGTCAAAGAAGAGAGCCTCGGCATCACGGTTTCTTCGTTGAAAGATATTCCGCAGGCCATCAGCCGTGTATCGCCCACAGAGTATGAAACAATGGTTCAGAACACGTTGAAGTTCTCTGCTCGTTTGAGAGACGGCTACTACTTAAAACACGCTTTAGAGGAAAGGTTGACTCATGATTGAGACTTACTCGGTGACTCCCTGGAGACGCGTCCTTGGCGGGTTCCTCGACTATCTTATTGTGCTGTATACCATTTTGGGTACCCACTCGGTCTATAACAGCACCGTAGCCGGAGGGTATCACGTGGTCCCCATCACCGCCATTTTAATGGGCCTTTATATCTGCATTTTCCCGGACATGTTCCGAAAGCAGAATTTCAAACGATTTTTGATTTTTGCGATTCTATGGACCGCCTACCTCGGCATTTACGCCCTGGTGGCCCCCAGTGAAAAACTCGTCCACCTCGTGTCGAAGTTCATCATTCTGTTCTTCCTCTACATTGGATGGTTCTGGTCCCACTATGAGAGAAAGACTCTGACGGACCTTTTCATCAAATACGCACAGATCATTTCCATCATTGCCCTCATCTCCCTGTTTTTCTGGGTCACAGCCTCGTTCCTCCACTGGTTCGGGTCCACCGGGACACTGGACATTCTGTGGGGGAAAGAGCGGACCATCCACAGCTTCTACGGCCTTTACTTCCACTGGCAGCACGACTTTTCCATTCACGGACACCAGTTGTACCGCAATATAGGGATCTTTACGGAAGCTCCCATGTATAGCCTTCATTTGACCACAGCACTCATGTTCGACATAATGCTGAACCACCAAAGAAAAGCCTTCCGCTACTTCCGCATTGCCGTTTTGCTGCTGGCCATTGTAACGACTTTCTCCATTACCGGGTACCTCTTCGCTATGGCACTGGTGGTCATCGATATTTACATGATCCTCATCAAAAATGCCCGCAGTGAAGAACCGGAAGAGCGGAAAAAGGCTGTGTTCGCCATCGTCACCATCACGGTGCTCGGCATCATTCTCGCCTTCGTCGGCTACCTGCTCATTGCCGACAAACTGGCCTCCCGTTCCGGCGGGGTCCGAAAGGAAGACTACAAAAACGGCTACCTCGGCTGGATCGACAACATCTTCTTCGGTGCCGGTTACGGGGACTCCGAAGCTCGGCAGCGTTACGCCAGCTGGCGGTGGCACCACCGGGCCGTCGATGGCTATACCAATTCGCCCATGGCCATTCTCTGTGAAGGCGGCATCTGGTTCTTCCTGTGCTTTGTGGTACCCTTCGTCTATGACCTCATTGCGGCCTGGACCAAGAGGGAATGGAGGCTCCTCGTGTGCATCGGTCTCTTCATTTTCGTGTTCGTCACGACGACCATTCAGCACACCAGCCTGCTCATCGCCTTTATGGCACTGTCCTTTACCAGCATGCTGACCGGAAATTACCAACGCGATAAATTCACCTTCGGAAGGCCCTTCGGGACCATTTAAGCTCAAAATATTAGGAGAAATCATTCATGACTCAGGAACCCAAACGTACCGACGTCCAGGAGATCATCTGGAACATCATGAAAGACCTCAAGCCCATTCTGGAAGGCTGCGAGGTCCCTTACTTCATGCTGGGCGGCACTCTTCTGGGTGCTATTCGGCACAAAGGCTTCATTCCCTGGGACGACGACATCGACATCGGTATTCCCAGAGAAGAGTACGAGGAGTTTGTCCGGGACATTTCCGACCTGCTTCCCGAGCACTTGGAACTGCATACTTACTGGGACGACACCCCTCATCATTACTATTTTTCCCGGATCGTCGATACCCGTTATGAACTGGAGCGCAAGGGGAGTCTCATCGAGCGCAACGAAAATGTCTGGATCGACATTTTCCCCTTAGATGGCATGCCCAATAACCGGGTCGTCCGCCGGGTCCACATGTGGAAGCTTCTCTATGCAAGACTGCGCTACCACATTTCGACCTTTGACAAAGTCAATTTACACCGGCCCAACCGGCCTTTTTATGAAAAAGTCCTCATCTACCTCATTCGGGTCACCGGTCTCGGAAACCGTTCCGACCCCCGGAAATGGCTCGATCGGATCGATACGCTCTTGAAAAAGTACCCGCCGGAAGACTCCGACTACATCGTCAACTTCATGGGCCAGTACATTTTCAAAGAGATGTTCCCGAAAAAATGGTATGGGGAAGGAGCTCTTTACCCCTTTGAGGACTCCCAGATGCTGGGGCCTATCGAATATGACCGGGTCCTGACCCAGCAGTACGGGGCCTATATGACACCACCCGATGAAGAGGACAAAAATGCCCACGACGCAGTACTGCTCGAGAACAAAGAGGACTGACTATGGCAGAAGTTTCCAGTTTCCGGCCTCTGCAGCTCAAAGAACTGGAGCTGTTCAAACAGTTCCGGGACTTCTGTGAAGCCCACGACATCACCTATTATGCCCTGGGCGGGACCTTACTCGGGGCCGTGCGCCACGAAGGGTTCATTCCCTGGGATGACGACATGGACCTGGGAGTCCCCCGGGAAGACTACGAGCGGTTTTTGAAGCTTTGCGAGGAAGAAGAAGTTCCCTTTGAACTTCATACCTTCCGCAACGACCCGAACCACTACCGGTACTTTGCCCGTATTGAAGACCCTTCCATGAAGGTTCGACGCACCGATAACCAAACGGTAGAGGTCTCCAACGCCTGGGTCGACATTTTCCCTCTGGACGGCATGCCTAACAATAAGTACCTTCGGGAATTCCACAAGTATTATGTCCTATGGCGGAGAGCTGCTTACAAATTCTCCTGCTTCGACCTCGGCGTCAATGTCGAAAAGGCAAATCGCCCCTTGGTTGAACGGTTGCTCATCAAGGTCGGCATGGTGCTGCCGGTGGAGAAATTCTTCCGGCTGGACCGGGAGCTGAACAAACTGGACCGCGCTCTAAAGCGCTTTCCTTACGCCAAGTCCGACTACCTCGTGAACGCGATGGGCGCTTATAAATTCCGGGAAATGTTCCATAAACAGTATTATGGAAAGGGGAGAGCCTACCCCTTCGAAGATACCACCGTTTGGGGCCCGGAAGACTATGACTTCGTCAACACTCAGCTTTACGGAGATTACATGAAACCTCCGGCAGAAGCCGACCGGAACCATCACAGTTCCGAGATCCTTTGAACCACCGGGAGAGCTCAACATGAAAGTGTGCTATGTGACCCATTTGCCGAACCTGACCGGAGCCAGTCAGTCTCTGCTGGACCTCCTCAGTGAAGTCCAAAGGGGGGACTATAACATTGAGCCCACGGTCCTCCTCGGCAAACACGGCCCACTGGAAGAAGAGCTGAAAGCCCGCGGGGTGCCTTACAAGGTCCTTCGCTATACTTCAGAAATTTCCGACAAAAACCCTTTCAAAACCTTTTTGAAGCGGCTTTACAACGCCTATGCCATTCGCAACATTACGGACTGGTTTGAGGCAGAAGGCTTCGACCTCGTCCACAACAATACCCTTTTGACCCGGGTCGGCATGGAAGCCGCCAGAAAAGCCCACATTCCCTATGTTTCCCACAACCGGGAGTTCGTCTGGGAAGACCACGGCATCAAACTTTTAAAAGAAAAAGAGTCTTACAAACTCATGGAACAGGCCGGTGCCTGTATTGCGATCTCGGACGCTGTCTTCGTGAAGTTTTCGAAACTAGTCCCCAAAGCCTCTTTTGTCACACTTTACGACGGCCTCGATGTCGGGAAATATGAGTCCGACCATGAACCGTTGTTTGCGGGGGAGACTGTGAAAGTGCTGCTGGCCGGCCGTCTTTCTCCCGGAAAGGGACAAAGAGAAGCCCTGGAAGCTTTTGAACTCCTGAAACACAGGGGAGAAGAGCGGTTCGAACTCCTCATCGTCGGGGGCGAAAGCGTCAAGGACAAGGCCTATGCGGAAGAACTTCGCACTTACGCAGAAACCCATGAGCTGCACAATGTGCGGTTCCTCGGGTTTTCCGATTTAAAAGAACTTCGACAAACGGCTGACATTGCTCTCGTCTGCTCGAAAGCAGAAGCTTTAGGCCGTGTCACTATAGAAAGCGAGCTTGCAGGCTGTCTTACCATTGGCGCGGCAGCCGGTGCTACCACAGAACTGCTGGAAGACCGCATCACCGGGCTCCTCTATGAAAGCGGAGACCCGGAAGCCCTTGCCGGTGCAGTCCTCTGGGCTGCGAACCACGTCGACGAATGCCGGCGTATCGCCGCAGAAGGGAAGAGAAGAGCTGCGACACAGTTCGACCTCTCTACCTATGTGACGGAAATCGAGAAACTTTACCGAAGCGTTCTTTCGTAATTGCGATTGCGAGTGCCCTCGAAACGCACTATAATGAGAGAACTGTAATCAATACACTGGAGATACCGATTCAATGGCTGTTAAGGAGAATTCGATCAAGAAGAACTTCTTTATGAATGTTCTTCTGACGCTTTCCACTTTCATATTCCCACTGATCACTTTTCCGTACGTGTCCCGGGTACTCACACCCATTGGCACCGGGAAGGTGGCTATGGCCACGTCCTTTGTTCAGTATTTCGTCATGTTCGCCCAGCTGGGCATTCCCACTTACGGCATTCGGGCCGTCGCCAAAGTCCGGGACGACCGGGAAAAGCTCACCAAGACCGTCCACGAGCTCCTGCTCCTGTCAGCGGCCACCAGTGTGATCGCCTACATCATTCTCTTTGCCCTGATTCCCACCATCCCGAAACTGGCCACTGAGAAGCCCCTTTACTACGTCATGTCGGCCACCATATTCCTGAACTGCATCGGCATCGACTGGATGTACCGGGGCCTCGAGCAATACACGTACATCACCGTACGAAGTATCATTTTCAAATTCATCGCCCTTGTGTGTATGTTCCTTTTCATCCACGACCAGAGCGATTATGTCATTTACGGCTTTATTTCCATTCTGGCCTCCAGCATGTCCTACGTATTGAACTTCATCAATGCAAGGAAGTTCATCGACATGAAATGGCTGGGGAACTACGACTTCAAGCCTCATTTGAAGGCTGTTGCCATTTTCTTTGCCATGTCGGTGGCCACCACGGTCTATACGAACCTCGACACCGTTATGCTGGGCTTTATGACCTCTGACGTGGACATCGGCTACTACAATGCTGCGATCAAGATCAAGACGGTCCTTGTCAGCATTGTCACGTCCCTTGGCGCCGTACTGCTGCCCAGAGCCTCCTATTATGTCGAACAGAATAAGATGAAAGACTTTCGGACCATCTCCACGAAAGCCCTCGACTTCGTGCTGGTGGCGTCCATTCCGGTCACCATCTTCTTCATTTACTTTGCCCGGCAGGGAGTCATGCTCCTCTCCGGCTCCGCTTACATGGGTGCCATCCAGCCCATGCAGATTCTGATGCCCACCTGTATCCTCATTGGCGTGACGAACATATTAGGGATCCAGATGCTGGTGCCCCTTGGGAGAGAGCGAGCAGTCCTCAACTCTGAAATCTTAGGTGCAGTAGTGGACCTCGTCCTCAACTTCCTGCTGATCCCAAAATACGCCGCCAGCGGTGCTGCCATTGGCACTCTGGTCGCTGAAATCAGCGTTTTCATCTATCAGGTGGTCGTCCTTTGGAGCGTCATCAAGCCCATGGTGAAGAACCTGAGCTATCTCAAGATTTTAGTGGCTACCGTCCTGTCCCTGGCCGCAACGTTCTGGATCCCGGCCCTGGGCTTCAACAACTTCTATACCCTGGCCATTTCCGGAACGCTGTTCTTTGCCATTTACCTTGGGTACCTGTATCTGCGCAAAGAGCCCATCGTGTTGGATGCCATGAACACCATTCGCAACAAAGTCCAAGAACGCACTCGCAAGAATAAACAAGGAGAGTCCGCCACATGAGCCGCACAAGGTCCCACAAAAAGCGCAGCACTACGAAAGTCGTCCTTTTGGTGCTGCTCTGCATCCTCTTATTGTTAGCCGGTACGGCAGCATTCCTTTTGAACCACTACGTCGGCCTTCTGGGCGATTTACGGGAAGAGGAAAAGGGAACTTCTTATTCAGAGTCCAATGACCCGGGGGAGGAGAGCATTACGGCGACCACTACCGTTGCCGATGACGTCTTCTCCATTCTGCTCATCGGCGTAGACTCCCGTCAGGACACCTATACCGGCCGCTCTGACTCCCAGATCTTGCTTTCCATCAATCAAAAGAGCAAGAAACTGGTCATCTGCTCCATTCTTCGAGACTGCTATGTGACCATTCCCGGTCACGGCAACAACCGGATCAATGCAGCTTACGCAGAAGGGGGCACGTCTTTACTGACCCAGACCATCAAGTCGAACTTTGGCATTCCTGTTGACCGGGTGGCCGTCGTCAACTTCAAAGTGGTGGCGGACTTCATCGACGCCATTGGGGGAGTGGACATCAATGTCTCCCAGGAGGAAATCAGTCGGATCAACGGTAGCCTCGGGGAACAGAACCGGATCTTTGGAAACCCGGTGGGGACCGATACCCTTTCTACGGCTCAGGCAGGAGACATCCATTTAAACGGAAACCAGGCCCTCGCCTATGCCCGGATCAGAAAAATCGGGACAGACTTTGAACGGACCAAACGTCAGCGGGTCGTTTTGGAAGATGCCCTCGAAAAGATCGGCAATATGACCCTCTCTCAGCAGAGCGGACTTCTTCGGCAATTCCTGCCGAGAGTCCACACCGACCTTTCCACTTCCGAAGTGGTCGACCTCGGCTCCCTGGTCCTGCGTCTCAAAAGCTATGAAGTCCAGAGCTTCTCAGTTCCCATTGACGGTTCCTGGAGAGACATGAGAGTCAGCGGGATGGACGTCCTGGACGTGGACTTTGCACAGAACCGGAACGCCTGGGAAGAGGCGGTGACCTGAGCCACCCGTAATGTTTCACGGCTCAAAATGAATAAATATGCAATTGCACTCTGTGAAGTGTTTTGGCTTTACAGAGTGCAATTTTTGCCGTCAAAATGCATGAAGGGAGGGGAAAACAACCCTAAAAACCCGTAAATATTACAAATTGGTATCAAAAATTTGACAAATTGGTGCCTTCTATATATAATGTCAAATGTTAAACCCAAGCGTAAAACATTCGGAGGTAACCTATGACTGAAACGAAACGCAGCACGAAAGTGCTTCGCATCCTGACTGCTTTTCTTCTGATGGCCGTCATGGTTTCCGGAGCCCTCGTCGCTATGGGCCGTTCTCATGCCGCGACCAATGAAGAGTATTGCTATAACTATCTCAGAAACAACATGGGGCTCAACACCGCTGCGGCGGCCGGCCTTCTTGCGAACTTTGAGGACGAATCCGGGTTCAATCCCGGCATCTCGGGAGACAGCGGTTCCAGCTATGGCCTTTGCCAGTGGAACAAAGACCGCAAAGTCGAACTCATCGATTACTGTAATTCCCACGGTCTGAACTATTCCACTCTCTATGGCCAGCTGAGCTTCCTCAACTATGAACTTCAGAACAAATACCCGGAACTTTTAGCGTCCCTTCGTTCGACGGCTAACTCCAGCACCGGAGCCTACAATGCCGGCTACCGCTTCTGCTACGACTTCGAGCGTCCCGCTGCGAAAGAGTCCAAGTCTCAGACCCGCGGCTCTAACGCTTCCCGGAACTACTTCCCGAAGTACTACGGCACCACCGGTAACGTTGCTACCACCGCAGTCACTGCACCTGCCACCACCGGCGGCAACTATGTCGTCTCCACCGGCGGCAGCAACCTGAACGTCCGCAATACGCCTTCTGCCAACGGTACCATCCTGGCACAGGCCGCAGACGGCACCCGCCTGAACATCACTCAGGTCCAGAACGGTTGGGGAAAGACCACCATCGGAGGAGTGACCGGCTGGGTAGCCATGGACTACGTCAAAGCAGTCTGATCTAACTAAAAGAAAAATCAAAAACGGGCCTTACGTTCATATTTTGGTAATATTTAACGTAAAGTCCGTTTTTATTTGTTGAAAACGTAGAGAAAATTCCTATTGGCACATTTCTCAAAATTATATATAATATTCGTTAAGGTACAAGCACACCTTCAAAATCTGAAAGGAAGGAGAACTGAAATGACACAGAACATTACAGCAACCACACGCAAGGTTCTGGCCATCCTTCTCAGCGCAGCTCTGCTGGTATCGGTAGCAGTGGTCGGTTTTGTTACCATGAATCGCTCCAACGCCGCTACCCCTTCCGCACAGCTCTATGTCGGCTATAACGAAGAAGACGGCAACTGGTATGCCTATGACATCACCACGGGGCAGGTCGACACTTCTTATACCGGCATCGCAGCCAATGAAAACGGCTGGTGGCGCATTGAGCGGGGGAAAGTCAATTTCGAATTCACCGGTCTCGCTCAGAACGATAACGGCTGGTACTATGTCGAAAACGGCTGCGTAAACTTTGACTACGAAGGCATCGTTTCCAACCAGCACGGCTATTGGTACGTCCGTTACGGTACGGTCGCATTCGACTACACCGGGTTCCTGTACATCTATTTCCAGGGTGACTACGGTTATTACTATGTGGAAGGCGGCCAGGTCAAGCTCAGAGATACCGGAATTGCCCAGTACTCTGACGGCAGCTGGTGGTATTACGAAAACGGTAAGATCAACTTTGACTACAACGGGTCTTACACTTACAAAGGTACCACCTATAAAATCACTGAAGGTCACGTCGATACCGGGTTCTCGGGCCTGTCCCAGAACCCGGACGGGACTCTTACCCGGTTCGACAACGGCGGAGTCAATCGCCAGTACAACGGCATTGCCCGCATCAACGGGATCGCGTACTACGTTCGCAGAGGCGTCGCCAAAACGAACTACACCGGTAAAATCATTGTCAATGGCAAGACCTACCAGGTGGAAAAAGGCGTCATCGTCGGTTGAGTACCCATTGGTTCAACACTCAGGGACACAGAAGAGGGAAGAAAACCTCCTTCAGTGTCTCTTTTTTTGTGGAGTTTTTCCGTTGCTAGTGCCCTTTATTTATATTATAATAGACAGACATATGAACACTCTAGGAAAGGTGTTACAGTTCTATGGATGAAAAGCTGACACCGGCAGATATGATCCGTAAGGGGATCAATGCTGTCGCAGACGCCGAGAACAAAGGAATCAACCTGGAAAAAGATGCAGAGACCACATTTTCTCTGAACGTCGAAGATGACGCTGTGGAATTTGCCAGTTTCTCCATTGACGATACAAGAGATACATCCGCCGCTTCCAAAGCCGGGACCCGCCTGCCGACGGTGTCATTGCCGAAGGCCAAAGTCCTGGAAGAACCTGTCTCTGTCCCGAAAGAACCTGCTTCTGTCCCGCAGGAGACCATTGTGGTGGACCTGCCGGAAGAAGTCAAAGTCTCTCCCTCTCATATTGCGGCTCCCATTGTGGAAGAGGAAGAGGTCACTGCTGCGGAGGAACTGGTCTCCGGACCTCCCCGTCACAGCCGGACCTGGCAGCGAAACCATGATCTTGCGGTCGCCAGTGCCTCAGCCCCCCGGGAAGAAGAACCTTCGGAGCCCCGGGAAAAGACCCAGGAGCAGCTCCTCGAAGAGATCTTAGCGGACACTCCGGAAGAGCGGAAACGCAAGCAGGTGGCCCAGGAAGAGGGAAGGCGTCTGGTCCAGGACATCTTCTCCGAAGAAAAGAAAGAGCGGCCGGTGGAAGAAGAACCCGTTCCCGAAGACACCACCGTTTACAACAACGAAGAAGTCCAGCAAATCGAAGCTCTGGAACGGTTCCTGGAAGATTCTAAGAGAGAGCGCCGGGAGCGCATGAATATGACACCGGCCGGTACCGGGGACGTCCACGAAACGGGCGATGTCCCCATTTCCACAGGCAATACGTCTCACCCCACCTCCGGCGGCTATTTCGGCGTCGGCCGGAAGAGCGGCTTTACCCAGGAGGCGGCCGCCAATGCCGCCGGCGGAAAAGTCATCGAAAGCCGTTCTCTGGCGGTAGACCCGACGACCCTTTCGAAGAAAGAACTGCGGGAATATAACCGTATCAATCGCCGTGGGGAAAAGGAGCTCCTTCGCCAGCAGAAGCGGGCCGGCAAAAAACGGATGGCCCTTTGGAAAAAGATCGTCCTCATCCTTCTGGCCCTGATCATTTTAGTGGTGGCGGTCGCCGGCATCTTCTTTGGTCGGTACTACGGACTCCTCGGCAACCTGGACCTTGGGGAAAACCCCATCCAGAAAGTCGACCTCTCCGGTCAGTCGGAGACCAACGAGAAAACCATGAACATCCTTCTCGTGGGACTTGACTCCCGAAAGGACAATTACACCGGTCTTTCCGACTCGATGATCCTCTGTACCATCAATAAGCAGTCGAAGAAGTTTATTATGACGTCTTTCCTGAGGGACTCTTACGTCAGCATTCCGGGCCACGGCAAAGACAAGCTCAATGCGGCCTATGCTCTCGGAGGCTCGACCCTTTTGACCAACACCATTTACGAGAACTACGGCATTGCCGTCGATCGGGTGGCAGTCTTCAACTTCCTCTTCGTCATCGACCTCATCGACTACCTGGGTGGCGTCACAGTAGACGTCACGCAGGATGAGCTCCCGTACCTGAACATGTATATCCACGATCAGAACGAAGAGCTTTATAACCTTGCAAACCCGAATAAGGGTCAGATCAATTCCGGCCCCGGCACTTACACCCTGACCGGGAACCAGGCCCTCGGCTACGCCCGCATTCGTTATGTGGGAACCGACGTCGCCCGTACCGAACGGCAGCGCATCGTCCTTTCCGAGTGCATCGAGAAGGCCAAGAACCTCAGCGCCGCTCAGCTCAATGAGATGGCAAAGACCTTCCTGCCTCGAGTCAAGACCGACCTCACCTCCGGCGACTGTGCATCCCTCATCGTGACCCTGCTTCGGGCCAACAGCTATGAGATGGGCAGCATGTCGATCCCGGTGGAAGGCACCTGGAAAGACGGGAAGGTCGGCGATCAGGACATCATCAAGATCACCGACTTCAAAGCGAATACGGAAGCCTGGGAGAAACTGGTCTCCTGACGGCTTTTCGAGAAAGGAAGAATCGGCCATGGCAGTAATGGATCGTCCCCGCATTTTTATGCTGGACTTCATTCGTGCCCTGGCCATTTTTCTTGTCTGTATGGGCCACTCTGTCGAGCAGACCTTCCATTTCGCGGAAAAGGACGTCTTTTTCGTCCAGGGCGATTACAAGGGCATGGTCGTTTTGATGCTCTTTACTTTGGCCCGCATTTCTGTGCCCTTTTTCCTCTTTTTGACCGGGTATTTCTTTCTGCCCCGGTCCTATGACACGGAAGGGACTCTTCACTTTTGGAAACACAACTTCGGTCGGCTCCTGCTCTGCACGGAACTGTGGATCCTTCTTTATAACATTTTCGATTATTTCTTCTGGCATATCGACCTGACACCTCTCTCTCTAGTGCGGCAAATGGTCTTCCTCGAGAACGTGCCCGCCATGGACCACTACTGGTACCTTCCCATGATCCTCGGGGTTTACCTTTTTTTACCGGTGGTAGCCAACGGCCTCAAACACATCGACGCAAAACTGCTGACCATACCGGTGCTCTTCATTCTCGTCTTCTTCACGCTGGACCCGAGCATCGGCAACACAGAAGTCACCATCCTCGACGCCGGCTACACCGGCGGGGTCTTCGGCACCTATGTGCTCCTTGGCTACATGGTTCACGAAAAAGTGTTCCGGGAAGTCAAGGGCTGGGTTTTAGGGCTCCTTGCGGTGGTCTGTTTCCTCGCAGTCCACGTCACCGAATACTTCCAGCACCTTTTAGGGGAGCAAAACATTGTCTGGTACACCTGGTTTACGCTGATGGTCACCGCCCTTTGCTGTTTTGAGCTCCTCGACCGGCACAGTGGGGAAGCGGTCATCCCGAGCGGGGTCCACATTCCGGTCAATTTCGTAGCCCGCTACAGTTTCGCCATGTACCTCACACATTTCCCCATGACACAGGCCTGTGTCCGGGTCTGTTACTGGTACACCGACTCCGCCTTTTTGACCTTCCTGGTCGCGACCTTTGTGCCCTTCTTAGCAAGTTTGCTTCTCTGCCGGCTCCTAGACCGCATTCCAAAGGTGGGCCGCTATCTTCTCTATATGCGGTAAAAACGAAATAAATCGCCTCACAGAGCAATGTGGGGCGATTTACTGTTTTGTCCTTGTTCAGTTGTCTTCCGGGACCAGCAGGAGTCCGTCAAAGAGCAGGGTACTCATGGTCGTAAGAGTCTCTTTCAGAAGTTTTCGGTCGAGGTCTTTCATTTCCAGAGAACTCAAAATGATGTACTTATACCAGCCGAACAGCATAGTGGCGGCCACATCGACATTGATGGCCCGGAAGGCTCCGCTTTCAATACCGTCCACCATGATCTGCCGTACGTACTGGATCGGCCATTGGGTAAATTCGTTGAGGGGGTCTACATCCGGGTACATGGGGAAGATGGAGGGGTCGTTTTTAATGAGAGCCGACATGTCTTCGTTCCCGGCTATATAACCCACTGCCGAGCGGAAGGTCATTAAGAGTTTTTCTTTGGGGTCCTCAATGTCCTCGGTCTCCGCCAGCACAAAGTTGTGCCACCGGTCCAGGGCATAGGAAACGCAGTCCTTGTAGAGGGCCTGTTTACTTTTGGCGTAGGAATAGAGGTTCGTATTGCTCATGTCCAAAGCCCCGGCAATGTCCTCTAAGGTCGTCTTCTTATAACCGAACTTTGCAAAAAACGGAATGGCGGCTTCATAGATCCGTTCTTCTTCCATTCTGGGTCGCATAGTTTCTTCTCCTTGAAGCACTTAGTCTTCTGTCTGTTCTGGAAGGCCTACTGCATCGTACATGCAGATCGCCTCCACCATAATATCGATGCCTACGGCAATGCACTCCGGGCGCATGTTTTCGACGGTGTCCTCCCGGGTGTGGTAGTAGACCGGCGGGTCGGGGTTCATGGCAGCCAGTGTGGTGGCTTTATACCCCTGCCGCGTAAAGGCAGCAGCATCGGAGCCTCCCACATAGACCGACTCGAACTTCAGGTCCCGGCCGGTGTTCAGGGCCGCATTCTTCAAAAGGTGCTTGACCTGCCAGTCGTGCTGCAGAGTTCCGGAAAGGTCTCTGTCGTAGATCGCCATATCTTCCAGGTCCCGGAAAGTGTCCAGGGCCACCACAATAGTGGGAACGTCTTTATACTCTTCCTTATGGGCTTTGGCAAAGGCTTTCGCCCCCCGAAGACCCACTTCTTCGGAACCGGAGAACACAGCGACGACTTCGGTCCGCTCCAGTTCAATGCCCGCTTCCTTCATGGCTTTGACCGTTTCCAGGTTAACGGCGCAGCCTGAGAGGTTGTCAGAGGCCCCGGGCACGCTCTTCGTGTGGCTCTGGAAGAAAATGAAGGACAGTTCCAGCGGAATGAAAAGAATGCTCACCACAAAGAACAGCACGAAAAACCAGCGGGGGGTCTGTAAAAGGTTTGCTGCACTGCCTTTGCCTACAATGAGACATACGAGGGCGAAGATAGTCTGGATGACCAGCCCTACGACCGCCGGAATTTCTACGGCGAGTTTTGCTACAAGACCGCCTTTGTCACCAATGGCCTTCACCTGACCGAAGAGCCAGTTGAGGGTCCACTCGTACTGAGAGTCCGAGTGAGAGACCATAACGATGCGCTGTTTGGTTTCCCCGGCCGGGGGAATGACTGCGTAAGTGTTATGAGACGTCTGCTTCGGGAACAGGAAATCGTTGAACTCATCGTAGCGCAGGAATTCGAAAAACAGAGGAATAAAGGCCAGCACGCAGAGAATAAATGCTGCAAGGGGGCTCCAGAACCAGTTGACAAAGACACTGGATACCCCACAGGCCACTGTAAAGGGGATAAACCCCATAAAGGCCTGGCGATGGACGGAGAAGGGCTCGGTCACCGTTTTCGAGGCATAGGGGGAGATCTTCTCTTCCAGCATTTTCTGGGCTTTCAGCTCCATTTCCGAGCCGGCCGGACGGGGACCGACGGTGCCGACAATGTCCGCGACCACGGCGACGCCTTCGGCCGTCGCTTTCTGAAGGTCGACGTTCCCACCGTAGTTATCCGTATACTTCATAAAAATCACTCCGATCTTTCAAGATAGGAAACTTTCTTTTAACTGAACTTATTATACCATTCTTCGGGGAAAATTTCTGCAATTTCCGCGAACTGTTACAATATTGGAACTATCCTGTCACATTTTCTCAAAACGAAAAAAGCCACTCCGAAAGGAGTGGCTTTGCGTTTTCCATGATCAGACGTTGGACGTCGTGTCCTTAGTGATGACGTCGTGGGCGCCGCCTTCTACAATGGAAGTGGAGCTGACGACGGTGAGTTTCGCTTTTTCACGAAGCTCAGGAATGCTCAGGGCACCGCAGTTGCACATGGTGCTGCGGACTTTGGCGAGGGTCGTGTAGACGCCGTCTTTCAAAGAACCGGCATAGGGGACATAGGAGTCGACCCCTTCTTCGAAGGAGAGTTTTTTATCGCCGCCCATGTCGTACCGCTGCCAGTTGCGGGCTCTGTTGGAACCTTCGCCCCAATACTCTTTGACATACCGGCCGTTGATGCGGATCTTGTTGGTGGGGGACTCATCGAAGCGGGAGAAGTACCGGCCCAGCATCAGGAAATCGGCTCCCATGGCAAGGGCGAGGGTCACATGGTAGTCATGGACAATGCCGCCGTCGGAGCAGACGGGAACGTAAATGCCGGTCTCTTCAAAATACTTGTCTCTGGCCGCACATACGTCGATAAGGGCGGTGGCCTGTCCGCGGCCGATGCCCTTGGTCTCCCGGGTGATGCAGATGGAACCGCCGCCGATACCGACCTTAACAAAGTCTGCACCGCAGTCCGCGAGGAAACGGAATCCTTCTTCATCGACAACGTTTCCGGCGCCGCATTTGACTTTGTCGCCGTATTTGTCTTTGATCCACTGAAGGGTCCGTCTCTGCCATTCGGAATAACCTTCCGAGGAGTCGATGCAGAGGACGTCTGCACCGGCTTCCACCAGAGCGGGAACGCGTTCTTCGTAGTCTCTCGAGTTGATGCCGGCGCCCACGACGTAAGACTTGTTCTCGTCGAGGAGTTCCAGCTTGTTTTCATGGTGGGAATCGTAGTCCTTCCGGAAAACGAGGTAGGCCAGATGGTCGTTCTCGTCCACCAGAGGAAGGTTGTTCAGTTTGTGTTCCCAAATGATGTCATTGGCATCTTTGAGGGAAGTGGTATGGGGAGCGGTGATGAGTTTTTCCCGGGGCGTCATGAACTCTTTGATCTTCGTGGAGGGGTCCATGCGGGAGACCCGGTAGTCTTTGGAACCGACGATGCCGAGGAGCTTTCCGTTGGCCGTACCATCTTCAGTGATAGCAACCGTCGAATGACCGGTCCGCTCTTTCAGGGTCAGGACGTCTGCCAGAGTGTCTTCCGGAGTCAGGTTACTGGTAGAGACGATGAATCCCTTTTTGTAGTTCTTGACCCGGGCGACCATAGCAGCTTCCGACTCAATGGACTGGGAACCGTAAATGAAGGAGACGCCGCCTTCTTTTGCCAGTGCAATGGCCATGGTGTCGTTGGAGACCGCCTGCATGATGGCAGAGACCATGGGGATGTTGAGAGTGATGTCCGGCTCTTCGCCTTTCTTATAACGGACAAGAGGGGTCCGCAGGTCCACATTGGTCGGGATACATTCGCCGGAAGAGAAGCCCGGGACCAGAAGATACTCCCCAAAAGTTCTGGACGGTTGATCGAAATAAAAAGCCATAAAATACTCCTCTCGCTATGAAAAAAACTCAGGTATGAAATAAAATATTTTTATAATTATAAAATACCCTTCCAAAAAGTCAACACAGTGGTTGTGAATTTTAAAAAGAAGGACCTCGGGAAGAGGTCCTTCTTTGGAAGAACAGCTTATTTTTTGGCAGCAGTCTTCTTAGTAGCTGTCTTTTTCGCAGCCGGTTTCTTGGCAGCGGTCTTTTTCTCGGCAGCCTTCGGAGCAGCTTTCTTCTCGTCAGCAGCCTTGGTGGCAGCCTTCTTGGCAGCCGGCTTTTTAGCAGCAGTCTTCTTGGCGGCCGGCTTCTTCTCGTCAGCAGCCTTGGTGGCAGTCTTCTTGGCAGCCGGCTTCTTCGCGGCAGTCTTCTTAGCGGCCGGTTTCTTCGCAGCCGTCTTCTTGGCGGGCGCAGCGGGTTTCAGGGAAGTGACCGCCAGAGCATGGTCCAGGTTGCCGTTGACTTCCACAAGGCCGCGGAACAGAGCGTCGGGGCCGTCGAGTTTGCCGTTCAGAAGGTCCTTCAGGGTCTTGGCAGAAGCGGTGATGTTGACGGTGTTGTCCTTGTAGTCATAGGGCTCTACAGCGAAGTTGCCGCCAATGTTGGCGATGTAGAAAGTACCGCCGCAGTCCTCATCGGTCATGGTGACCTGGAGAGCAAGGTCCTGGGGAAGGTCCTTAGTGTCAACTTTTGCGAGTTCTTTCTTGAACTGTTCGAATCTCTTTTCGAATGTCATTGTGTTTTCCTCCATTATTCATTGGATACAAATTTGGATACAGTATTTATAGGATCAGTGCCTGATCATTCTTCCACATCAGAGACTAAGGCGTCTTCCAGGGAAGAGGAGGTACTGTTGAGGCCGGCGTTGGTGATCACGGTCTCTGCGGCTTTCTGGACGCGTTTTGCGACGACTTTGACCCAGTGCTCCGAAACCTTGGCAGCATCGGCCTTGGTCAGGTCTTCCAGGTATTTATCGAACTTTTCGGAAGCCAGTGCATCGCGGACGGTGTTCTTCCAGACCGGGTCTTTCGACTTGCTGGAAAGGTACATGACATGGTAACCGTAGTCGGTCTTGATGATGCCGGTGTCGCCCTTCTTGCGGCCGTCAGCAAAGCACCAGTTCAGGAAGGGCTCCACATAGTTCGAGTCCTTCGTGACGTCTTCATAGAGACCGCCGTTCTCAGCGGAACCGGTGTCCTCAGTCAGTTTAGTAGCAAGGGCAGCGAAGGAAGCGTCAGTAGCTTTGCCCTTCTTCCACTTGGCAAGGGCTTTCTCCGCAAGAGCTTTGGCTTCTTTGTCGGTGTGACCGGTCTCGGTCTCCGTCTCATCGGAAGCGGAGTCGTCGGTGACCATGTAAAGGATCTGGCGAACGTTGACGGGGTACTGGTTATCCCGCTTCATGACGTTCTCCATGACGTAAACGTAGTAGTTGGCGATGCCGTCATCGTTCTTGACTTCGAAGAGCTTCTTGTCGCCGGACTTGCGGTCTGCCTGGAAGGCCCAGTCGGCAGCTTCTTCGGAAACGTAGTCGTGGATCGCGCTGTAGTTGGTGTCATCCATGGAAGAGTAGGACGCGTCGTCCTTCATGAGTTCTTTCTGGTCCTTGTCTTCCGTGGCGTCGTAGGCGAGCTGGGTGAAGTTCGAAAGGTTGGCTTTCTGAAGGAACGCTTCCGCCTTCTTCTTCAGTTCCGCATTGGCCTTCTTGATGGCATCTTTCGAGGGCTTCTCTTCAGCAGCAAGGGAGTTCGTGAAAGTGAAGTTCCGAATGTCTACTGTCGTGTAGTCCTTGGCATTGTCATTGAACTCTTTTTCGATCTCGTCATCGGTGATTTCCTTGGCAAGCTCTTTCTGCTTGTCCTCTTTGTAGCGATTGACGATGGTCTGCTTCGTATAGATCTCTTTCAGGAGGCTGGGGGACATGCCGCGGCCGTAATTGGTGCGCAGGTAAGCGTCCAGAGAATAGCCGTCGTTATCGGCGTTGGTCTGCAGGCTCTCCACGAACTCGTCGAGGTCCTTCTGCTCGGACTTGGTGAGTTCATAGCCTTCCGCTTTGGCCGCCTTGTAGAGCATGGTGCTGGAGTTGGCTTCCTTCAGGGATTCCTGCTCGAAGTAGTCCGCCCAGGTGGGGTTCTCACCGTACTTCTTGTCAATGGTGAGACCGGCCTCTTCGTTGGGAACGAATTCCTGGTCACCGGGAGCCTTGGTGTAGTCGTAGCCGGTCATCATTTTGCCGGCACCGTCTCCGTAGTAGGAGCTGTAGTACTGATCGTACTGCTGGGACATCTGGTAGTAATAGTTGAAGTACATGCGGTTGTAGTACTCATATTCTGCCACAGAAATCCGGTCTCCGTCTGCTGTCTTCTCTGCAGCTGCCGCACGATCAAAAAGACCAAAGAATGCGCCCAGGGCAATAGCGAGAGCCAAAAGAACTGCGAGCAGGGGAATGAGGACCCGGGCCACTTTCTGCCCCTTGGTCCGGTTCCGGCGAGCTCTGGCTTTTTCGGCCTGCTTCTCGTTGGACTTCTCGATGCTGGCTTTCCGCTTCTCGCGAGCTTCCTGAGCTTTGGCCTGTTTCTTTTCCTTCTTGGCTTTTTCGTCCTGAAGTTTCTTCAGTTCTTTTTCTGCCTTTTTGTTTTCGTTGGCCATTCAAATGAACCTCCTGTAAAAAACATTTTATAAATAATACAACATTCTTAAAGTGGTTACAATGTTGAAATTGGCGCAACATCTGCCCCCGGATTGTGCATTTTTTCTACAATTTGCCAATATCTTGTGGCTCAACAGTCAAAATGAAAAAGTCAGAAATGAGAATTTCATTTCATATTTGCAAATTAGTAGAAATTCCAGTAAACTATGTAACATATTCCTGAAAGGAAGAGCCAAACATGAAAACCTATGCAGAAATGACAAAGGAAGAGTTGCAGGCGGAAAAAGACCGGCTGCAGGCCCGTTACGACAAATACAAGGCACAGGACCTGGACCTGAATATGGCCCGGGGCAAGCCTTCTCTCGAGCAGGAGGAAGCCTCCATCGAAATGCTCGACATCATCAATTCCCGTTCGAACCTGACCACGGAAGAAAGCACGGACGTTCTGAACTATGGGTGTCTGACCGGGCTCATCGAAGTCAAACGCCTGTTCTCTGACATTTTGGAAGTCCCCGTAGAGAAGATCATTGTGGGGGGCAACTCCAGCCTCAACATGATGTTCGACTACCTTATGCAGTGCTATGCCATGGGAGCCGGGGAAGGGCTGGAGCCCTGGGTCCTGCAGGGAGGCTGCAAGTTCCTCTGCCCGTCTCCCGGGTATGACCGCCACTTCGGCATTGCCGAATACTTGGGCCTCGAACTCATTCCGGTCCCCATGACGGAGAACGGTCCCGACATGGACGTTGTGGAAGAGCTCGTGAAAGACCCGAAAGTCAAAGGCATGTTCTGCGTCCCGAAGTACGCAAACCCCACCGGTCAGTCCTATTCCGACGAAACGGTACGGCGCATCGCCAAAATGAAAACGGTGGAAGACTTCCGCGTCATTTGGGACAATGCCTATGTCATCCACGACCTCACCGGTCGTCACGATGACGTTCTGGACCTTCTCGATGAGTGTGAAAAGGCGGGGAACCCGGACCGGGCAGTCCTCTTTGCTTCCACCTCAAAAGTCACGTTCCCCGGAGCCGGTATTGCGGTTCTTGCTGCCAACGAAGGGAACCGGGACTGGATCCTCAAACGACTGGACAAACAGACCATCGGTTCCGATAAGATCAACCAGCTGCGGCATGTCCGCTTCTTCAAAGACGGCATTTCTGACGTCAAAAACCATATGGACAAACTGGCCGGCATCATCACGCCCCACTTCAATGTGGTCCTTTCCACTTTTGAGCGGAAACTGAAGCCCCGGGACATCTGTTCCTGGACGAACCCCAACGGCGGTTATTTCATCAGCCTCGACTGTATGGAGGGGACCGCTACCAGGGTCTTCCAGCTCTGTAAAGAGTGTGGAGTCACGCTGACCACCGTAGGGGCTACCTTCCCCTACGGAAAAGACCCGAAAGACAGCAACATGCGGATCGCCCCCACATACCCCAGTCTCGAAGAACTGGCCGTCGCCACAGACGTTCTGTGTATTGCGATACGCCTCGCTGCTCTCGAAAAGATCCTGTCTGAATAAGTCCTGCCCCGGCATTGCGCCGGGGCTTCTTTTTATGTTAAAATAAAGGGCTGTAAATTGCTATTTCTTCAGGAGGAAATGAATATGGCTCGCAGAATCAAAACCGAGAAGCCCCGAAAAACCGGGGGCACCCCATTCCAGGACTCCAACCGTACGGTCACGGCAGCAATCATCGCCATCATCGTGGTGTTTTTCCTGGGCATCATCTTCCTTGGAGTCCTTCTCGTGAACTTCGTTGGAAGGTTCGCCGAAGCGGACGACTCTCAGATCACGACGGTCACTTACTCCATCAAACACCGGGAAGACTTCCAAAACGGTTATAACGGTCGGCTCTATGAATCTGTCACCAATAACGCTTATGACCTCTATGGGGAAGAAGGCGCCGCGGAAATGGAAGGGGAGACCACCCTGCCAAAAGTCACCAGCAATTATGGGACCGGTTCCGAATTCGAATACGGCACCATTAAGGGGAGTACTTATAAGAGCAAGTTCTCCGGTATCACCTTCGATGCCCCCAGCGGCTGGACCCTGAAGGGTGCCTCCAAGAGCACCGTCACCCCGACTTCGGTCCTGGACCTCGATGCCCGAAACGCTTCCGGTTCCATGTCCGTGAAGCTCCAGTACTTCGCCCTCTCCGGCGGCAGTTACACGAGCACCTCACAGGTCATGAAGGCCCTGAAAGCACAGGTCGGAGACGAGGTCGCCACCGACAGCAAGACCCAGAACATTTCCGGTCTGAACTTCTCCGGCTTTGCCTTCGACGGTCTCAGCGGTCAGGAGACCGCTCGAAGCCAGGTCATGGTGGCCCAGGTCAAGGGTTATGCTCTGGTCCTTCAGGTCGTGGCACCCACCCAGAAAGATATCGATAACATTCTCAAGAATTTCTCCTAAGGTGACTCCTATGACTCACGACACCGAAGTCAAAATCAAAAAACTCCAGGAAATCATCGACGAGAGCCGGCGTATCGTCTTTTTTGGCGGCGCCGGAGTCTCCACTGAAAGCGGTATTCCGGACTTTCGCAGTGTAGACGGCCTCTACCACCAGAAGTTCAAGTACCCGCCGGAGACGATGCTCAGCCACACCTTCTTCGTTCAGAACACCTGGGACTTTTTCGACTTTTATAAAAACCGGGTCATTCCCAGAGACCCGAAACCCAACGCCGCTCATCTCAAGCTTGCGGAACTCGAACAGGCCGGAAAGCTCATTGGGGTCGTCACCCAAAACATTGACGGGCTTCACCAGGCGGCCGGCTCTGAGAAAGTCTATGAACTCCACGGGAGCGTTCTCCGCAATTACTGCACGAAGTGCGGAAAGTTTTTTGACTATAACTACATTCTCGACGCTTCCGGCGTGCCGGAGTGCGATGAGTGCGGCGGCATCGTCAAACCCGATGTCGTTCTCTACGAAGAGGGCCTCGACAATGACACTGTGACCGGTGCTGTGGAAGCCATTTCCTCCGCCGACTGCATGATCGTCGCCGGCACTTCTCTCGTCGTTTATCCCGCCGCCGGCCTGCTTCGGTACTTCCGGGGCAAGTGGCTCATCCTCATCAACCGGGACCCTACCCAGGCAGACAAGTCTGCAAACCTCGTCATCCATGACAAAGTGGGAGAGGTCCTCTCCAAGATCACCGTTCAATAACCCTTTAGAAAGCAGGAACCTCCGTCATGCCCCGAAAAAAGTGGACTGTCCAAAAACTGAATAAGGACCTGGCGTCCACCATTGCCGAGCGGTATTCCATCGACCCCTTGTCAGCGTTGTTGCTGACCCAACGGGGCTTCGACACGGAGGAAAAGCTCGACGAATTTTTCGACGACTCCGAAGAATGGATCGACCCCTTCCTGTTGCCGGACATGGACAAAGCGGTCGAACGCATCAACAACGCGATCTTCGACGGCGAACGCATCTGTGTCTACGGAGACTACGACTGCGACGGCGTCACCTCCACGACTATCCTCTATTCCTACCTGGAAGCCCAGGGGGCCGACGTCACCTATATGCTTCCGGAACGGGAACGGGACGGCTACGGCCTCAGCAAAGGGGTCGTCGACCGCATTGCCGCCACCGGGACCAAACTCATCGTCACGGTAGACAACGGCATCTCTGCGGTGGAGGAAGCGAAGTACATCGCAGAGAAGGGCATGGAGCTGGTGGTGACTGACCATCACCTGGAGGGCGATGTACTGCCGGACTGTGTCGCCATTGTGGACCCCCACCGAAACGACTGGGACTGCCCCTTTGAAGACTATGCGGGCTGCGGCGTCGCACTCAAGCTCTGTTGCGCCATGGAGGGCTCCGACGAAGAAGTCATGGCAGAGTTCGCCGACATAGCGGCCCTCGGGACCGTTGCCGACATGGTGCCCCTGGTGGGGGAGAACCGTAAGATCGTCCTTTACGGGCTCCGGCTCCTCAACACTTACCAAAAACCCGGCATTGAAGCCATTTTGGAAAAAGCCGGCATTGCCGGGAAAACCGTAGATTCCACCAGCATTTCCTTTGGCATTGCCCCCCGCATCAACGCCGCCGGCCGAATGGGTTCTGCGGAGAAGGCCCTCGACCTGCTCCTGGCCGATGACCCGGAGTCTGCGGTCGACATGGCGGAAGAAGTCAGTGTCATGAATACCCGCCGCCACAACGAAGAAGACAAAATCTTCAACGAGGCTCTCGCATACCTGCAGGAGCACCCGGAAGTGGCCCACCTGCCCATTCTGGTGGTCAGCGGAAAAGGATGGCACGAAGGCGTTCTCGGAATCGTCGCATCGAAACTTTTGGAGCGTTACCTGAGACCCGTCATCGTGCTCACCGACAAAGGGGACCTCTGCAAAGGGTCCGCCCGCTCCGTGGAAGGCTTCTCCATTTACGATGCCATGAACTCCTGCCGCGACATGCTCAACACCTTCGGGGGCCACGAACTGGCCGCCGGCATGAGTATTCTACCGGAGCGACTGGAGGAGTTCCGGGAAAAGGTCAATGAGTACGCCTACGGTTGTGCCTCCGTTTACCCGGAGACCAGCATCGACTGCAAGCTGAACCCGGCTGGTCTTTCTCTGGACCTCTTAGACTCCATTCAGATGATCGAGCCCTTTGGCACCGGCAATGCAAGCCCGGTCTTCGGACTTTACGGAGTACTCCTGGACCAGGTCCAGAGCATGGGTAGTGACGGGCGGCACAAACGGCTCACTTTCCATAAAGAAGGCAGCAGCCTTTCCGTCACCGGCATCTTCTTCAACCGGCCGGAGTTGCCCTTCCAGCGGGGAGACAAAGTGGACCTGGTGGTCACCCTCGGCAGAAATGAATTCCGCGGAAAGACTTCACTCTCCATTTACATTCGCGACATTCGGCCCAGCGGCGTCAATGACGACGCCATGGTCCTCTCCGAACAGCTCTTCGATAAGCTCTTAGCCGGCCGACCGCTGACCGGGGAAGAGGCCTCCTCACTGGAACCGGACCGCAATTACTTCGCCGGAGTCTACCGGTATTTGAAAGCCCATGAAGGCGTCCCCTACAGCGCCTACGAATATATCCATCACAAACTTCATCCGGTGGAGAACCCTCTGACTCCGCTCTGTAAGACCCAGGTGACACTGCAGGCCATGAAAGAGCTGGGGCTCCTCACCACCGATGACGAGGGCCGCATCCATTTGCCTTCTCAGAAGCAGAAGGTGGACCTGAGCGATGCGCCCATACTGGAAAAACTGCAAGGGAACAGGATGAACGGACATGGAAGTTGAGAGAACCCTCATCAAATATAACGACCGGTTCGACGAACTGCGCCAGCTGATGAAGGATTATTACACTGCTGACGAACTGAAACTGGTAGAGAAGGCCTACGAGATCGCCTCGGAGGCCCATAAAGACCAGCGCCGTTACAGCGGGGAACCCTACATCATGCACCCGGTGGCTGTCGCCCGCATTCTCTTCGACCTAGGTATGGACCATCAGTCCATTATCGCTGCCATCCTTCATGACACAGTGGAAGACACCGACATCACCCTGACCGACCTCTCCAATGTCTTTGGGGAGGAAGTCGCCCAGTTGGTCAACGGAGTCACCAAACTCGGTAAAGTCCCCCTGGCCACCTATAAAGAGCAGCAGGCGGAAAACGTCCGAAAAATGCTCATCGCCATGTCTCAGGACATTCGGGTCATCATCATCAAACTGGCTGACCGGCTCCACAATATGCGGACCCTCGAGTACATGAGGGAGCAAAAGCAGAAAGAGAAGTCCCTCGAGACCCTCGAGATCTATGCGCCCATCGCACATCGGCTCGGGATCAGCTCCATCAAGGAGGAACTGGAAGACCTGGCGATCCGCTACCTGGACCCCTACGGCTACAACACCATTGAGGACCTCCTCAAAAGCACCGGCGATGCACACCCGACCCTCATCGACGACACCGTCGAACGGGTCCGGGAACGGGTCCAGAAATATATCCCGGAAGCGGACGTCGCCGGACGCCGGAAAAGCATTTACGGAATCTATCGGAAAATGTTCATTCGCGGCCACTCCTTCGATCAGATCTACGATGTCTATGCCATTCGCATCATCGTCAACAATGTGGCGGACTGTTACAATGTCCTGGGCGTTGTTCACGACATGTACCACTCGCTTCCCGGGCGGTTCAAAGACTATATTTCCAACCCGAAATCCAACATGTACCAGTCCCTGCACACGACTGTCATTTCGGAAGAAGGGATCCCCTTCGAAGTGCAGATCCGGACCTGGGAAATGCACTATACTGCGGAATACGGCATTGCCGCTCACTGGAAGTACAAGACCGGGGTCAAGAACGATCAGAAGTTCGAAGAGCGCCTTGCCTGGATCCGCCAGCTTCTCGAAAACCAGAAAGATTCCGACGACGTCGAAGAGATCGTCAAGACCATCAAGTCGGACTTCGTCCCGGAGGACGTCTTCGTCTTCACCCCCAAAGGAGACGTCATCAACATCCCTCTGGGCTCCACCGTCATCGATTTTGCTTACGCGATCCACACCCAGGTCGGCCACCACATGAACGGGGCCAAGGTCGACGGTAAGATCGTGCCCCTCGACTACAAAGTCCGCACCGGTGAAATCGTCGAGATCTTACGGTCCCCGGACCCGAACAAAGGGCCTTCCAGAGACTGGCTGAACATTGCGAAAACCAGCAGTGCCCGCTCTAAGATCCGCTCCTGGTTCAAAAAGGAGCGCCGTTCCGAGAACATCGAAGAAGGCAAACGGATCGTGGAAGAGGTTCTTCGCCGGCACAACCTGCACCTCTCCGATGAGGAGGTCCAGGCCGTCATCGAGAAATTCAAAGTCCGCAAGGGCTTTGAGAGCGAAGACGACTTCTATGCGGCGGTGGGCTACGGCAGCATAACTGCCGAGAACGTACTGCCCACCTTCCGGGAAGAATACCAGCGACTGGAAAAACAGCGCCGCCTCGAACAGCCGACCCTGGAAGAAGAACTTACCACCGGTCCCTTGAAGAAGGGTAACAGTGGTGACGGGATCGTCATCGACGGGGTGGACAATGTTCTCATCAAGCTCTCAAAGTGCTGTAACCCCCTGCCGGGAGACCGGGTTATCGGCTTTATCACCAGAGGCCATGGCATTTCGGTCCACAAGCGGGACTGCACCAACGTGCCCCACGACCTGGCTCTGGCTTCCGAACCGGACCGCTGGATCCCGGTCCACTGGTCCGAAGAGATCCACGAACAGTTCGAAGCGGGACTCAATATCTACTGTGAAGACCAGGTGGGTATGCTCGCAAAGATCACGGCAGACCTGGCCGCCATGCGGGTCAACATTTCGACCATTACCCTTCACAACAAAGAAGACTACTCCACCATCCATATGCGGATCGTAGTCAAGGACGTCGGACACCTGGAGTCCCTCATCAGCCACCTTCGAAACATCAAGGGCGTCCACGGCGTAGAAAGGACCGGCCTTTAAGCCTATGAAAGCAGTCATACAGAGAGTGACCTCCGCCAGCGTTGCTGTTGAAGGGGAAACCCTGGGCGCCATTGACCGGGGCTACCTCATACTTTTAGGAGTCCACGAATCGGACACCGAAGCAGAAGCAGAGCTTCTCGCCAAAAAGGTCGTGAACCTTCGGGTCTTCGAAGATGAAGACGGGAAAATGAATTTGTCCTTACTGGATACAGGCCTGTCCTGCCTCGTCATTTCCCAGTTCACTTTGCTCGCCAACACCAGGAAAGGCAACCGGCCCTCCTTCATTGAAGCCGCCAGACCGGAACAAGCAGTCCCCCTCTATGAACACTTCATGGAGCAGCTGAAGGCTCTGGGCGTAAAAGAGGTCCGGCACGGACAGTTCGGCGCAGACATGGCAGTGAGCCTTATCAACGACGGCCCGGTCACTATAGTACTCGACACCGACACCTGGAAAAAATAGGAAGGACATTCCATGGAACTGCAACTCGCATATTTCAAACTGGGGCTGCTGCCCACGAACACTTATGTACTTGTCAACCAGGAGGACGGTCACGGAGTCCTCGTGGACCCGGCCATTTACGCAGACGAGGTCTATGACGCCATGGTAGAAATGGGGGTCAAGACCCTCGACTACATCCTCCTGACCCACGGGCATTTCGACCACATTCTCGGCGTGCCCGGCTTTCTCGAGAAGTTCCCGGAGGCAAAGGTCGTCATCCACGAAGACGATGAAGCCTTCCTCACCGACCCGGAGCTGAGCCACGCGGCAAAGCACGGCCTCGAGCAGCCGCCCATGAAGGCAGACATAGTAGTCAAAGACGGGGACGACGTCCCCTGGGAAGGGGAGAACTTCCACGTGCTCCACACGCCGGGCCACACTCCCGGGTGCATCGTCTTCCTCTTCCAAAACCTCATGTTCGCCGGCGACACGCTCTTCCGCCTCAGCTGCGGAAGGACCGACTTCCCGGAAAGCCTTCCGGAGAAAATGATCCCCTCGCTGAAGAAGCTCGCCGCCCTCGACGGCAATTACACCGTCCTGCCCGGCCACGACAACTTCACCGAACTGGAGTTTGAAAGACAAAATAACCCATACATGAAGTAAACGGTTGAGAAATCACCTGTAAAAGCTTCGACTTGCGGCGAAGGTCGCGTTGCGGAGGCTGTTTCTGAGAATCAATAGCGCTGACGCGCACCCCGCAAAGCTCGATTCTTGCGGCGGCGAACTTTTACCACGGTGATTTCCCATCATATTAACTGGCAATTTCGCTACCACAAAGTCTATAATGATCATTCATCTTATCAGCAACAACTTCGCCTATGAGATGCAAAAGCTCTCTATGGCGTTTTTTCCGGACCGGAAGGTTTCGGTCGACCCGCCGGAAGAGGCGGGGGAGACACAGTTCGTCACGGTCGCTTCCCGGGAAGTCGACGGACGGCCGGTGCTCTCCGCAGAGTTCCGCGATGAGGCGGAAAACCTCCACGCTTTCGCGGAAGAGACCGTCGCCGAAGGGGATGACCCGGAACTGGCAGCCGGCCGTGTCCTTTACCGGGTCCTCTCAGAAGTGACCGGCCTGCGCCCGAAGTGGGGAATCCTCACAGGAGTCCGCCCCTCCAAAGTCATGACGAAGCACATCGCGGACAAAGGGGAAGAAGCGGCAAAGCGGTATTTCACGGAAAACCTTTTTGTGGACCCGAAAAAGGCGGAGCTCGCTGCAGTCGTGTCCAAAGCGGAGCAGGCCATTATGAGCACGACGACAGAAGACTCCATCAGTCTCTACATCGGCATTCCCTTTTGCTCGAGCCGCTGCACTTACTGTTCCTTCGTTTCGGAAAGCATTGCCTCTCCCAGGGCGAAAAAACTGTACCCCGCTTACTTTGAAAAGCTGCTGGAAGAAGTCAAAGTCACCGGGGCCATTGCAAAAGAGACCGGGCGGACGCTTCGGACCATTTATGTGGGCGGCGGGACTCCGTCGACGCTGACGGCCGACCAGACCCTGGCACTCCTGACGACCGTCCGGGAATCCTTTTCCTTGAAGGACTGTTCCGAACTCACTTTTGAAGCGGGGAGAGCCGACTCCATCACGGAAGAAAAGCTCCACGTCATGCTGGAGGGCGGGGCAGACCGCATTAGCATCAACCCCCAGACCATGACAGACTCCATTTTGGAAGCGGTGGGCCGCAACCATACGGTCCAAGATGTCTACGATGTCTATGAAACAGCCCGCAAAGTGGGCTTTTCCAATATCAATATGGACCTCATTGCAGGGCTCCCGGGAGATGACCCCCAGAATTTCGAGCGATCCCTTCGTGAGATTTTGGGGCTTGACCCGGAGTCCATAACGGTGCATACTCTTGCCTATAAACGTTCCTCCAGCCTCCTTCCGACCAAAGAACTCTTTGCAAAAGGCCGGGAGACCTCCGAAATGGTCGACACCGCCGGAGAGCTGCTGTTCGAGGCCGGTTACGCACCCTATTACATGTATCGCCAGACCCGCAGTGTCGGGAACCTCGAAAATGTAGGGTGGTCGAAACCGGGCTGTGAGAGCGCTTACAACGTCTTTATGATGGAAGAGTGCCAGGACATTTTTGCCTGCGGCGCCGGGGCCGTCACCAAAATGCTGGTCCCCGGGACCACGGACATCATCCGGGTCTTCAACTACAAATACCCTTACGAGTATGTCGACCGGTTCGACACCCTCCTTCAGAATAAGCAGAAAGTGAGAGACTTTTATGGCAAATAAGAACCGCGCCCAGGGGCAGTCCCTGCTCAGCGGCGCGATGCTTCTGATGATGACCACCGTCATCGTCCACGTCATCGGGATCATTTACAAGATTCCTCTGACCGCCATCCTGGGTCCTGTGGGCCGCGGGTATTTCACCAATGCCTACGAGATCTACACACCCCTCTATGCGATCTCTATGGCCGGCCTTCCGGTGGCCCTGTCCAAAATGGTCGCCGAGCGAATGGCCACCGGTAAATACCGGGAGGTCCATGCCATCCGGAGCGAAGCGCGTAAGCTCTACTTCATCACCGGTTTGGCGGGCACCGTCATTCTCTGGGCCCTGGCCTGGCCTTATACTCACTCCAGTGTCTTCATCAATACTCCGGAGGCCTTCTGGAGCATCCTGATGATCGCCCCATCCATTCTGTTTGCCTGCATGATGTCCTCTTACCGGGGCTATTATGAGGGCCTTCGGAACATGGCGCCCACCGGTTACTCCCAGGTCTTCGAGACCATCGGAAAACTGGTCTTCGGCCTCATTCTGGCCAAGTGGGTCCAGATCCACGGCCTTGCCCAGTTCAAGGCCGGACAGCCGGTCTACGGAGTCGTCTGTAAGAATGGGGAAGAAGCCGCCAGCGCCATTGCCCCCTTCAGTGCGGCTGCCGCCATTGCCGGTGTCACCATCGGCACCATCCTCGGGCTCCTCTATCTGCTCATTCGGCACAAAACCATCGGTGACGGCATCACTCAGGAGATGCTGCTGAGCTCTCCGGAACCGGAAAAGGGAAAGAGCCTTCGAAGCCAGATTATTCGCTTCGCCATTCCCGTGGTCACCAGTTCGCTGGTCCTGAATGTCACAAACTTCATTGACGCCTGGACCGTCAACAACCGGGTCCTGGCAGCCGTTCACAAAGCGCCGGAAGTCTTCCACAAAATGTATGCAGCCGAACTGGCCGCTTCCAATGTCCTCGACAAGGACATCAAAAGCTTCCTCTACGGCGCTTACGGTGTCGCTCTGGACTTCCGAAACCTCATTCCGACCATCATCATGGCTCTTGGCCTCAGTGCCATCCCGGTCCTCTCCGGAGCCTGGGCCACCAAGGACCAGGCCAAAATGAAGTCCGCCATTCAGACTGTCCTCAAGACAACGACCCTTCTGGCAGTCCCCACCGGTTTTGTCATGGCAGCTCTTTCAGAGCCGGTCCTGCGTATTCTTTACGTGGGGACTAACGCAGAGTCCACCATCAGCATCTCGGCACCCTTCGTCGCGATTTACGGCATTTTCGCCCTTATCCTTTCGGTGTCGACCCCCATCACCAACATGCTCCAGGCCATTGGCCGGGCCGATGTCCCGCTGAAGGCGCTGCTCATCGGGGCCTCCGCCAAGATCGTCTGTGACTTCACTCTTTGCAGCATCCCTTCCATCAACATCAAGGGGGCCCCGGTAGGGACCATCGTCTGTTACCTTTACATCGTCACCCACAACCTCATCGTGCTTCTGAAGGAGACGAAGGTCAAAGTGGACTGGGTAAGTGTCGTTTTGAAGCCCTTTGCCGCCGGTGCTCTGGCCGGGGGAGTGGCCTACGGTTTCTATGAGCTCTTTGTCCGGGTCTTCCCGGAAGGTGCTCCCGGTTCCCGAATGGCCGGTTTCACCTGGGCGACCCTCCTTTCTCTGGTACTTTCTGTACTATTGTGGGTGGTTTTTCTCGGGATGTTACGGGTTTTGACTTCCCAGGACATCGAAAGCCTTCCAAAAGGCAAAAAAATCGCAAAAGTACTTGAAAAAATGCATGTTATCGGGTAATATGTTTGAGGTATGAGTCTACTACATCTTGTGGTCAGCACTCAACTCATTCAATAGTTTTGAAAATGAAAAATGGAGGATTCAATCATGAATAAGACTGATCTTGTCAATGCTGTTGCAGCAGAAACCGGTTTCACCAAAAAGGACGCTGAAAAAGCCGTTGCTTCCGTTCTCGATTCCATCACTGAAGCTCTCAAGGCCGGTGAAAAAGTCCAGCTGGTCGGCTTTGGTACTTTCGAAGTCCGCAACCGTGCTGCTAAGCAGGGCCACAACCCCAGAACCGGCGAGCCGATGACCGTTCCGGCATCCAAGCTTCCCGCTTTCAAAGCCGGCAAAGCCCTCAAGGACGCTGTGAAATAAGCAGATTCTTATTATGGTTATTCGACCGGGAGGAACCACATCGTTCCTCCCGGTTTTTCCTTAAAGGAGCAAAGAAACATGAGATTAGACAAATACCTGAAGGTCTCAAGACTCGTCAAACGCCGCACGGTAGCCAATGAGCTCTGTGACGCCAAACACGTCACCGTTAACGGGAAAGTGGCCCGTGCCTCCTACGATGTCAAAGTGGGGGACGAGATCGAGATCACTATGGGCACCCGGGTCATCCGTGCCAAAGTCCTGACCGTAGTGGAGCATGCCACCAAGGAGACTGCAGGGGACATGTATCAACTTTTATAACTTGTTTAAAGATTGTCGAAACAAACTTGCCTTACCGAATTAAATTGAGTATAATCTACTTTGATTATGAGATTGGAGAAAGATAGAACGAAAGGAAGGTCCTCATATTGGCAAATCGAACCGGCAAAGCGGGGAAACGCAATTACAGCTTTCTTCTGACCCTTGCTTCCATTGCTATCCTTGGGTACTTAGTGATTTCGATGTTTTCCCTTCAGTTTCAGATCAGCGAAAAAACAAAAGAGGTGGAGGCAGCCCAACAGGACCTGGCTTCAGCGCAGGCTGAGAACCGGGAACTGAAAGAGCTCGCCGAAGAAGAGGATGAGAAGACCTATATGGAGCGCATCGCCAGAGATGTACTCGGTTATGTCCTGCCCGGCGAAAGCGTCTATTATGACGTCTCCACGGCCAATTGAAGCATGAGAGGGAGGCTTTTGGCTCGTTTATGGCACTGGAATTAGGAGAAATCGTAGAGGGAAAAGTGACCGGACTCACCAAGTTTGGGGCATTTGTCAGTCTTCCGGAAGAAAAGGTCGGCATGATCCATATTTCGGAGGTTTCTACGACATATGTCAAAGACATTGCTGAATTTCTGGAAAAGGGACAGACCGTCAAGGTCAAGGTCCTGAACATCGATGAAAACGGAAAGATCAGCCTGTCACTCAAGCAGGTGCCGGAAAACGCCGAAGCCACCAAAAAGGCCACTTCCCGGGACCGGGGTCAGGGAGAGCGCCGGGAGAAAAAGCGCTCTGCACCCAACGTCTGGCAGGGACAGAAGTCCAAGTATGCCGACAAAGATGACCTCACCTTTGAAGAGATGATGTCTCAGTTCAAGCAGCAGTCCGATGACAAGCTCACGGACCTCAAACGGGCCACCGAGTCCAAGCACGGCGGTTTTTCCCGTCGCGGGGGTAACAAGCGTTACGGCTGAGCCCAATCATCAATTATAAGAAAAAGCACACCGGAGCATCTATAAGCTCCGGTGTTTTTATGTTATAATAAAACTGCCAAGAAACCTTAAAGGAGGTAGCCATATGAAAACTACGATCGTTGGCAGAAAATGCACCCCGAAAGAGTCCTTCAAAGACCATGCCGAAAAGAAACTTCAGAAAATCGACAAGTTCTTCGGCGGAGAAGGGTCCGCAAAGATCACTGCTTCCGTGAATAAAAATAATACTACCACCGTGGAACTCACGGTCCAGAACGCAGGCCTGTTCTTCCGTTCTCAGGCAACCGACGGAGATATGACGGTGGCCCTCGACAAATGTGTCGACAACCTCATCCGTCAGATCCGAAAGAACAAGACGAAGGTCGAGAAAAAACTCAAATCCGGCAACTTCGATGCCATTGTGGCAGACGTCCCCCTGGAAGAAGAGGAAACCGAGTATAAACTGGTCCGTCAGAAGAACATCGTCATCAAACCCCAGACGGTGGAAGAGGCCATTTTGCAGATGAACCTTCTCGAGCACGATTTCTATCTCTTTGAGAACATCGATACCGGGGACATCAACGTCGTCTATTCCCGGAAAGAGGGAGGCTACGGCCTTCTGGAGCCGGAAAAAGAATGAAGCATACATTCGTTGTCCCATGCCTGATGGGAGTGGAAAGTCTCATCGCAAACGAACTGAAAGAGTTGGGAGCAGAAAACGTCCGGGCGGAAAACGCCCGGGTGTTTTTCGAAGGGGATGAACACATCCTTGCCCGGGCCAACATCTGTCTGCGCCATGCAGAGAGAGTCCAGGTCTTACTGGGGACTTTCAAAGCCGTCACCTTCGAAGAACTGTTCCAGGGGGTCAAAGCACTTCCCTTAGAGAACTGGGTCGGGAAGGACGATGCCTTCCCGGTGAAAGGCTACTCTTTGAACTCCAAACTCTTCAGTGTGCGGGACTGTCAGGCCATCATCAAAAAGGCGATGGTGGAACGGCTCAAAACGGTCTATAAAGTGCCCTGGTTTTCCGAAACCGGGGCCACTTATCAAGTCCAGTTCTCCATTTTGAAAGATGAAGTCACCCTGACCATCGACACTACCGGCGCCGGCCTTCACAAACGGGGTTACCGGCTCCATGCCGGAGGCGCTCCCATTAAAGAGACCCTGGCGTCTTCGCTCATCGATGTCGCCCGCGTCCGGGACTTCCACACCCTCTATGACCCCATGTGCGGCTCCGGCACCATTCTCATTGAGGGGGCCCTGAAAGCCCTGAACATGGCCCCCGGAGTGAATCGTCACTTCCGGGCGGAAAGCTTCTCCCAATTCCCGAAGGAAGTCTGGGAAGAGGAGAGAGAACGTGCCAGAGACCTTGTCAACACCGACTGCAGCTTCCACGCCTACGGCTCCGACCTTGACCCGGAGGTCCTGGAAATCGCGAAAGAGAACGCCAGACGGGCCGGAGTGGAAGACCGCATCACCTTTGAAGTCAGCGATTTAAAAGACTTTAAAAAGCAGTCCGATCGGGGCACTGTCATCTGCAACCCGCCTTACGGAGAACGGCTTCTCGAAATCAAAGAAGCGGAAGACCTCTACCGGACCATGGGGAAGGTCTTCCAGAGAGAACGGGGCTGGGCCTACTATATCATCAGTCCCTCCGAAGACTTTGAGAAGCTCTTCGGCCGGAGAGCCGACAAGCGTCGTAAACTCTATAACGGCATGATCAAATGCCAGTATTACATGTACTTCAAGTAAGGAGTCCATCGCCATGGCGAAAGTAAAGTCCATCTATGTCTGCCAAAACTGCGGGTATGAAAACCCCAAATGGTACGGCAAATGTCCCCAGTGCGGAGAGTGGGACACCATGCAGGAAGAGGTCCGTTCTTCCGAGAAGCCGAAGGCCCAGGCCGGAGGCATCGGAGGCGGCACCCGGGGTGTGGCCCAGAAGCTCTCCGAGATCGAGACCGTGGGAGAACACCGGTACCAGACGGGCCTTTCCGAATTCGACCGGGTCCTGGGCGGCGGCATCGTCAAAGGGTCAGTAGTCCTGCTGACCGGCGACCCCGGCATCGGAAAGTCCACCATCCTTCTGCAGGTCTGTCAGACCCTGGGGAAGGAAGAGAAGGTCCTCTACGCCTCCGGAGAGGAAAGCCCCCATCAGATCAAACTGCGGGCCGACCGGCTGGGAGTCACCAGCGAGAACCTCTCCATAATGTGTGAGACCGATGTGGAACTCATTGTCGAGACCATTCGCAGTCAGAAGCCGGACATCGTCATCATCGACTCCATCCAAACCATGATGCTCAGCGAGCTATCTTCTTCCGCCGGCAGCATCACCCAGGTCCGGGAGTGCACGAACATGCTGCTCCGGGCCGCCAAAGGCTTAGACATCCCCGTAATCATCGTCGGGCACGTCAACAAAGACGGGAACATCGCCGGCCCCAAAGTGCTGGAGCACATCGTGGACACGGTTTTGTACTTTGAAGGAGAGAAGAACTACTCCTACCGTATTTTACGGGCTGCCAAGAACCGGTTCGGTTCCACCAATGAGATCGGCGTCTTCGAAATGATGGACCTTGGTCTCCGACAGGTGGAAAACCCCTCGAAAATGATGCTGGAGGGCCGTCCCGCCAATTCTAGCGGTTCCTGTGTTGCCTGTGTCATGGAGGGCATGCGGCCCATTCTGGCGGAAGTCCAGGGGCTCGCCACCTCCTCCAACTTCGGTAACCCCCGACGCATGGCCAACGGCTATGACTTCAACCGGCTCAACGTCATCCTGGCGGTGCTGGAGAAGAGGGGAGGGTACTATTTCTCCAATATGGATGTGTACCTGAATGTCATCGGCGGCATCAAACTCTTCGAACCGGCCGCCGACCTGTCAGTGGCCCTGTCCCTGGTCTCCAGCCTGAAGGAGGCCGTCGTCCCGGACGATGTCCTCGCCTTCGGTGAAATCGGCCTTGCCGGAGAAGTCCGCTCCGTCGGCTTCTGCGAGCAGAGGGTCAAAGAGGCTATCCGCCTCGGCTTTCACAAGATCATCATCCCCAAAGACAACCTGCGGCACCTCTCCAAAGAGACCCTGGCCTCCGCAGAGATCATCGGGGTCCAGTATATCTCCCAGGCCTTCCAGGCCGCACTGTAAATCGCCCACAGGAGGAACAGGAAAATGTACACTAGAGAAGATGTTTTGACCTTTGTCGAAGAAGAGGACGTCAAGTTCATCCGCCTCGCCTTTGTCGATATTTACGGAAAACAGAAGAACATCGCCATCCTGCCGGGAGAGCTGAAGAGAGCCTTCACGGAAGGCATTCCCTTTGCGTCCAGCAACATTGACGGGTTCAAGGAGTACGCGCTTTCAGACCTCTACCTGCACCCGGACCCTTCGACCCTCTCTATTTTGCCCTGGAGACCCTCTAACGGCCGCGTTGTCCGCATGTTCTGCAACGTGACTTACCCGGACGGTACCCCCTTTGAAGGCGATTCACGGAGCATTTTACAGGCTGCCATTCAGTACTCCCAGGACAATGGGGTCAACTGCACCTTCGGCAACGAAAGTGAGTTCTACCTTTTCAAGACCGACGAAGAGGGGAGACCCACGAAGGAGCCCTTCGACGAAGCCGGTTACCTGGACATTGCCCCGGAAGACAAAGGAGAAAACGTTCGTCGGGAGATCTGCTTTACCCTGAGCGACATGGGCATTGTCCCGGAAAGCTCTCACCATGAAGCCGGGCCCGGACAGAACGAAGTGGACTTCCGCTATTCCGACCCGCTGACGGCAGCAGAAGATGCGCTGAGCCTTCGGGCGGTCATCAAGACCATCGCCATGCGCAACGGTCTCTTTGCAGACTTCTCTCCGAAGCCCCTGGAAGACCACAGCGGCAACGGCATGCACATCAACATCATGGTCCATGCCACCGATGGAGAAGACAAACTCCGCTCCTTCATGGCGGGCATTCTGAAACACATTGAAGAGATCACTTTCTTCTTGAACCCCACGGAAGAGTCTTACCGGCGGTTCGGGGAAAAGAAAGCTCCTATCTATATCACCTGGTCCAGTGAGGCCCGTTCCCAGCTGATCATGATCCCCGAGTGCTCGAGAGCCCGGCGGCACCTGAAACTGCGCTCCCCTGACTCCGGAGCAAACCCGTACATCGCCTACGCGTTGCTCATTTATGCCGGCCTCGACGGCGTCCTCAACAACATGGACCCGGGAGAGCCCACCGACCTGGACCTCACCGGCGAAGAAGACTTGCCGAAGCTGCCGCTTACGTTGGAAGACGCCCGGGAAAAAGCCCTCGGGTCAGCCTTCGTTCGGAACATTCTGGGAGACGACTATTTGAAGTTGTTCTAAAGGGGCATTACAAAGATTTCGCCCCTCGTTACAAGGAAAAGAGGTGATACCGCATGCGAACCGAATATACGGCCAGTGTCATGGTCGTGTCGTCGACGGACAAGGCTCTCGAGTTCTTTTCGAAGATCTTACCGAAAGACCAGTTTTCTCCGCTTCTGAGTGTGCACTCGGCAGGGGAGGCCCAGAGAGAACTCGTCAACCGCTCCGTGGACATTGTCGTCATCAACGCGCCGCTGAAGGACGAGATGGGGACAGAACTGGCCATTGAGCTTGCGCAAAACGGTTCCTGCGGTGTCATGATGATGGTCAAGAACGACGTCTATGAGCAGGTCACTTATAAAGTGGAAGAGTACGGCGTGCTCACGGTGAGCCGGCCCTGTACCAGCCAGCAGGTGTTCCAGACCATGAAACTCTTACTGGCCACTAAGCAGCGGCTGAAAGCTTTGGAACAAAAGACTGCCAGTCTCGAAGAAAAAATGAAAGAGATTAGGCTTGTGAACAAAGCCAAGGGGCTGCTCATGGACAATCTGAAGTTCACCGAGCAGGAAGCCCACCGGTACATTGAGAAAGCCGCCATGGACAACTGTGAGAAAAAGTCTGTGATTGCACAGAACATCATCAATACATACGGACAGTACTAGTTTTTAAATTAAAAAAATACAGAGGGAAGAGCCGATTTCGAACGACTTTTCTCTCTGTTTTTTGATTGCTATGATTATACAAAATAAATGTTTTGTATAATTCAGGGGAGGTTTTCAGCAAAAAGGGCCGTCAAAGCCTTGTTCTGCGGAAAACCACTCGTATAGCCTTTTCTGAGTTCTGTGCTAATTCTATATAGTTATTATATTAGTTTGCACGCTTTTCTCCAAATTGTTTTTTCTTTCGCGATGCACCAATGACTCATTCAATAGAATTATTTTCAACGAACCAGCCTCAGTTGAAATTATTTCTATTCGATCAGTTTTTTCACAACGAAGCGTTCTCTGTCTCAAAAATTCTGGTTGAATGGAATTTTTTGATTTTTCCTTGTTTTTCGTGTTTTTCTCATTCATTAGAAATTATTTCAATGAACCAGCCTCTGTGAGAAAAAATCTGATTGAATCTGGTATTTTAATAAATATTCAAGAAAAGTCTTCCAGACAGAAAATCGCTTGAGAACGATTTTCTGTTCTGGTAAGAGCTTTTCTTTGTAATTAATCTACATTATAAGGAATAACCTGGCCTGGGACTCAAATCGCCTCCATGCGATTTGAGTACAGTCAGAGTTATTCTTATATTTTGTGATTTTTTTGACAAGTAGAGTAAAAAGAAAGCCGGGGAGGGATTCCCCGGCATCTTTATAGGAATCGTTTTCGGCTCAGCCGTTTTTCATATTGGAGACTTTGAGTCGGGCGAAAGCACGCTGCAGTGCCGCTCTGGAACGAATGTATTCCTCGTGACTCAGCTGTCCCTGCAGCCGTTCTCTGGCCCTCTCCTCTGCCCTTCTGGCACGGTTGACATCGATCTCTTCGGGCCACTCTGCCGTATCGGCAAGAATTGCGACCTTGTACTGATCGATTTCGACAAACCCTTCGGAAAGGAACGCGTTCAGCCATTTGCCCTTCACTTTGAAGGACATGGAGCCGGCGGTGACAGCGGCGGCCATAACCATGTGCCCCGGCAAAATACCGATCTGTCCCTCGGGGGTCTCCAGGAGCACTTCTTCCACCGGGCCTTCATAGAAAGACTTTTCCGGTGTCCGAATGACCAGGTAAGTCGTTTTCGCTTCTACGTTTGCCATAGTGACACCTCTTAGTCAGCGGAAGTGCTGCCCAGTTCCTTTGCGGCGGCATAGACTTCATCGATGGTGCCCTTCATGTAGAAGCAGTCTTCCGGGATGTCGTCCATCTTACCGTCGACGATCTCCTTGAACCCGCGGATGGTCTCTTTCAGAGGCACATACTTACCCTGCATGCCGGTGAAGGTCTCGGCGACATGGAAGGGCTGGGACAGGAACTTTTTGATCTTTCTGGCACGGAAAATGGCCAGTTTATCGTCATCGGAGAGTTCATCGATGCCGAGAACGGCGATGATGTCCTGCAGTTCTTTATACTTCTGAAGGGTCGCCTGCACACGACGGGCAACGTCGTAATGGTCCTCACCGACGACCAGTGGATCGAGGATCCGTGAAGAGGAGTCAAGGGGATCGACGGCGGGATAGATGCCTTCTTCCACGATGGCACGGGACAAAACAGTCCGGGCATCGAGGTGTGCGAAAATGGTGGCGGGAGCCGGGTCGGTCAAGTCATCGGCAGGCACGTAAACAGCCTGGACCGAAGTGATCGAACCCTTTTTGGTAGATGTGATCCGCTCTTCCAGAGCACCGACGTCGGTGGCCAGAGTCGGCTGATAACCGACGGCCGACGGTGTACGGCCCAGCAGTGCGGAAACCTCCGAACCGGCCTGGATGAAACGGAAAATGTTATCGACGAACAGGAGCACGTCCTGATTCATCATATCGCGGAAATATTCGGCGATGGTAAGACCCGTCAGACCGACCCGCATACGGGCTCCGGGGGGCTCATTCATCTGACCGAAGATCATGGCGGTCTTGTCGAGAACGCCGGATGCTTCCATCTCAAACCAGAGGTCGTTGCCCTCACGGGAACGCTCACCGACGCCGGAGAAGACGGAATAACCGCCGTGCTCCGTAGCGACGTTGTGGATGAGCTCCTGGATCAGAACGGTTTTGCCGACACCGGCGCCGCCGAACAGACCGATCTTACCGCCCTTGGCATAAGGGACGAGCAGGTCCAGGACCTTGATGCCGGTCTCCAGGACTTCTGTCGCGGGCATCTGGTCTTCGAAGGCCGGGGCTTCCCGATGGATGGGCCAGTAATCGGCCGGGTTCATCTCGCCCTTGTCATCGAGGGTCTCACCCAGGACCGTCATCATACGGCCGAGGGCTGCTTCGCCGACGGGGACGCTGATGGGAGCTCCGGTATCGACGGCTTCGAGACCGCGTTTCAGACCTTCTGTGGCGGACATGGCAACACAGCGCACGGTCTGTTCGCCGAGGTGCTGCATGACTTCCGCCGTGACGGTGGAAAGGCCGTTTTTGATCTTGACGGCGTTATAGATTTCGGGAAGTACGCCGCCGTCAAACTTGACGTCGACGACAGGACCGATGACTTTTGCTACATGTCCAATATTCTCAGCCATGTTTAAGTCCTCCTCATTTTATAATGCAGATGCACCACCGATGATCTCGGTGATTTCCTGCGTGATCGCAGCCTGTCTGGCGCGGTTATAATCCAGATTCAGCTTCTCCAGCATTTCCTCTGCATTATCGGTCGCACTCTCCATTGCTGTCATACGGGCACTCTGTTCACTGGTGTAGGCCTGAACGAGGCAGTTGTATGTGACCCAGGTCATGTACTTTTTGATGATGACGTTGAAGACCGCCTCCGGCGAGGGTTCGAACTTCATCATATCGTCTGCCGGTTTCATCTCAGTGATGGCGAGACGTTCTCTGAAATCGCTGATGTCCATAGGCAGAAGCTTCATGACAGTGGGTTCCAGCGAAAGCGCTGATTTCATTTTTGTATAGACGATGTACACGTCGTCGTACCGTTCCTCTTTGAACCGGTCCCACAAGACTTCACCCATTTCCCGGGCGCGGATCAGGGTCGGTTCCCGCAAAGGATAGATGTAATCTTCATCGACCTTGTAAGGCGTTTTCCGGAAGTATTCCCGACCCATACGGCCGCAGATGAGCACTTCCACATTTCCGTTCGGCTGCTCCTTGATGAGCTGTTCCACCCGCTTGCAGACGTTGGAATCGTAGCCGCCGGAAAGACCTTTGTCGCCGGTCATAACGAGGATGGCACTGGTCCGTTCTTCCGGGTCCTTCCCGGCCCGTTTGTCGAAGACCGGGTTGACGATCTCCGCACTGTGGGACAGGATCTCGATGAGGACTTCTTCAATGTCCTCGAAGAACGGGGTGACTTCCGTGAGCTGGTCTCTGGCACGTTTCAGTTTGGAAGCAGAGACGACTTTCATCGCCTTTGTGACTTTTTGGATCTGGCCAATGGAATTCATCCTGGCTTTGATCTCACCGGTTTTCGGCATAAAGTCCCTTCTTTCTTACGCGTTCCAGCTGTCTTTGAATGCAGCAATATCTGCGTTCAGCTTCTCCTCCAGTTCCGGAGTCATCTGACCTTCGGACAGGATGCCGTCCAGCAGGGCCTGGTCAGAGGTCTTGATGAAGTTGAGCAGTCCACGGTTGAAGTCTCCGACCTGTTCTTTCTCAATGTCCATGAGGTTGCCGTTGACAGCGGTATAAAGCAGGACCACCTGCTCTTCGACTTCATAGGGACTGTACTGGGGCTGTTTGAGCACTTCAAAGAGCCGCTCACCCTGCATCAGCTGCCGTTTAGTGGAGTCGTCCAGGTCGGAACCGAACTGGGCAAAGACCGCCATTTCCCGGTACTGAGCCAGGTTGATACGCAGGGGACCTGCGATCTTCTTCATGGCTTTGATCTGTGCATCGCCGCCGACATGGGAGACGGAGAAGCCGACATTGACAGCCGGCCGCTGTCCGGAGTAGAACAGCTCGGTCTCCAGGAAGATCTGACCATCGGTGATGGAGATGACGTTGGTCGGGATGTAAGCCGAGATGTCACCCGCCTGGGTCTCAACGATGGGCAGAGCGGTCAGAGAACCGCCTCCGATTTTATCGGAAAGGCGGGCAGCCCGCTCAAGGAGTCTCGAGTGAAGGTAGAAAACGTCGCCGGGGTAAGCTTCACGGCCAGGGGCACGCTTCAGAAGCAGGGAGACTGCACGGTAGGCCACCGCGTGTTTGGAAAGGTCATCGTAAATGATGAGGACGTCTTTCCCCTGTCTCATGAAATGTTCCGCCATGGCACAGGCCGCATAAGGGGCGATGTACTGAACGGTGGAACTCTGCTCCGCAGTAGAAGCCACGATGAGGGTGTAGTCCATGGCGCCGTACTTATCGAAGGTGCTCTTGATGGTGGCAACGGAAGAGGCTTTCTGGCCAATGGCGCAGTAGACGCAGATGACGTCTTTCCCCTTCTGGTTGATGATGGTATCGATGGCGATGGCGGTCTTACCGGTCTGACGGTCACCGATGATGAGCTCACGCTGACCGCGTCCGATGGGAGTCATCGCATCGATGGAGATGATACCGGTCTGGAGGGGCGTGTTGACGCTCTGGCGCTCCAGAATGCCCGGTGCCGGGGACTCGATGGGACGGGTCTCCGTTGTATTGATGGGACCGCGGCCGTCGATGGGGTTCCCCAGGGGGTCGACGACACGACCGATCAGCTCTTCGCCGACCGGGACCGAGAAGACCTTTCCGGTACACTTCGCGGTCATCCCCTCTTTGATTTCACGGTCGGAACCGAGAAGAATACAACCGACGTTGTCCTCTACCAGATTCATCGCCATGCCGGTGGAGCCGTTCTCGAACTCGAGCAGCTCTCCGTAAACAGCATCCTGAAGACCGTAAAGTCTGGCAATACCGTCACCGGAGGTCAGGACATAGCCAATATTCTCTTCCGAGGTGGCCAGGTCATAATTCTCGATCCGATCCCGAATGACGGCAGTGATTTCTTCGGGTTTCAGTTTCATAAATTCACCTACAGTTATTCTGCGTTGATCTCCGCCTGGAGCGCAGCCAGTTTGCCCCGGACGGACTCATCGTACATGGTATCTCCAATGACAATGATCGCTCCGCCGATGAGATCCGGGTCGACTTTTGTCTCGACCTTGACCGCGTCGGCGTCATATTGTTTCCGGAACTTCTCTGAGATCTTCTCAATGAGTTCCGGCTCCGCTTCGAAAGCGGTCGTGATCGTCATACTGATGACGTTGTGGCGTTCGTGGTAGAACTTCTGGTAGTCATCCGCAATGGCGGGAACTTCTGTGATCCGGCCTTTATCGAGCAGGACACGAAGCAAATTGAAGGTATAGTCCTCCACGTTCCCGCGGAAAACGTCTTCGATCAATGTTTTCTTTTCTGCTTGTGTCGTTTTCGGCGTGACCAGAACAGAAACCAGTTTGGGTTCCGACAAAAACAGCTCCTTGAGGTCGAGGATGTCCTTCAGACAGGCATCTACCTGACCATGGGCTTCGGCCGCCTGGAAGAACGCATCAGCATATCGTTCAGATACTAATGACATTAGGCAGCACCGGTTTCCTCAAGAAATTTGTCGATGATCTTTCGGTTGCTCTCATTGTCCATATTGGCCCCGATGACCTTGGACGCAGCAGCAAGGGCGAGTCCGGCGATCTCCGCCTTGGACTCCTGAAGGATCTTCTGGTGTTCCCGTTCGGAATCTTCTTTCGCGCGCGCCAGGATCTCCCGGGACTCTTCCTCCGCTTTGGCGATGGTGGAGTCATAGTAATTGTTGGCGCGTTCTGTCATTTCGTCGATGATCTTCTGTCCGTCAGCTTTCGCGTTCTTCAGCTGGAATTCGTATTCCTTTTTGAGCTGATCGGCGTCCGCTTTAGCCTCTTCACTTTCCTTGATGGTGTTGGCGATCTCTTCGGACCGCTGTTCCATGTAGTTCATGACAGGCTTGAACAGGACCTTTTTCAGGACGAAGAACAGAACCAGAAAGTTCAGGAACGCAAATACACAAGTGTATAAGTTTAAACTTTGCAGCATTCTGTTTCCCTTTCCCTAAGAAATGAGCTTTTAGATTTTACCGGTCAGGATGATGGCGATAACGAAAGCGAAGATCGCCGTGACTTCAGAAAGGGTGGCGAAGATCAGGCCGGTGGACATGATCTTACCGGATGCCTCGGGGTTACGGGCAACACTTTCCGATGCTTTCGCAGATGCAAAGCCCAGCATGACACCGGCACCGATGGCGGCCAGAATGGCGATACCTGCAGCAATAGCAATAAGTCCAGAATTCATAAGTTAATCCTCCTCTTCATGAATGGCTTCCGCAACGTATACGGAAGATAAGAAAATAAAAATATACGCCTGAAGTCCCGCATCGAACACATCGAAAAATGCGCTGGCGATGGGAACAATAGGTTTGAGAAATACGGACCCGATGTAGAGCAGGTCCAGGACGACGACGGCAGCAAAGATGTTACCGAACAGTCGCAGTGACAGGGACATGGTCCGGGTCACATAGTCAAGGATGTTGAAGGGCAGCATGATGGGTGTCGGGTGCAGGAAATTCTTGAGAAACCCTTTGATGCCCTTGAAACGAATGGCGGCCAGCGGTAACAGGCCGATGCTCATCAGTGCCAGGGTGAGCGGGATATTGAGGTCGCTGGTGGGCGGCTCCAACTGGATCCATTTCTCCGGGATATGACCGGTCCAGTGACCGATCAGTTCCGCAGACGGGATGAAGTTGAATATCCCTGCCGTGTTGGCAAAGATGAGGAACAGGAACACCGTCCCGTAGTACGGGATGAACCGTTTATAGTTCTTTTCTCCGATGTTTCCTTTCAGGATGTTTCCGAAGACGCTGATGAAGGTCTCTGCGAACAGCTGCCTGCCCTTCGGGACTCTCGTGAACTTCTTCGGACGGACCAGCCATACCGCAAACAGAATGATGACCAGTGAAATGAACCACAGGACCACCACGGTGTCCGTGACCGGAATATTCAGTTTCCCGAGCGGAATATTGAATAGTACTTCATGGTGGAAGAGTTCATTGACATCCAAGATTCATACCCCCTTTTCGTTCATGTGAAGAAACCGGTGTGAGTGACTCCGGTCGCCTCCATAAAAATATACAGAATGATGGCAGCAGGGACGGCCATGAGACCGGAAAAAAGGCCCCAGAACCAGTCCATTCCCTGTCGGACTGTGAACCAGATGGAAAGGAGCAGGACTCCGGAGGTCGTGACCAGGAACAGGACGGCTGCCGCCGTGAGCCAGGAGCCGCTGCGGTGAAAACTGCCGTAAAGGGCGGCGGTGGACTCAAACAGGAGGATGCTGAGGGCAAACCCTGCAAAGCTGAGCAAAAGCACCGCAACAGAATGGCTCAAAAAGATAAGGACCAGAACGAATGCAGTCAGAAAAACGGGCACTGATAGTTTCAGGACGAATTTTTCCAATGCAGCGTTCGCCATAGGTCCTCCCAAAATCTCTTAACGATTTATTTTATTATACATAATGGGAAATCTTTTGCAAAGTCACATTTCACATTTTTTATCACTATTCCCCGATTCTTACAAAATCGTAGAGCAGCGAAGTAATTTGTACGCATACAAAAGTTTAACATAAGGGCGCCCCTTTTGTAAATGCATTTCTTGTGATAAAATGGGAAAAACCACTTGTTACCCCATCAAAGGAGCTTCATCATGAACGAAAATCTGATCACTCTCTACGACGAAGACGGCAACGAAGTCCCCTTCGAATTTCTCGATTACATCGAATATGACCACTGCAAATATGTCGCCCTTCTCCCCCTTGCCGGCGACCTGGAAAATGCTGAAGTCCTCATCCTGCAGCTGGTGGAAAACGAAAGCACCGGAGAGCAGGACTTCGACATTGTGGAAGACAGCAAGCTCCTGAACAAGCTTTACCGGCAGTTCCAA
>JAFUZN010000078.1 GCA_017476565.1 Clostridia bacterium
GCAGGCGGCGTAAGCGCCCAGCAGGTTGTCCGCCACTCCCGGGAAGGAGGAGCTGACCGAGACCGTGCGGCTCAGACTGAGGGGGAAGATGACGAAAATGGCCAGGGGGTACGCGATGTACTGAATGTACTCCTGGTTCTGGAAGTTCAGAGTCCCGTAGCCGATGAGAAGTTCGACCACATCCCAAGCGAGGAGCAGGAGCACCCCGAGGATGGCCAGGAACTTCAGAAGGCCCGCCGTGCCCCGGGAGATGTTTCTCTTATAGGGAGCGTCCAGGTTCGCTTCAAAGATGACTCTGGCAGTAGCCTCTCCCTTTGCTTTCCGGCGGGCGAAGACGTTGACGTCCTCCACACTTTTGGAAGTGCCGCCGAAGAGGCCGAAGACGGCCAGCAGGGACAGAAGAGAGCTGATGATTGCCGCCAGCAGGAAATTCTGGTTGATGAGAATGGCGAGGATGCCGAAGGCGGCAGCCGCCGTCATAAAGATGAAGGTCAGAAGGTTCGAGGTGATGTAAGCCTTCTGTTTGGCATAGAAGTTGACTTCATCGACTTCATCGCAAAAACCCTGCAGGTCTTTGGTCAGCTGTTCCCGGAGCATGAGTTCCCCTTTTCCGCCGGGTTGGCGTTTGTTGGGGTCTCCGTTGTCGACGAAGCTTTTGGAAGAGCGGACTGCATAGTTGCAGCATTCCCGCACTTTGCCTTCGTAACGTTCAAAGGTCTCGTTGGCTTTCATGTCAAACGTCCTCCTCATCAAAGTCGAAGTCTTCCTCGTCTTCAAAGTCGGACTTGGGACCGCAGATGTCGCAGTCGTGCCGATGAGTGAGGTCGATCTTCTCGATGGTGGCGTCTTCACAGTTGTAGATGAAAAGCTTGCCTTTCATGGCGACCGGGGCGTCCAGCAGGTACTGGAGGACCGAGGTGGACATGAGAGCGGCAATGGTGGAAGACACGCCGCTGACACTGCCGTAGTTGTCTTCCGGAGGAAGTTCCTTCCCGTAGAAGCAGGCAAGACAGGGAGTCTCGTGGGGCAGAATGAACCCGGCGGTGCCCACAAAGCCATTGGTCTTGCCGTGGACAAAGGGTTTGCCCAGTTCGACACAAGCTTCGTTGACCAGCATGGCGGTCTGGGGGTTGTTCACCGCAAGGACCACAATGTCATACTGGCTGATGATCTCATACGCGTTGTCCTTGTTGATGGCCGTGGCGTGGGGGATCACGTTGATCATGCTGTTGTAGGCTTTCAGTTTCCGGGTAGCAGAAAGGACCTTCAGCGTGCCCAGGTCCTCTTCAAAGTGGATGGGCGCGTTCAGGTTCGCAGGGCCGACGATGTTGTGGTCGGCGACACCGATGGTGCCGACGCCGGCAGAAGCCAGGTTGAACATAAGGGTGCTGCCAATGGAGCTGGCCCCGATGATGAGGACGCTGGCGTCTTCCAGTTTCTGTTGACCGTCCCCCGAAAATTCGGGGACCATAGCCTGTCTGCTATAGCGTTCAGAGTTCATAATCATTCCTCCGGTCTGAAAATATAACGTGCCTATTATAGCAGTTGACCTGTTGAGTGTAAACAGATTTTTTGGCCGAATATAAATTGAAATTGTCAGTATTGTCCAAGAAGTTAAAAATTGTTCGATAAGTTCAAGTATCAAAAAAGGTCTCCCCATCAGGGAGACCTTTGTGCGTTAAGAATAACTTAATGGTCGATCCAATCTTTGGCCCGTTCAATGGCTTTCTTCCAGCCGCCGTAGAGTTCGTCTCTGGTGGCAGCATCCATTTCGGGGTAGTAGATCTTGGAGACTTCCCGGTTCTCGGCGATCTCGTCGAGGTCCTTCCAGAAGCCCACCGCAAGACCGGCGCAGTAGGCGCAGCCGAGGGCAGTGGTCTCGACGATCTTCGGGCGGTTGACTTCGCAGTCGAGGACGTCGGACTGGATCTGCATCATGATGTCGGAGACGGAGGCACCGCCGTCGACGCGGATGGACTTGATGTCCATGCCGGAGTCGTCACGCATGGCGTTGACGAGGTCCGCACACTGATAGCAGATGGCTTCGATGACCGCACGGCAGAAGTGGGCGCGGTTGACGCCACGGGTCAGGCCGACGATGCAGCCTCTTGCATACATATCCCAATAGGGAGCGCCGAGGCCGGTGAAGGCCGGGACCAGGTAGATGCCGTTGGCATCCGGGACGGACTCAGCGAGTTCATCGCAGCGGGGAGCCTTGTCGATCATCTGGAGTTCATCCCGCAGCCACTGGATGGTGGCGCCGCAGTTGAAGGCAGAGCCTTCGAGGCAGTAAGTGATATCGTCATCAGACAGAGCCCAGGCAATGCCGGAGATGAGGTTGCTCTTCGACTCGATGCGCTTGTCCCCGGTGTTCATGAGCAGGAAGCAGCCCGTACCGTAGGTGGACTTCACGATGCCTTCCTGGAACGCACACTGGCCGAAGAGGGCAGCGGGCTGGTCGCCGATGGCGCCGGAGACGGGAGTGCCTTCGAGGCCTTCGAGGCCGGCGATGCCGGGGGCGACGAGGCCATAGACTTCACTGGAGGGCACGACCTTCGGCAGGATGTCCATGGGGATGTCCATGAGTTTGCAGAGCTCTTCGTCCCAGCTGAGGGTGTTGATGTTGAAGAGCATGGTACGGGTGGCATTGGAATAGTCCGTGACGTGGACTGCGCTCTCCGGGTGGATGGCGCCGCCGGTCAGGTTCCAGATAAGCCAGGTGTCAATGGTTCCGAAAAGGAGTTTGCCTTCGTCAGCCAGTTCCTTTGCTTCCGGGACGTTGTCCAGGAGCCAGCGGATCTTGGTGGCGGAGAAATAGGCGTCGACGATGAGGCCGGTCTTATCTTTGATCAGATCGGTATAGCCCTGTTCTTTGAGCTTCTCGGCATAGTCCGCGGTCCGACGGCACTGCCAGACGATGGCGTTGTGGACCGGACGGGCGGTGGTCTTATCCCAAAGGATGGTGGTCTCGCGCTGGTTGGTGACACCGATGGCAGCAATGTCCTTCGGGTCGATGTCCCCTTCCCCAAGGATGGTGGCCACGCACTGCAGCTCCGTCATGAGGATGTCTTCGGGTCTGTGCTCGACCCAGCCGGCATGGGGATAGATCTGCTCAAACTCTCTCTGGGACTTGGTGACGATCTTGCCGTATTTGTCAAAAATGATCGCTCTGGAACTGGTGGTACCCTGGTCCAAAGCCATTACATATTTGGCCATAGCAAAGTTCCTCCTTTATGAAACAATTAATATAATACCCGATAAAAAAGGCGCTGAGTGAAGACTCAGCGCCACTTCTATTTTAATTCTAATACAGTGCCAAAAGATTATCAAGCACTTATTCTTCCGGAGCGTACAACTGGACGAGTCTCTTGAGGTACTCGAGCCGTTCTTTCGCTTCGAGAGCACTCTGGTCGAACAGCGTATCGGCCTTCTCGGGGAAGGAACGCTTGAGGGAGGAGTACCGGACTTCGTTCATGATGAAGTCTTTGTATTCTTCCGTCGGGTCTTTGCTGTCGAGAGTGAAGGGGTTCTTGCCTTCCGCGATGAGAGCCGGGTTGTACCGGAACAGGTTCCAGTAACCGGAGGTGACGGCTTTCTTCTCTTCGGTCATCGCAAGAGTCAGACCGCCCTTGATACCGTGGTTGATACAGGGGGCATAAGCGATGATGATGGAGGGACCGTCATAGGCCTCTGCTTCGTGGATGGCTTTGAGGGTCTGGTTGTAGTCCGCACCCATGGAGACCTGAGCGACATAGACATAACCGTAGCTCATGGCAATGCCGGCGAGGTCTTTCTTCTTCACGGTCTTACCGGAAGCTGCGAACTTCGCAATGGCACCGGTACGGGTGGACTTGGAGGCCTGTCCGCCGGTGTTGGAGTAAACTTCCGTGTCGAAGACGATGATGTTGACATCTTCATGAGAAGCGAGGACGTGGTCGAGACCGCCGAAACCAATGTCGTAAGCCCAGCCGTCGCCGCCGAAGATCCACTGGGACTTCTTGGCGAGGTAGTCTTTGTCACCGAGGACGTCTTCCACAGCCTTCTGAGCTTCTGCATCGTCCAGCTTGACGCCGGAGAGGATGGCGGCGAGCTCAGCAGCGGGAGCGGCGTTGGCCGTAGCGCTGTTGAAGGTCTCCATCCAGGCCTGAGCCTTTTCTTTGACGTCTTCCGGAGCGACCGCGGCAATCTTGTCGACGTCGACGAGCAGTCTTTCACGGATCTGCTTGTTGGCGAGCATCATGCCGTAGCCGAACTCGGCGTTGTCTTCGAAGAGGGAGTTGGACCATGCGGGACCCTTGCCCTCGTTGTCCTTGCAGTAAGGAGTGGAGGGAGCGGAGTTGCCCCAGATGGAGGAGCAGCCGGTGGCGTTGGCGATGTACATCTTGTTGCCGTAGAGCTGAGTGATGAGCTTCGCATAGGGAGTCTCACCGCAGCCGGCGCAGGCACCGGAGAACTCAAGGTAGGGCTTCTTGAACTGAGAACCCTTGACGGTGGTATCTTTGAACTTCTCGACGACTTCGGTCTTCTCGGGAAGTTCGACTGCATACTCGAAAGCAAAGTGCTCGGTCTTCTGGCCCTCGAAGGGTTTCATGACAATGGCCTTGCGGCTCGGGTCTTTCGCGCCGGCAGGGCAGATGTTCACGCAGGAACCGCAGCCGGAGCAGTCATAGGTGGAAACCGTGATGCCGAACTTGTAGCCGGGCATGCCGCGAAGGTCGACGAGCTTCATGGAAGCCGGTGCGGCCTCGGCCTCTTCCTCGGTCAGAGCGACCGGACGGATGACGGCGTGGGGGCAGACATAGGCGCACTGGTTACACTGGATACACTTGTCGGGCTGCCACTCGGGAACGAAGAGGGCAACGCCGCGTTTCTCAAGAGCAGAGGAGCCAAGAGGCTGCTTGCCTTCGACGTAGTCGGAGAAGACGGAGACCGGGATGCTGTCGCCGTGCTGATCGTTGGTGGGGACCAGGACGTTGTCCATGAACTTCTTCAGTTCGGGGTCCTTGACCTCGAAGAGAGGAGTCTTGGGCTCGTCGGTGGCGTCGGCCCATGCAGCCGGGACGTCGATCTTCGTCATGGCGGTGAAGCCCTTGTCGATGGCTTCGTGGTTCATGCGGACGATGTCCTCGCCCTTTCTGGAGAAGGACTTGGTGGCAGCGTCTTTCATGAGCTGGAGGGCTTCCTCACCGGGAATGATCTGGGTCAGGTTGAAGAAAGCAGACTGCAGGATGGTGGAGACGCGGTTGCCAAGGCCGACTTCCTGAGCAATGGAGGAAGCGTCGATGGTGTAGAACTGGATGTCATGCTTCGCGATGTACTGCTTGACCTTCGCGGGGATGTGCTCATCCAGCTCTTCCTGGGTTTTCCAGAGGCAGTTGAGCAGGAAGGTGCCGCCGTCTTTCAGGTCCTGGACCATGTCGTAGCGCTCAATGTAGGACTCGTTGTGGCAGGCCACGAAGTCGGCGCTGTTGATGAGGTAGGCGGAATTGATGGCTGCATCGCCGAACCGCAGGTGGGACACGGTGATACCGCCGGATTTCTTCGAGTCATAGGCGAAGTAGGCCTGGACCTTCTTGTCGGTGTGGTCGCCGATGATCTTGATGGAGTTCTTGTTGGCACCGACAGTACCGTCCGAACCGAGACCCCAGAACTTACAGGAGTAAGTGCCGGCGGGAACGGTGTTGAGAACGGGGGCGATGGGCAGGCTCAGGTTCGTGACGTCATCGGTGATGGCGACGGTGAAGTGTTCCTTCGAAGCCTCTGCTTCCATGTTCTCGTAGATGGGGATGATGTGGGACGGGGTGGTGTCCTTACCGCCGAGGCCGAAGCGGCCGGCGTAGACGGGA
>JAFUZN010000079.1 GCA_017476565.1 Clostridia bacterium
ACCCAGTATGAGAACGGGGAGCGGGACGCGGTGACCCTGCCCCGGTACCCTGTAACGATCCACAACGAACGGGCTTACAGCAACACGATGTTTGCCCCCTACGAAGTCAGTGCAGAGTCCAAAGGGTTACGGCGGGCCGACCTCTCTCAGGAGGGCCTTAAGGCCGAAGGACTCAAGGGGAAACGCTCCTATGAGCTGACCGTGTATCAGCCCCTCACAAAGGACTACGGCAGTGTCAGTGCGAAGTCCGTCATCGGAGATGATACCCCATATAACTCCCTTTACGAAGAGGCATTCGCGCCTACGGAAAAGGTCTATCGGGCTTTTGTAAAAGAGAACGAGCTTGCGGTGCCGGAAGAGTACGCCGAGTACCTGGGCCCTCTGGCCAAAGCGGTCCTCGGGTCTCCCCGGAACCCCAATGAGGTCATTCGCCGCATCCGCGCCTATTTCAACACGAACTACACCTACTCCCTGGAATTGCCGGAAAAGGCCACCGGAGCAGACCCGTTCCTGCAGTTTTTGTCGACTAGAACCGGGTACGATGCCCATTTTGCGACCTTAGCCGCTCTGCTATTGCGGGAAGCGGGCATCCCCGCCCGGTATGCTGAAGGGTACCTGGTCTCGGAAGAACTGGCGGCCTCGGTACCGAAGGAAGAAGATGTGGTTCTGGAAGTCCCGGACTCCGCGTCCCACGCCTGGGTGGAACTCTACATGGAGGGCGTCGGCTGGGTGCCCCTGGAAATGACCCCGGGCTTCTATGAAAGCAAAGGGTCCCCCAAGGGGGCGGGCACCACCTCCGAAGAGACCGTGGTCCAGCCGGAAGAAGTCCCGGAGCCCGTGGACAACGGGGAAGACACGTCCGAAGAGGGAGGCGGAGGAGAAGGGGACACTCCTAAGGAAAATGACCCGGAAGAAACGGCTCACTTCCACTGGGCTCTGGTCCTCTTGCCGGTCCTGCTGCTGCTCCTTCTGGTCCCCCTTCTCTGGGACTACAGGATCCGCAAACGCATCGAACGGGCCGACTCCCCTGAGACGGTGGCCGTCGCTTACCGGTACCTGATGCGGGTCTTCCGTTTCCGGGGCCTGAAACCGGACGAACACCGGCCGAAAGCCATAGCTCCCCTGCTGGGAGACGGAAAAGATGCTTACCTTTCCGCATTGGAACTCATGTATAAAGAGTCCTTCTCCGAAGAAGGGCTGACCCCACCGGAGCGGGCACAGGTCTGTGAGACGGTCCTGGACCTGACCGGTGACCTCAAACTCCTGCGCCATGCGCGCAGGCAAGTCAAAGAATCCTCAAAACCAGACAGGGAGGCACACCATGGAAAATAAAAGTGTTCAGATCTTAGGCGAGATCAAAAAAGTCATCGTCGGGAAGGACGAAGTCATCACGAAGACCCTGATGGCGATCCTCGCGGGGGGCCATGTGCTCCTGGAGGACGTGCCCGGCGTGGGCAAGACGACCCTGGCTCTGGCCTTTTCCCGGGCGATGAGCCTTTCTGAAAAACGGGTCCAGTTCACCCCGGACACCATGGCCAGCGACATTGTGGGCTTCTCGGTCTACAACAAGAGCACCGGCCAGTTCGATTTCCAGCCCGGCGCTGTCTTTTGCAATATCCTTCTCGCTGATGAGATCAACCGAACTTCCGCCAAGACTCAGGCCGCCCTCCTGGAAGTCATGGAAGAGCTGCGAGCCACCGTGGACGGGGTGACCTACCAGCTGCCGGACCCCTTCGTCTGCATGGCGACCCAGAACCCCCTCGGCAGCGCCGGCACGCACCCGCTGCCGGACTCTCAGCTCGACCGGTTCATGGTCCGGCTGTCCATGGGCTATCCCACCATTGAGAATACCATCGAAATCGTCCAGCTCCGTCAGGGAGTGGACCCCCTCGACAACGTCCGCCCGGTGGCTTCCGGAGCTGACATTTTGCAGATGCGGGCCGATGTGACCGCCACTTACATCGATGAAGCCCTCATCCGCTATGCGGCGGAACTCTGCGACCGGACCCGGAACCTGGAAGATGTCGAGCAGGGGGTCAGCCCCCGGGCAGTCCTCGCCCTCGTCCAGATGGCCAAGGCCTCCGCTTACATGCGGGGACGGAACTATGTGATCCCGGAGGATATCCAGAGTCTTTATGTGGACGTCTGTGCCCACCGGCTCATCCTGACGCCCCGGGCCAAAATCCGCAAACGCTCCCCGGAACAGATCCTCCTTGAGGTCCTGAAAACCGTCAAAGCACCGGCTCCGGCACCCCGTCGGAAATAACTTTACGGACTTTCCCTTTTAAGTTATAATAGGGGAGGTAATTTTTCGAAGACAGGAAGGGTACATTATGGCACCGAAATTCAATCGCATCCTCTTGAAACTCAGCGGCGAAGTCTTGGCAGGGGAGAAAGGCCACGGCTTCGACTTCGACGTCATCGAGTCCATCTGCGACGCCATCGCGAAAGTCAGCGACATGGGGGTCCAGACGGGCATCGTCATCGGAGGCGGCAATTTCTGGAGAGGCCGTTCCAGCGGCTCTATGGACCGCTGCAGAGCAGACTCCATCGGCATGCTGGGCACCGTCATGAATTCCATCGCCGTAGCGGACACCCTCATTGCCAAAGGGGTCCCGGCCAAGGTCTATTCCGCGGTCGCCATGGAACCCATCGCCGAACTCTTCACCCCGGACAAAGCGAGAGAAGACCTCGAAAAAGGTGTGGTCACCATCTTCGGTGCCGGCACCGGCAACCCCTTCTTCTCCACCGACTCGGCGGCGGCCCTTCGTGCAGGGCAGGTCCAGGCCGAGGTCATCTTCAAGGCCACCAATGTGGACGGCGTCTACGACAAGGACCCCAATAAGTTTGAAGATGCCGTGAAGTTCGACGAACTGTCCCAGTCCGAACTGCTGAGTCGCGGGCTTCAGGTCATGGACGCTTCGGCGGCCTCCCTGTGCCGGGACAGCGGGATCGACATCCTGGTCTTCAACCTGACAGACCCCGAGAACATCGTTCGCGCCGTCAGCGGTGAGAACGTCGGGACCCTCTGTCTCTCAGAATAAGCACTAAATTCCATTTCAAATACGGAGGAAACAATCATGGCAGAACAAAAAACCGCTGAAAGCAGAATGCAGAAAGCAGTCGACCGTCTGGTCACCGATTATTCCGAGATCCGCGCCGGCCGCGCCAACCCCAACGTCCTCGACAAAGTCCTGGTGGACTATTACGGCACCCCGACTCCGGTGGGCCAGGTCGGTTCTGTCTCCGTGGCAGAGGCCCGCATTCTGGTCGTCCAGCCCTGGGACAAGGGACTTCTGAACCCCATTATGAAGGCAATCCAGTCTTCTGACATCGGCATCAACCCCCAGAACGACGGCAACGTCATCCGCCTGACCTTCCCGCAGCTCACCGAGGAGCGCAGAAAGGAACTGGCCAAGGGCATCGCCAAACGTTCGGAAGAGGCTAAGGTCGCCGTCCGCAACATCCGTCGCGATGAAATGGACGTCCTTAAAAAGGCCAAGAAGTCCGGGGAACTCACCGAAGATGACCTGAGAGACGAAGAAGAGAAACTGCAGAAGATGACCGACAAGTTCTGCAAAGAGATCGACGAGATCTCTGCAAACAAGAACAAAGAGATCATGAGCGTCTGACGCAACAACGAAATAGCAGGGGTAATGGCGCACGGGGGGTTCTCTCTCGTTCTGCGCCTTTACTTGCGTTTTAGGGGAGTATCAAAATGTCTAATCTTCCTCCGAAAGAATTCATGCCGAAGCACATCGGCATCATCATGGACGGCAACGGCCGGTGGGCCAGAGAGCGGGGGCTTCCCCGCACGGAAGGCCATGTCCAGGGGGCCAAAGTCTTCAAGCAACTTATGGACTACGGCCATGACATCGGCCTGGAGGCCATGACCTTCTATGCCTTCTCCACCGAGAACTGGAAACGTCCGAAAGACGAAGTCAAAGCCCTCATGAAGATCTTCCATGAGTACCTCACCGAAGCCGATGAGACCAAGTACGACCGGGAGAAGAGGGGCTTTTACCTGAGAGTCATCGGCGATGTAGCCGGTCTTCCCATGAGCCTTCAGCTTCTGGCGAAGAGCGCCTGCCTTGCCATGAACAACAAAGATGCCATGGTGGTCAACATGGCCCTCAACTACGGCGGCCGACAGGAAATCGTGAACGCCGTACAGCAAATCGCGGAGCAGGTCAAAAAGGGCGAACTGTCCCCGAAAGACATTTCGGAAGACACCCTTTCCGCCCATATGTACACGGCGGGGCTTCCGGACCCGGACCTCATCATCCGGCCTTCCGGGGAGCTGCGACTTTCCAACTTCCTGACCTGGCAGTCCGCTTACTCGGAATTCTGGTTCGACGACATTGCCTGGCCGGACTTCACCCCCGATGACCTGGACCGGGCCATCATGGATTATGCGAAGCGGGACCGTCGGTTCGGCGGCCTCTCCGAGCAGGATCACTAAACTAAAGTGAGGAACTTTTTGTTATAAAAACACGTGTCATCTCCGGCATCGTCATCGGTGTGCTGCTTGTCGGAGC
>JAFUZN010000080.1 GCA_017476565.1 Clostridia bacterium
CCCCGAAGACAAGATCCAGGTGGTGGTCCATCGGGAGAGCATCATCCACAGCGCTGTCATGTACGACGACAACGCCGTTGTGGCTCAGCTGGGGCTCGCCGACATGCGGATCCCCATCCAGTATGCCCTCACTTACCCCGACCGGCTGCCTTCTCCCACGAAGGAGCTGGACCTTGCCGACCTCGGGACACTGACCTTTGCCGACCCGGACATGGAGACGTTCGACTGTCTCGCCATTTGCCGGGAAGCCATCCGCCGGGGCGGCCTGTACCCCACGGCGGCCAACTCTGCCAACGAACAGGCCAACGCGCTGTTCCGCCAGGGACGCATCAAATTCCTCGAGATCGGGGAACTGGTGGGAGAAGCCATGGAAGCCTGTGAAAACAAAGAAGATTTCGTGCTGTCCGATGTACTGGCAGCAGACCGCATGGCGCGCGACTACGTCATGCAGCATGTAGGAGCGTGACGACTATCACTACCTTAGCTCTCGTCTGGGGAAAGGCCTGGCCCATTCTGGCAGCCCTTCTCTTTTTCGGACTCATCATTGCCACCCATGAAGCGGGCCATTTCCTGACGGCCAAGCTGTTCCGAGTCCGGGTCAACGAGTTTTCCATCGGCATGGGGCCCACTCTGCTCAAAAGACAGAAAGGGGAGACCCAGTATTCCCTGCGCCTTCTGCCCATTGGCGGCTATGTCGCCATGGAAGGGGAAGACGGGGACAGTGACATTGACGGGGCCTTCGGTACAAAGCCTCCCTGGCAGCGGGCCATCATCATTTTGGCCGGTGCCACCGTGAACCTTTTGACCGGCCTTTTGCTCATGACCATTCTGCTCGGGACTTCTGACCTCATCGGCACTCCTGCCATCTCTCAGTTCAAAGAGGGGGCAGCCAGTCAGGTCCAGGGCCTGCAGGAAGGAGACCGTATCCGCTCCGTCAACAACCATGTGGTGCGCACGGAGTATGAACTCAGTTACTTCATGTCCCGGGACAAGGACGGCGTCATGGACTTCGTCGTGGAGCGGGACGGGAAAAAGGTCCCCGTAAAGCACGTGGCCTTCGAGACCGAAACCGTGGAAGGCACCCAGGTCGTGAAGTATGATTTTGCCATTGTGGGCGTGGAGCCCGGCATCGGGAACGTCATCAAGTATGCGGTCCTCGACTCCATTGCCATTGTCCGCATTGTGGTCTCCTCTCTCTGGGACCTTGTCACCGGACAGTTTTCCATGAGTGACATGGCGGGCCCGGTAGGGACGGTCCAGGCGGTGGCAGACACCACATCAGACGCTGCCAAAAGCGGCAACCTTTCGAGACTGCTGCTCATCATGGCGCTCATCGCCATCAATGTGGGCGCGTTCAACCTGATCCCCTTCCCGGCACTGGACGGGGGACGGTTCGTGTTCATCATGCTGGAAGGCATCTTCCGCAGACCCATCTCCAAAGAGTTTCAGGCGGCGGTGAATATGGTCGGCATGGCCATGCTCCTGGGCCTCATGGTCATGGTCACCTTCAGTGACATCGGTAAACTCATTTCCTAGGAGGTTGTTTCATGGAACGCAGGAAATCACGTCAGGTTTTTGTGGGCGATGTACCCCTGGGCGGGGACGCACCCATCGTCATCCAGTCCATGCTGAATGCTCCTCAGGGAGACATTGAAGCGAACATCGTGCAGGCGAGAGAACTCTCGTCTTCCGGGTGTCAGCTCATTCGGCTCTCGGTCACCAACATGGAAGACATCGAGACCGTCAAAGCTCTGAAAGAGAATATTCGGGTGCCCATCATTGCGGATATCCAGATGAACTATAAACTGGCCCTGGCCTCCATTGAGGCGGGCATCGACAAGATCCGTATCAACCCCCGTTACATCGGTGGGGAGGACAAAATCCGGCTGGTGGCAGACGCCTGTAAAGCGAAGAACATCCCCATTCGGGTCGGCGTCAACTCCGGGTCCGTGGAACTGGATCTCCTCGAGAAATACGGCGGGGTCACTCCGGAAGCCATGGCGGAAAGCGCCCTGCGGGGAGTGAAATACCTGGAAGACGTGGACTTCCACGACATCGTCATTTCCATCAAGTCTTCCGACATTCGCACCATGATCGCCGCCTATCGCATCGTCGCCGCCCAGTGTGACTACCCGCTGCACCTCGGTGTGACCGAGGCAGGCACCGAGCGCATGGGACGCATCAAGTCCGCCATCGGGATCGGCGCTCTGCTGGCCGACGGCATCGGGGACACCATGCGGGTCTCCCTGACCGACGACCCGGTCAAAGAGATCGACGCCGCGAACGACATCCTCCATGCCCTGGACCTTCTGCCCGATGCCCCGCAGCTCGTGGCCTGTCCCACCTGCGGCCGGACCCAGATCGACCTCATCGGCATCGCCAACGAGGTGGAAGCCCGGCTGAAGGACGTCCACAAGTCGATCCATGTCGCCGTCATGGGCTGCCCGGTCAACGGTCCCGGGGAAGCAAAGAATGCGGACATCGGCATTGCCGGCGGCAACGGAGTCGGTATCATCTTCGCCAAGGGCGAAGTCATCAAGAAAGTGCCGGAGGAAGAGCTCCTCGATGCACTCATGGAAGAAATCGAGAAACTGTAAGTAAGCGAGGAAACCATTTTGCCACAGTATAAACGCGTCGCCGAAGTGTTCATGCTGCCGGATGACGGCCGGTTCCCGGACGCTCTCTTCGAGAGCTTCATCACCGACCTTTCCGTCAGCCGGACAGACCGGGCCATGCTGCTTCGCCTGAAGTCAGAGGAAGCCCTGCCGGACATCACGGTCCGGGCCTTTGAAGACGTATTGCAAGCCACACTCCAACTGAATTCGGTCAAAGCGGTGTTTGAGTTCCCGGAAGAGGAACCGTCGCCGGCAGAAGCAGAGCGGAACGAAGAGGAAAAGCCCTCCTTCGACGAAGCCCTCATGCCGGCCATTCTGGGGGAACTGAAGCAGCGCTGCCCCGCGTCCAACGGCTTTCTCAACGACTGTACCTATGAAGTGCAGGGGGACAAGCTGGTCCTGAACCTCACCCACGGCGGGGCCGATTTCCTGAAAGGCATCTGCGCCGACGTGACCCTGGAGACCATTTTGTCGGAAGCCTTCGAGACCCACTACAGCGTGGAGTTCTCCGGAGTCCTCAACATGGAAGTGGACGAAAACGCCTATGCCGACATGCAGCGCCAGGCGGAAGAAGACGCTCGGGAAGAGGCGAAGGCCAAAGCGGAGGAAAAGTTCGAAGAGCGGCCCCACAAAATCGTCGAGGGCATCCCCCTCTACCTGGAGACCGCAAAGATCATCTACGGCAACGCCATCCGCTACATGCCGAAGCCCATCAAAGAACTGAAAGTCGACGACGGCCAGGTCGTCATCTGGGGCGATGTGTTCGATGTGGACGTCATCGACACCAGAGACGGGCGAAACAAGATCTTCAACTTTGCCCTGACGGACTATACCGACTCCTACCCCTGTAAGATTTTCGCCCGGGGAGACGCCGGTACAGCCCTTGCGGACACCCTGAAAGACGGGATGACGGTCCTCGCCAGAGGCAACGTCATTTTCGACACCTATAAACACGCCTACCTGCTCGATGTCAAAGCCATGGCATCGGTACGGAAGATCGAACGGATGGACCATGCTCCGAAAAAGCGGGTGGAACTTCATCTCCACAGCAATATGTCCATGATGGACGCCATGACGGACGCCGGTGAACTGGTGAGCCGGGCGGCCAAATGGGGCCACCCCGCCGTCGCCATCACCGACCACGGTGTCCTGCAGGGGTACCCCGCTGCCTTTGCTGCGGCCCAGAAGACCGGCATCAAGGTCATTTACGGGGTCGAATCCTATTGTTTCGACGACCTTCGCGAAGGAGCCTCCACCGAGTGGGAGGACATTGTCGATGACATCCGAAACAAGCGGGACCGCACCTATCACCAGATCATCCTCGTCAAGAACAATGTGGGACTCAAGAACCTTTACGGCCTCGTGTCCCGTTCCCATACGGACCACTTCTACCGAAAACCCACCATTCTGAAGTCGGACCTGGCCGCCCACAGAGAAGGGCTCATCGTCGGCTCCGCCTGCTCGGCCGGGGAACTGTACCTTGCCATCATCAACGGGGAGTCGGAGGAGCGCATCCAGGAGATCGTCGATTTCTACGACTACATGGAGATCCAGCCGAACACGAATAACGCGTTCCTGCTCCGGCCTTACTACGTCAAGGACAAGGCCACGAAAGAAATGAAGATGATGCCTCCCCGCTTCCAGTCGGAGGAGGACCTCAATAACGTCAATCGCCGCATTCTGGAACTGGGAGACAAGGCGGGCAAGCCCACGGTCGCCACCTGCGATGTCCACTTCATCGACCCGGAATGTGCCCAGTACCGGGCCATCATCATGGCGGGGCAGGGCTTCCGGGATGCCGACAACCAGGCAGCCCTCTTCCTTAGAACCACCGAAGAGATGCTGGAGGAATTCGCCTACCTGGGAGACCGGGCAGAAGAAGTCGTCATCACGAACACCAACAAGATCGCCGACCAGGTGGAGCGGATCCGCCCGGTGCCCGCCGGGAACTTCCCGCCCTCCATCGACGGGGCAGAGGAAGAACTCCAGCAACTTTGCTGGGACAAGGCCCGGGAACTCTACGGGGACCCGGTCCCGGAATATGTGGCCAAGCGCCTCGACAAGGAACTGACCTCCATCATCTCCAACGGCTTCGCGGTCCTATATATGATCGCCCAGAAGCTGGTCAAGGACTCCGAAGACCACGGTTACCACGTGGGCTCCCGGGGGTCCGTCGGCTCCTCCTTCGTCGCCCATGCCTCCGGCATTTCGGAAGTCAACCCCTTGGCACCCCATTACCGGTGCACGAACCCGAACTGCAAACACACGGAGTTTTTCCTGAAGGGAGAAGTGGGTTCCGGCTATGACCTGCCGCCCAAAAACTGCCCCGAATGCGGAACTCCCATGTGGCGGGACGGTCACGACATCCCCTTTGAGACCTTCCTTGGGTTCAAGGGCGATAAATCCCCCGATATCGACCTCAATTTCTCCGGAGAGTACCAGTCCAGTGCCCACCGGTACACTATTGAACTTTTCGGCGAAGACCACGTTTTCAAGGCCGGTACGGTGGCAACGGTGGCTGACAAGACCGCTTTCGGGTACGTCAAACGGTACCTGGAAGAGCGGGGCATCCATGCCAACGATGCCGAAGTTTCCCGTCTGGCCAGAGGAGTCGCCGGTGTCAAGCGGACGACCGGTCAGCACCCCGGCGGCATGGTCGTCGTCCCCAACGACTACGACGTCACCGATTTCACTGCGGTGCAGTACCCCTCCGATGACCCCGGGAAGGGAATGAAGACCACCCACTTCGACTTCCACTTCCTCCACGACACCATCCTGAAGCTCGACAACCTCGGTCACGATGTCCCTTCCATGTACAAGTACCTGGAAGACATGACCGGCATCCCGGTCATGGACGTAGACATCTGCGACCCGAAGATCTACGAACTCTTCCTGAGTCCGGAGCCTCTGGGGGTCACCGAGGAAGACATCGATTTCCCCATTGGCACCCTGTCCATCCCGGAGATGGGCACCGACTTCGTCAAAGGGATGCTGGTGGAGTGTAAACCGAAAAACTTCTCCGACCTTTTGCAGATCTCCGGTCTGTCCCACGGCACCGATGTATGGCTCGGGAACGCCCAGGAACTGATCCACAACGGCACCTGTACCATTTCGGAAGTCATCGGGACGCGAGACAACATCATGGTCGGTCTCATGCACTACGGACTGGAGCCGGACATGGCTTTCAAGATCATGGAGATCGTCCGTAAGGGCAAGGCCACGAAGCTCCTGACCGAGGAACACCTGGCCGCCATGCGGGAACACGATGTACCGGAGTGGTACATCGACTCCTGCTACAAGATCAAGTACATGTTCCCGAAGGCCCATGCCGCAGCCTACGTCAGCGCGGCCCTGCGCCTTGCCTGGTACAAGATCTACCACCCCGTGGAATACTATGCGACCTTCCTGACCGTCCGAGGGGAAGACCTGGACGCGGTGGCCATCCTCTCCGGAAAGGGCTATGTCAAAGGCCGCATGAAAGAGATCGAGATCAAAGGCCGAGATGCCTCCGCCACCGAAAAGAGCGAATACACCGGTCTTCAGGTGGTCCTGGAGATGCTCGCCCGGGGCATCGAATTCCTGCCCATCGACCTCTATAAGTCCAAAGCTACTACTTATTCCATCGAAGACGGAAAGATCCGCCTTGCATTCTCCTCCATAAAAGGACTGGGAGTCGCGGCGGCCCAGGCCCTGGAAGCGGCCAAGGACGACGGACAGGGTGACTACCTGTCCCAGGAAGACCTGGCCATTCGGGCCGGTATCTCTTCGTCAGTCATCACTTCTCTTCGGGACCTCGGCGCGTTAGAGGCACTTCCCGAAAGCAGTCAGATCTCTTTGTTTGGAATGTGATCAGGAGGAATACCATGAAAAAAGCAATCAAAATCATCCTGCTGGTGCTGCTGTTCTTGGCAGTGGCGGTCGGTTCGGTGTTCGGCTACCGCTGGTTCAGCAGCCGACAGACTGCCACGGCTCCGGTCTCGACCGAGGGGCAGGAATACCTGACTACGTCCCCCGCCGAAGGCCTGGGGACGGATTCCGCTATGCAGGAAAAAGACGACCTCGCCAGCGATTCCTCCATTTCGGAGAGCACGACCTGGCCCTTCGCGGACCGAAAGTCTGACTCCAAGTTCGAAGCTAAAGAGTCGGTGGGGTATACCACCGTGAAATCGGCTGAGAAAGCGACGAAGAAGTCCTCTGACAAGACGACAGAGAAGACTTCGAAGAAGACGACAAAGTCGGAAAAGCAGGAAAAGGAGACCACCAAGAAGTCTTCGAACTCTTCCGGTAATGCCAAGAGTTTCCTCGAAGGCATCCGGAAAGATGCTTCCAAGACCCAGAACGGTCACCCCGTGAAGGTGGACTCCAACGGCATCAGCATCGAGTATAAGAAGTTTGCCGTGGCCGACCTCAACGGAGACGGCAAAGACGAAGTGTTCCTCTACGCCGAAAGCACCAAGGGCAAGGACTTCTACGGAAACTCCTACATCGTCTACGACAACGCCCTCAAAAATGTCCGCACCACCATGGTGGTCGATGAACTGAAGGACATCAAGTTCTATAAGAGCGGCGTCTATGAGATCTCCACGAACAAGTTTGGATTCACTTCGGATGCCATTGCGGAGAGCTTCGGCGTCAAGAACAAAAACTCCATTCTGGGCTTTGACACAACGGCGACCCCGTACCTCAAGTACATGACCAACGGCCCGTACATCGACGCCCCCAGTGAGGTCAGTGCCGCGGACTATAAGGCCCAGGCCTCGAAACTCAAGGCCGGCGGGGAAGTGAAGGTCACCATTTACGACTTCACCTCTGCCAACGTGGACAAACTGTAACAGCAAATACTCTTTTCGGGCAGGTGATCCGGTATGGATCTTTACAATTTCTACAGAGGGCAGAGTTTCGATGCCTATGAATTCTTCGGGGCCCATGTGTCGGACCAGAACACCTGGTTTCGGACCTATGCTCCTGCTGCGGACCGTGTATCGGTCATCGGCGAATTCAACGACTGGACCGAGACGCCCATGAATCGTTCCTATGACGGCAGTGTCTGGGAGTGCTGCATCCCCTCGGCTCAGCCGGGACAGATGTACAAGTACCGCATTTACGACCAGTCCGGCCGGTCCCTCGACCACTGCGACCCCTATGGGTTCGGCATGGAGTTGAGGCCCAAAAGTGCTTCCATCATCCGGGAACTGCGCTCCTACCAGTTCGATGACTGGGACTGGATGCTCTCCCGCACCGACCGCCGCAATGAACCCATGAACATTTACGAAGTTCATGCAGGGTCCTGGCATAAGAACCCGGAAGACTCGGAAAACGGCTGGTACAACTACGTGGAACTGGGAGAACTGCTGATCCCTTACGTCAAAGAACACGGCTACAACTACATTGAGTTCCTGCCCCTGGCGGAACACCCTTCCGACAATTCCTGGGGTTACCAGAACACCGGCTTCTTTGCGCCCACCTCCCGGTATGGCACCATGGACCAGCTCAAGGAACTCATCGACAACTGCCATAAAAATGAGATCGGGGTCCTTCTCGACTTCGTGCCGGTCCACTTTGCGGTGGACGACTATGCTCTGGAACGCTACGACGGGACGGCTCTTTACGAGTACCCCCACCCGGACATGGGTTACAGCGAGTGGGGCAGCCACAACTTCAACCACAGTAAGGGAGAAGTCCAGAGCTTCCTTATGTCTAACGCCAACTACTGGCTGAAAGAGTTCCATTTCGACGGCCTGCGCATCGACGCCCTCTCCAACCTCATCTATTGGCAGGGCAACAAGGACCGGGGCGTCAACGTCAATGCGGTCCAGTTCATCAAGAACATGAACGGCGGCCTCAAAGCCATTCACCCCACCTGCATTCTGGCGGCGGAGGATTCCACCCAGTACCCGGGGGTCACCAAATCGGTCTCTGAGGGTGGACTCGGCTTTGACTACAAGTGGGACATGGGCTGGATGAACGACAGCCTCGATTACATGAAAAAGACGGCGGACCAGAGAACGGAGAACTACCACAAACTGACCTTCTCCATGATGTATTTCTACGATGAAAACTTCATTCTGCCCCTGAGTCACGATGAAGTGGTCCACGGAAAGGCCACCATCCTCCAAAAAATGTCCGGCCTTTATGAGGGAAAGTTCCCCCAGGCCCGCACCTTTTACATGTACATGTACGCCCACCCCGGGAAAAAGCTCAACTTCATGGGCAACGAGTTCGCTCAGATCCGGGAGTGGGACGAAGACGAAGAGCAGGACTGGTTCATGCTCCGCTACCCGCTTCACGACTCCTTCCAGGTCTTTTCCAAAGACCTTTCCAACCTGTACCTTCAGCACCCCGCCTTCTGGGCCCTGGACTACAACACCATGGGCTTTGACTGGGTGGACTGCCACCAG
>JAFUZN010000081.1 GCA_017476565.1 Clostridia bacterium
CGGAAATGGCGGCAGGAGCCTGGACCGACCGGAAGAACTCCGCCCGTACGAAAGGGGAGCTGGCAGAGCAAAAGTTGCTGCTTCCTACACTGTTTATGTTTGTCGGCATTTTGCTCATGATCATTGTGCCGGCATTCCGGAACCTGTTTTGAACAGGTAAATGAAAGGAGTTTTGAGATGGAACCTTTGAAACGACTGCTCCTGTCTTTTTGGGCCTGGTACCTTGCCGGGAGTCGAAAAGTCAGAGCTTACGCCGGTCAGAAAGCAGTGGCTTTTGCGACTGACACGGCGGGAGAAGTCAACATCGTGGCCATGGTGCTCATCATCATTGTTGTCATTGCACTGGTGGCCATTTTCCGAAGTGAGATGACGGACATTGTTACGAAGATGTTTGAAAAGATCCGCGCCGGCATGGATCTCTGAGAAAGGCTCTGCGCAGATCATCGAGTTTTCCTATGTTTTCCCCATCGTCCTTCTGACGGTGGCGGGTCTGCTCTACCTGACATTTTTGCTGTTTTTCCATGTCTACGCATTCCACGTCACGGAAGACGCGGCGGAAACCGTCAGCAGGAATGTGGGCGGAGGTCGGCTCTACTGGCAGCTTTCCGCCCACAGTGCAGACCCGGAAACCCTGGCAGAAAGCAAGGCAGAGATGGACCGGCGCCTGACCGGGATGCAGGTCATGCCGGGCCTTCGGTTGTCCTCCGACCTGAAAGAGGCCGGCGGGGGCCGTCGGGTCATTGCGACGGCTTCCTGCTCTTTCCGGGGAAAAGCACTCTTTTCCGTGCGCTCGGAGCGGGCGTTGCGGAAACCCACGGAATTTGCGGAGTCGGTGGACCTGGCAGAGGACATGGCGGAAGACACGGGGCTCAAAGAGTTTTTACAGAGGCGATTCGGCCGTTACATTCCAAACGACAAAGATTACCTGTAGGAAGGAGGTCCAGCCATGAAAGAACAGCGTTGGAAAGACAGGGCGCAGGGTTCGGTGTCGCTGTTTCTCGTCCTTATCCTCATGCCCTTGTTCAGCGGGACCTACCTTGCCATTGAAGCCGGTCGCGTTTCCGCGGCCAGGTCCCGGATGGAAAGTGCCCTGGACCTGACCGGGAACGCTGCCCTCAACGACTACGACCAGGCCCTCAAAGACTGGTACGGTATGTTCGCGATGGCCCGTTCTGCGGAAACGATGGAGACCCGGATGGCCGCCGTCTTTTCCGGGACCGTGGACGCCGGAGAAACTGCCGGCGAGAACTATATCGACACCCGCACCACAGCCTTTGAACTGACGTTTCCTTCGGAAGCTTCCCTGGCCCGGCCCGACGTCCTGGAACGGACCGTGACCGATTACATGAAATACCGGGGACCCTACGGGTTTGCCCGGGGTGTCAGCCAGCGGCTGGGGGCATTTCAGAACATCAAATCGGTCTCGGAGACCCTCTCGAAAAGCCAGGATTACTATGAGTCCCTTTCCGGGGTCAGTAAGCAGCTGACGAAACTGGCCGACGCGCTGCCGACGTCACCGTCGGAGGGGTTCGATGCCGACCGGGAAGAGCAGTCCGTCAAAAGTATCATGGATGGACTGGACCGTCTTTCCTCCAAAGTGACCAAAACAGACGCTTCTGCCAAAGCCTGGAAAGACTCCCTCGAGCGCATGCCGGAAGGGGAGGCCAAAGCCCTCCTGGCGGGGGACTACAAAGCCACTGCCGAAGTCCTGAGTTCCTCCGGTATAGAGACCCTTCGGGGCAAACTGCAGAATGACCTGAACGCGATCCGACAATACCGTTCCGCGAAGGCAGATGCAGAGGCAGCCCGGGTAGAGGCGGAAGACCCTGCTTCTGTCCAGGACCCGGAGGCACCGGACCTCGCCTATTATGAGGACAGCCTTTACGGGTATATTGCCGGGAGCCGGACGACCGGGTCGGAGCTCTCGTTCTCTTTGCCGGACCTGGACCGAAACGCCTTAGTGACCGGAGTACCGCAGACGTATGTCTCCCGGGTGCTGGGGTCCACTGCCGCTGCCATCGAGGCAGTCGGAAGTGATGACGCCCTGTCGGTGTCCGGCAGTGAAAAGTGGTCCATTCAGGCACAAATGTCCGGGCTGTCTTCCTTCTTTTCCTGTTGGACTGAAGGGATGACCGGGTTCCTTGCGGACTGTTTTCTCGAAGAGTTTTTCTCAGAGAACTTCAGCTGCTACACCACCGGCAAGACCGGGAAGACCCAGGCGGGCATGGCCTTTTCGAAGGGCCCACTCTGCTTCGGGGAGACCGAATACCTGCTCTTCGGGAAGGACTACCTGCCCACCAATGTACACCTTGCAGTAGACCTTCTGTTCATGGTGCGGGTCCTTTTTAATGCGGTCTATGCCTTTTCCAATGCAAAGATGCGGGCAGAGGCGCTCTCGGCAGCGTCCGCTGTGGCGGCCTGGACCGGAGCGGGGGTGGCGGTGGCCCAAAACCTCATCCTCGGGGCCTGGGCCATGGCGGAGTCTGTGAGCGATGTATCGACCCTACTGAAAGGGGGCTCGGTGCCCCTTTATAAAAACGCTGCCACCTGGACGATGAGTCTCGGTGGGGTCTCGGAGCGGCTCCGACAGGGCGCCGTTTCCCTGGCGACCCACACCAGTGACGATGTCTATGCCAAAATCGAAATGGCGGCGGATGACAAGCTGGAAGAGGTGAGCAACGCGGCCCTCAGTTATTTCCAGGAGACGACGGAAGGGGCCGTGGAGTCCCTCACCAATATGGTGCTGACCCCGGTGGAGGCCAGGCTCACGACCCTCATTGGAGACGGCACGAAAAAGGATCTTTCAGAGAACGCGATCCGCGACCTTCTCCTATCTGCGGTGACAGAGGACGATAAAGGGTCAGTGGGGTTCTCTGTGGCAAAGTCAGCGTTCGAAGGCGTGGCTCTGGCCCCCCTGACCTCTGTGGTGGCGGCCAACTTATCCGGCCTTACGGACCCGGATGTGTCCATCGCCGAAACGGCTTCCTCAGCCCTTCGTCACGGAGTGGAAGACGCTTACGCGACCTTGTTTTCTGAGGTGGAAAAAGCCGTCAAGAAAAGAGTTTCCGCTTTGGAACAGACCCTTCACGGGGCGTTTTCCGAAGGGGGCAAAGAATGGAAGGCCGATGTGACGGAAGTCCTCGAGGACTACTCAAAGACCCTGTCAGGGCTTTTGGGCACCGGAGAAGGAGAACCGCAGAGGAACACATCTCTGTCCTCCTATTCCGGGACTGCCATGTCTTACAAAGACTACCTCAAAGTCTTCCTGTTTGCGGGGCTCGTTAGAGACTCCACTAAAAGAGGGATGCTGACCCGGGCCGCAAAAGTCATGCAGGCCAACTGCCATACCTCTGAGAAATCCTTTTCCATTGTGAAAGCATACCGGGAGGTGACACTGTCGGCTTCTGCCGCCATTGTCTCCCGTACCGTGAAAGGGCGTGAAACCTATGCGTACTGACCGTTTACGACGGGTCTTCCTC